>JAGNSY010000027.1 GCA_017987825.1 Sphingorhabdus sp. | reverse complement strand
TTGTACTATTTCGGTTAGCCATCTCTTGCCTACTTTGATTCGTTCGAGAGCTTGATTGTCTTTGTGAGTGACCAGCCAGAAATTCCGGCTGATGTTGCTTTCAGGGAATATTGGTATCAGTGTTTCGTCAATATCTCCGATAAAACGCGGTAGAACCCCAATGCCTGCGCCGACTGAAATCAACCTGTGTTGCGCGATGATGCTCGAAGACCTGATGTCGGGTTTCAGACCAGATACCAGATCGTCGAGATAGTTAAGCTCTGGCGCATAGAGCAGGTCGGGAATGTAACCGATCAAATGATGCTGTGTTCCGAGTTCGTTGAGAGCAGAGGGTGAGCCATTCTGCGCAAGATAGGCTTTGCTAGCATACAGCCGCAATTTGTAGGTTGCGAGTTTTTGCGCGATGACATGCCCGGCCTTTGGTCGTGATAGGACTACGGCAATGTCTGCTTCTCGTTTGGAAGGGCTGAGGAAGCCGCTGCTAGCTACAAGATCCAGATGAAGGTCTGGAAATCGATCTACAAATGCTGGGATGTGGCGGGTCAAAAACCATGACCCAAAGCCTTCGGCAACACTGATGCGCAACGTTCCGCTTAGGCCGCGACCGCTGGCATGTGTTGACTGCGCGGTTTCCGCTGCCGTTGCCATAATCTCTATTGAGGCGAGCAGCTTCTCTCCGGCTTCGGTAAGCGCCTGTCCCTCGCGCGTTTGTTCGAACAGCGTCGAACCGATTTGCCCTTCCAGCCTTCGTAACCTCCGGCCGACTGTTGTTGCATCGACACCCATTTTCTTGGCGGCACGCGCGATTTGCCCGGTTTGCGCGACGACAATGAATGCCTGATAGTCGTTCCAGTCGCGCACCTGCATAATTGCAGCTGTGCATAGCAAACATATCCCTTGCCTGCAATTGTGGATTCCCGCATTAGCCTGTCACGCTTTTGAGAGAGGGTTTCCATGCGCCAGATTGACCATTTCCTTGTGGGCGGTGCGCCTGCGGCTTCGCGGTTCAGCGACATCATGGACCCCAATAATGGCGGCGTGCAGGGCCGTGTGGCGCTCGGCGATGCGGCGGTGCTCGATCTGGCCGTGGCCGCCGCGCAAAAGGCGCAACCCGGCTGGGCAGCGATGAACCCGCAGCGCCGTGCGCGTGTAATGTTCGATTTCAAGGTGCTTATTGAGAAGCATATGGACGAACTGGCGCATATGCTCTCTGCAGAGCATGGCAAGGTCATCGCCGACAGCAAGGGCGATATCCAGCGTGGGTTGGAGGTCGTCGAATTCTGCTGCGGCCTGCCGCATGTGCTGAAGGGTGAATATACGCAAGGTGCTGGCCCGGGCATCGATGTCTATTCGATGCGCCAGCCGCTCGGAATTGGAGCCGGCATCACACCGTTCAACTTCCCCGCAATGATTCCATTGTGGATGGGCGCGGTGTGCACCAGCGTCGGCAACGCCTTCATTCTGAAACCATCGGAGCGCGACCCGAGCGTGCCAAACCGCATCGCCGAACTGTTCCTTGAGGCAGGCATGCCCGAAGGCATCTTTCAGGTCGTGCATGGCGACAAGGAAATGGTCGATGCGATCCTCGACCATCCGGCGATCAGCGCGGTCAGCTTTGTGGGCTCCTCCGACATCGCGCACTATGTGTATAACCGCGGTGTCGCCGCCGGAAAGCGCGTGCAGGCGATGGGCGGGGCGAAGAACCACGGTATCGTGATGCCCGACGCAGATCTAGATCAGGTGGTGAATGATTTGACGGGGGCTGCCTTTGGTTCAGCGGGTGAACGCTGCATGGCGCTCCCTGTGGTCGTGCCGGTGGGTGAGGATACCGCCGAACGCCTCAAGGAAAAGCTGATCCCTGCGATCCATGCGCTCAAGCTTGGCATCTCGACCGATCCCGAGGCGCATTATGGCCCAGTGGTCACCGCACAGCACAAGGCAAAGGTCGAAGGCTGGATCCAGAAATGCGCCGATGAAGGCGCCGAACTGGTCATCGACGGGCGCGGCTATAAGCTGCAGGGGCATGAGGAAGGCTATTTCATCGGCCCGACCCTGTTTGACCATGTCACCACCGACATGGAAAGCTATAAGGAAGAGATTTTCGGCCCCGTGCTGCAGATGGTGCGTGCGAAGGATTTTGAGGAGGCGGTAAGCCTTCCCAGCAAGCATCAATATGGCAATGGCGTCGCGATCTTCACCCGCAATGGCCATGCGGCGCGCGAATTTGCCGCCCGTGTCAATGTCGGCATGGTCGGCATCAACGTGCCGATCCCGGTGCCGGTTGCCTATCACAGCTTTGGCGGCTGGAAACGCTCCGGCTTTGGCGACACCGACCAATATGGCATGGAAGGCATCAAATTCTGGACCAAGGTCAAGAAGGTCACCGCCCGCTGGCCCGATGGTTCGCCCGACGGGACCAATGCATTCATCATTCCGACGATGGGGTGAAGCCGTGCGGCTACTGCTCCTGCTTTGCGCAATATGGGCGTTAGCGGTTCCTGCCAGCGCGCAAAAACGCATCGCGCTGAGCTTTGACGACGTGCCTCGTGGGCGGGGAGCGTTTTTCTCGCCCGACGAACGCAGCAAACGGCTGATTGCCCAGCTGAAAAAGGCAAAGGTCAAGCAGGCGGCTTTCTTCCTCAATCCGGGAAAGCTGAGCGATCCGGACGGTTTGGGCGGAGAGGCACGTATCAAGGCCTATGTTCGTGCCGGGCATGTGATCGCCAACCATAGCTATTCGCACCCACAACTGACCGACTCCACCGTCGAAGTCTATCTCGCCGATATCGATCAGGCCGACGCTTGGCTGAAAGACCGCAAGGGTACCCGTCCCTGGTTCCGCTATCCCTATTTGAACGAAGGCCGCAGTGATAAGGAAAAGCGCGACGCCGTTCGGGCAGGCCTGAAAGCGCGAGGCCTTCGCAACGGCTACGTCACCGTTGATGGCTGCGACTGGCATATCGAAGCGCTGACAAGCAAGGCCAAGGCGGATGGCAAGCCAATGGATATGGAAGCGCTGCGAAATTTCTATGTCACAACGCATGTCGAAGCGGCCAATTTCTATGATCAGCTGGCCGTAAAGACGACTGGCAGGTCGCCTGCGCATATGCTTCTGCTGCACGAAACCGATATTGCTGCATTGTTTATCGGCGATCTTGTTTCCGCCTTGCGGGCAGACGGGTGGGCGATTGTTTCGGCCGATACTGCTTATGCCGATCCGATCGGCGACGTGCTGACCGACGTGCCTTCGCATCAGGGAACGTTGACTGAATTGATGGCATGGCAGAAAGGCTTGCCAGCGCCGCGTTGGTATGCACGCAACGACACAAAATTGATGGCGGCCCTGTTCAACGAACAGGTGCTGAAGGAAAAGTAGAGCAATGACCAACCAGTTCGACCTTACTGACGATCAGCGTGCCATTCAGGATATGGCGCGCAAATTTACCGCAGATCGCATCACGCCCTTTGCGAGCGAGTGGGACGAGAAAAGCCATTATCCGGTCGATGTCTGGAAGGCGGCGGGTGAGCTTGGCTTCGGTGCGATCTATATCTCGGAAGAAAATGGCGGGATCGGGCTTGGGCGGCTCGAGGCGGCGTTGATCATGGAGGCGATGGCTTATGGCTGCCCCGCAACCAGCGCCTATATCTCGATCCACAATATGGCGGCATGGATGATCGACACCTTCGGTTCGGCAGAGCTGAAGGCGCGCTATCTTCCCGATCTGGTCAGCATGGAAAAGATCGCCAGCTATTGCTTGACCGAACCGGGTTCGGGTTCGGATGCAGCGGCGCTGAAGACCAGCGCACGGCTCGATGGCGATCAATATGTCCTCAACGGCACCAAGCAGTTCATTTCAGGCGCAGGCTATAATGACATCTATGTCGTGATGGTGCGCACCGGCGATGAGAAGGCGAAGGGCATAAGCTGCCTCGTCGTTGACAAAGATACTCCCGGCCTCAGCTTTGGCGCGCCGGAGAAGAAACTTGGCTGGAACGCATCGCCTACCGCGCAGGTGATCTTTGAGGATTGCCGCGTGCCAGTCGCCAACCGCGTTGGTGCTGAAGGCGATGGCTTCCGCTTTGCGATGGCGGGGCTTGATGGCGGGCGATTGAACATCGGGGCCTGCTCATTGGGCGGCGCGCAACGTTGCCTCGACGAAGCGGTCAAATATACCAAGGAACGCCAGCAATTTGGGCAGCCGATTGCCGACTTTCAGAACACCCAGTTCATGCTCGCCGACATGGCGACCGACCTCGAAGCGGCTCGCGCGCTGCTCTATATGGCCGCATGCAAGGTGAACGCCAATGCGCCAGACAAGAGCCGCTTCTCTGCAATGGCGAAACGGCTTGCGACCGACAATGGCAGCGAGATTGTCAATAAGGCGCTGCAGTTGTTCGGTGGCTATGGCTATTTGCGCGACTATCCGATCGAGCGTTTCTGGCGCGACCTGCGCGTCCACTCGATCCTTGAAGGCACCAATCAGGTGATGCGGATGATCGTTGGAAGGGATTTGTTACGCCAATGAAAATAGCCTTTATCGGTCTCGGCAATATGGGCGGTGGGATGGCCGCGAACCTTGTGAAGGCGGGGCACAGCGTGAACGCGTTCGATCTGTCTGCAGAAGCGTTGGCGCGGGCGCAGGAGAATGGCTGTGCGACCTTCACCAGCGTGCGCGAGGCAGTGGCCGATGCGGAAGCCGTGGTCTCAATGCTCCCCAACGGTAAGATTGTCGACGCCGTGTACGAAGGCGATGTAATCGGCCACGCGCCCAAAGGTGCGATCCTGCTCGATTGCTCGACCATCGATGTCGATACTGCGCGCAAGGTGACCGCGGATGCAACGGCGGCAGGCTATGAGATGGTCGATGCGCCAGTTTCTGGCGGCATAGCGGCGGCCAATGGCGGCACGCTGACTTTCATGGTGGGCGGCAGCGACAGTGCCTTTGTACGTGCCGAACCCATCCTTGCCGCGATGGGCAAGGCTGTGATCCACGCAGGGGCATCAGGGGCAGGGCAGGCCGCGAAGATTTGCAACAACATGCTGCTCGGCGCGTCGATGATCGCAACCTGTGAGGCGTTCAAGCTTGCCGAGAAACTCGGCCTCGACCTCCAAACCTTCTACGACATCTCGTCCAAGGCATCGGGGCAGAACTGGTCGATGACGAGCTATTGCCCCGTCCCGGGCGTCGGCCCGCAATCGCCAGCCGATAGCGACTATCAGGGCGGTTTTGCTACCGCGCTGATGCTCAAGGATTTAAAGCTCGCGATGGAGGCCGCTGCCTCGGTCGATGCCGATGTGCCGATGGGTGAGAAGGCCGCTGCCCTCTACGACGCCTTCGACAAGGCCGGGCAGGGTGGTCTTGATTTTTCGGCGATTATCAAGACGCTATAGCGAACTAACCGATCCAGAGAATAAGATGGTAAACCCTGAGGGGTTCGAGCCCACGGCCCCTTGATCAAGAGCGAGTTGAGTCCGCTTGCGATCTTAGCTGTCTTCATCTGCCCACAAATGATCGGTGTCGATTGGGTGCGCGGATGCGAAAAAATTCACGCAAAAGTCATGTAAACGACATGGTGTTGTCGTATAGGTGACATACAGCTGTTGATAAAATTAAATAACGTATTTATAACAACTTATTGATGTAATTTTCCGGTTACAAGCCTTCTTTCGGGCTCCGTGTAATGATAGTGTAACAATCATCAAATGGCGGATAGGAGAGTCGCTATGAAAATGGTTTTGATCGGATTTGCATTTGCGTCGGCTACGCTGGCGGCGGCGAGCGCTTCTGCCGGAAATTCCTCGGCCGAAATCGGATATGAGCGTGGAGCTCTCGGTTTTGAGGCGTTGATGGCCAATGAAAATGAAACGGCATTGCGCCAAATCCAGTCTGCCAAAAGCGTTCCGCATAATGATCCCGCACGACTGATCAACCTTGGCCGGGCACGCGAATGAAACGGGGCAAAGCTGCGGGAATCATGACCAATTGCCGCACCAATTCCTTGTCGTGCAACCGCCGCATCTCGAAGATGACGCTGAGTCCGAGATTGGGGATGAACGGAAAGGGGTGGCCGGGGTCAAGAACCTGCGGTGTAAGCACGGGCAGAATCTGTTCGCGGAAATGCTGTTCGACGGCAGTTTCGGCCTTTTTGCCGATCTCGCCCGGGTCGATGACCGCGATGCCCTCCTTTGCCAGCTGCTTGCGCAATTGCTGCCAAAGCTTTTGCTGATCGGCCATCAACAAATCGGCTTCCGCCGTAATTGCCTCCAGCTGTTCGCTGGCGGTCATACCGTCGACCGAAAGCTCTTCGATTTTGCGGATTTGCTGGCCACGCAGGCCCGCGACGCGAACCATGAAAAACTCGTCGAGGTTGCTGCCTGAAATGGACAGAAACCTGAGGCGTTCGAGAAGAGGATGGTTTCGATTTGCCGCCTCTTCGAGGACGCGTCGATTAAATTTAAGCCAGCTGATTTCGCGATTAAAATATCTGAAGTCCGTCGAAATACGGTCAGCGGCCTCTCCGTCTTTGACCTTCAATGGAGCCTCCTGTTGCTACGATCTAGCAATGCTTCACTAATGTTACGGAAAAGCGACAGGTTATGCACATTTACAATTCTAATCGAGTCCGCGATGCAAACGAATAAAGTCTATCGGGCGCGTGCGGTAGCAAATACCCCTCCGGCCCTTCGGTCAATTGGGCAGAGGAGCGGAAAGTGATAGGCGGGGTGCACGGGGTTTCAATTTTGAAGGCCGAAAACGCCTTTGGTGTAACCCGGGCGACAGCGCTCCTGAACCTAACCCCCGATTGCCTTCGACAACTGGCTGATAGCAAGGAAAAAATGGTAGACGCTGAGGGGTTCGAACCCACGACCCGCTGATTAAGAGTCAGCTGCTCTACCAACTGAGCTAAGCGTCCCCATTTCAGGTGCGGGGCAGATCCCTTCGCACCGGTTTGGAGGGGCGCCTTTGGCGGGATTCGGTTCGGATGTCAATCCCGGTTGCGACCAATTGTTGAGCTTAGCTAAAGGCGCGCCGTCCCGGGTGGCGTTCGATTGACATGATGATGCCGACGCAGATCATCATGGTCAGCATCGACGAACCTCCGTGGCTCACAAAGGGCAGGGGGAGGCCAGCGACGGGGGCGAAGCCGACGACCATCAGCAGGTTGATCATGATGTAGAAGAATATTGTGCAGGTCAGCCCGCCCGCAACCAGCTGGCCATAGCGGTTGGTGCTTTCCATCGCCACTTTCAGGCCCCAGCGCATCAGCAGCACATAGAGTGATATGATGATCAGTCCACCGAACAGGCCCCATTCCTCCGCCATCGTTGCGAAGATGAAGTCGGTATGGCCTTCGGGCAGATAGTCGAGATGGCTTTGCGTGCCGTTACCGAAACCCTTGCCGAATATCCCGCCCGATCCGATTGCGATTTTGGATTGGGTGATGTGATAGCCTGCGCCTAGCGGATCATTTTCTGGATTGAGGAAGATGAGGACGCGGTCCTGCTGATAGGGGCGAAGGCCGAAGAAGAAGACCAGCGGCGCGAGGATGGCAACTGCCAGCCCTCCACCGATAAAATAGATCAGCGGCCAGCCAGCAAGGAATCCGACGACTGCTGCGCAGAAAATATAAGCCAAGGCCGCGTCGAAATCGGGCTGGATGATGACGAGGATGCTCGGCACCACCAACATGATGGCGACTGGCCAAATTGCGTCCCAGCCGGTGATTTTGGATGGCGGCAGGCGGTCGAAAAACCATGCGGTGACCAGCACCACGGTCGGCTTCATCAGCTCGGAAGGCTGAAAGGTGATGATGCCCAGGTTGATCCAGCGCTGGCTACCCCCGCCTGCAAAGCCAATCAACTCCACCGCGACCAGCATCAGCAGCAATATGATGTAGAGCGGGAAAGTGATTTTCTTCCAGAAATCGAGGGGGAGGCGCGACATCACCACGGCCATCGTCATCAATACGCAAAAGCGCAGGAAGTGGTTTCCGGCCCAAGGCGCGAAACTGCCCCCCGCAGCCGAATAGAGCACAGCAGTTCCAAAGGTCGCGAGGCCGAACAGCACAAAGATGACGCGCCAGGGAAGTGCCGCGATCGGGGCCGGAACGATGCCGTTCACATCTCGCTCCGTTCGGTAGCGGGCACGCCTTGCCCAGCCTGGAAAGCGGCATATTGGCGCGCCATGCGTTCTTCGATGCCGCCGCCCCAGCCTGCCTCGAGTGCTTCCAGCGAGGCCATCGCCTTTTCGCGATCATAGAGAAAAGTCAGCACATCCTTTGCCACTGGCGCAGCCGCACGCGCGCCGCCTAGTCCGTGTTCGATTACCACTGCCGCCGCATAGCGCGGCTGCGCGACCGGCGCGAAACAGACGAACAGGCCGTGGTCGCGATATTTGCGCGCGCCGCTCTGGCCCCGCTGTCCGCCTTTGATGGCGCGCACCTGTGCCGTGCCGGTTTTTCCGGCCATGGTGACATCGGGCAGATCGAGCCGGCTACGCACTGCGGTCCCCGCGCCGTTGACGACCAGATCCATGCCGTCGCGAACGACCTGCAAATGCTCGTCGGGGAAGGGCAGATGCTGGGCTGCGCCGCGCTGTTTCAGCAGGATTTCGGGTTCGAGCATCCGCCCCGAAGCGATCCGCGCGGCCATGACGGCCAGTTGGAAGGGGCTGACGCTGACATAGCCCTGTCCGATGACCGCATTCAGCGTGTCTGATCGGCTCCACTCCTGACCATATTTCTTCTGCTTCCAGGTGCTGTCGGGAATTGTGCCATAGCGTTGTGACTGGAAGGGCAGGGGGAATTCCTGACCGAGGCCGAGTTGCTTTGCTGCCGGCGCAATCGCATCATAACCGACGCGGTTGGCCATTGAATAGAAATAGGTGTTGCAGCTCTTCATGATGGCCGAACGCATGTTCATCGATCCGTGTCTGCCAAGGCATTTGAAGACGCGATTGCCAAGCCGGTAGCCGCCACCGCAGCTGACTGTCTCCTCGGGATCGATGCCATGCTTCAGGAAGGCCAACCCCGCCATCGGCTTCAGTGTCGATCCGGGTGGATAGAGCCCCTGCAGCGACTTGTTGAGCATCGGGATGCGGTCGTCCGAATTGAGCATCTTCCATTCGAGGCGGCCAATGCCTTCGGAGAAACTGTTCGGGTCGAAACAGGGCATCGAGACCAGTGCAAGAATGTCGCCGGTCAGGCAGTCGATCACCACGACCGATCCGGATTCGACGCCCAATCTCCGCGCAGCATAATTGTGCAGATCGATATCGATAGTCAGCTGCACCGGCTTTCCCGGCGTATCGGAACGCGTGGACAGCTCGCGCACGATCTTACCACGCGCAGTAACCTCGGTCCGCTTGGCGCCCGGCTTACCCCGCAATCGCATTTCCATGGTCTTTTCAAGACCCTGTTTGCCAACCTTGAAACCCGGTGTGATCAGCAGCGGGTTTTTGTCGAGCCGATATTCCTCGGCCGAGACGGTACCGACATAGCCGAGCAGATGGCCCACTGCAGCACCGCTTGGGTAAAAACGCGAAAAGCCCTGCCTTGGGCTAACGCCGGGTAGGTCGGGCAAGCGCACACTGACGCGGGCGAAGCTTTCATAGTCGAGGCCCGCCGCCACCTGCACCGGCTGGAAGCCCTGCGCTTCTTTCAGTTCCTTTTCGATCCGCTCAACATCTTCCTGTTTGAGGTCGAGCAACCGGGTCAGCGTGCCGAGCGTCTGTTCGCGGTTTTGCAAGCGGTCGGGAATGATATCGACACGAAAATCGGCGCGATTGGTGGCAATCGGCTTGCCAATCCGGTCGATGAACCAGCCGCGGCGTGGCGGGATCAGCGTCAGGTTGATGCGGTTGCTTTCGGATGCGAGCTTGTATTTTTCGTTCTCGGCAACCGCGATATAGGCCATCCGCGTGGCAACCACCGCTCCGACCGTCGCCTGCACCCCGCCGATGAAAAGCGCGCGGCGCGAAAAGGTGAATTCCAACTGTCCGGTTGTCGGCCCGCGCTTCTCGTTCATGTAGCGAGCCGCCAGCCGTCGAGATGCGCGCACAGCCTGACCGCAAGCGGGTAAAACAGGATCGAGACGAAAATCTGCGGCACGATGATGGAAGCCTCCGGCGCTTGGTAGGCCAGTTCGGTGATGCCAAGCCCGGCAAGCAAGGCGACCATAATCAGCACCGATGCGATTAGCCAGTCCCGCAAATGATCGCGCCACACGCCGCGCAGGTCGAGCAGTTCGATAGCGATCATGCACAGCGACCAGACAAAGGCCGAGCTGCCAAAGGGCTGACCGTTATACAGATCGTCGAACAACCCCAGCGGCAGTCCGATCCAAGCAGGCCACATGCCGGGCCGCATCAGCCGCCAAGCGAGCAGAATGAGAAGGCCAAAGGGCGGGAGCAGCGGCGTCCCGGCGACTAATGGCAGAGTCGATGTCGCCATCGAACCCGCCATAACCGAGAGGATCGGGACAAGCAGCATGCGCGCGGGCGATTGCTCGCGATCTATGCGGCTTTCATATTCGCGGCCCGTGCCCAGCAGTTTGCGCCCTGTTGCAAGCAGCTGGTTCATTCGGCCGATTCGCTCTTCGGCAAAGCCTCCAGCGCTGTGTCGAGCACTTGCTTTGCGGCTTGCTGATAGGGCCGCAAAACCATCACATGTTCGCTGGAGGCCGGGCTGGAAATCGGCCGGGCGAGGGCACCGTCATTGGTTTTTCGGACGACGGTCGCAAAGGGGATGTTGGGCGGATAAAGCCCGCCGCTTCCCGAGGTAGTAACCACTTGGCCACGTTTGAAATTATTGACCCCTAGATCCACAGGCCGGATCATGATCGTGCCATCGCCAAGGCCGCTGGCCAGCGCGGGCAAGCCATCGGGCACCCGGATGACGGGGATGACATTTTCCGCATCAGACAGCAGCAATATCTTCGCCGTTGTCGGGCTGGTTTCGATGACGCGACCGATCAAGCCGCGTGCGGCCCGCACGGGATAGCCAACCGCGACGCCATCGCTGCTGCCCACCGACAATATGGCGATCCGGCGGCTGCTCGAAGCTGTGCTGCTGACCATATTGCCGATTGCTACGACATTGTCTGCTTCCTCCTGCTGAAGGTTGAGCAGGATTTTCAGTTCGCGATTCTCGACGCGCAGCGCATCGGCCTGGATCAGCTTGGTGCGGTTGGCAGCGACTTGCCGCTTCAGGGCGGCATTTTGCGAAGCCGCATCAAGATAGGCTGAGGTGTTCTCGCCAATGCCAGCGATGCTCCGGCGGATAGCGTGAAAGCCGCGCGCGACAGGCGCGGTCACTTCGGCGGCGCCGGCCCGCAGTGCGGCAAAACCCGTCGGATCGGCAATAGAGATCAGCAGCAATATGCCAGCCACAATCGCGCCGGCAATCGCCAGCACGTAGGTTACAAACAGGCTATATTGCGCTCTTCGGGAAAAACCCGGGCGCCGATGCCGTGGCGGCGCCATCCCCTTGTCCCAGCTTTATGCGGTGAGGAGGACGCCGCGGAAGACTGGGTCTTCCATTGCGCGCCCGGTGCCGATGGCAACGCAGGTCAACGGATCTTCGGCAACGTTGACGGGCAGACCCGTTTCGTCGCGCAGATGCTCGTCCAGTCCCTGCATCAAAGCGCCACCGCCGGTGAGCACGATGCCCTGATCGACGATATCGGCGGCCAGTTCGGGTGCGGTGTTTTCGAGCGCGATGCGCACACCTTCGACGATGGTGCCGATGGGTTCGGACAGTGCTTCGGCAATCTGGCCTTGGTTGATCGAGATTTCCTTGGGAACCCCGTTCACAAGATCACGGCCCTTGATGTGGATCGTGTGACCAATGCCGTCGGCAGGCGCGCGAGCGGTGCCGAAATCCTTTTTGATGCGCTCTGCGGTGGCTTCACCGATCAGCAGGTTGTGGTGTCGGCGAACATAAGAGACGATGGCTTCGTCCATCTTGTCACCGCCGGTGCGCACCGAGGTGGTGTAGGCAAGGCCGCGCAGCGAAAGCACTGCAACTTCGGTGGTGCCACCGCCAATGTCGACGACCATCGAACCGATAGGCTCTGTCACCGGCATGTCGGCACCAATAGCGGCTGCCATCGGTTCTTCGATCAGATAGACCGCACTTGCACCGGCATTCGAGGCCGCATCGCGGATCGCGCGGCGTTCGACCGAGGTCGAGCCCGAAGGCACGCAGATCACGATTTCGGGATAGCTGAACATGCGGGGCTTGCCGTGCACCTTGTGGATGAAGTGCTTGATCATCTGTTCGGCGACATCGATGTCGGCGATCACACCATCGCGTAAGGGGCGGATCGCCTCGATGCTGTCGGGGGTCTTGCCCATCATCAGCTTGGCGTCGTCGCCGACGGCCTTGACGCGCTTGATGCCGTTGATCGTTTCGATGGCGACCACCGAAGGTTCGTTCAACACGATGCCCTGGCCGCGGACATAGACCACGGTGTTCGCCGTGCCGAGATCGATTGCCATGTCTTGCGAGGCAAACCGGAAAAGCTTGAACATTCTCTAATTTTCCACCCAGAAAGAGGTTTGTGGGATTGCGGGCTGAAATGCCTTTGATGACGGCGCGTCGCAATCGCGCCGCACTACAGGAATTTGCTGTCTTTCAAAACAGCAAAATCGCGTTTCTTCACCATGAAAGGATTCGCTTGAGGGCGGCGCTTGGGCTAGGTGCGCGCAGATGTCAATAAGAAGGCTTCCCGACGCGCTTATCAACCGGATTGCAGCCGGTGAAGTGGTAGAAAGACCGGCCAGTGCGTTGAAGGAACTGGTTGAAAACGCCATTGATGCCGGTGCGCATAATATCGCGGTCCGGTTGGGTGCGGGCGGACTCGATCTGGTCGAGGTCACCGACGACGGCTGCGGGATGACCCCGGACGAAATCGCGCTGGCGCTGGAGCGGCATGCGACGTCGAAATTGCCCGACGACAATATCGATCAGGTTTTGACGATGGGCTTTCGCGGAGAGGCCCTGCCGTCGATCGCCAGCGTTTCGAAATTCAGCGTCGAAAGCCGGGTGCGCGGAGGAGAGGGCTGGAGTCGCGTCGTCGATCATGGGCAGCTGGTTTCCGAAGGGCCTGCGGCAATACCGCCGGGCACGCGGGTGCGGGTCGAAAACCTGTTCGCCAATATACCCGCGCGGCGCAAATTCCTGCGCAGCCCGCGCGCCGAATATGCGGCTGCCTTGGATGCCGTCCGCCGTCTGGCGATGGCGCGGCCCGATATCGGCTTCACGCTTGAACATGATGGGCGACGCACGCTGGCGGTGCAGCCGGGGATGGATCGCCCCGAACGCGTTGCCGCGCTGACCGCGCCCGAACTGGCAGAGAACAGCGTCGGCCTCGATTTCCAGCGCGAGGGGATCAGCCTTGGCGGCATCGCCTCGCTGCCGACTTACAATCGCGGCGTTGCCGATCACCAATATCTGTTCGTTAATGGGCGGCCGGTCAAGGATCGGCTGCTCGTTGGCGCGGTGCGCGGGGCCTATGCCGAAATGCTGGCACGGGACCGGCATGCGGTGGTCGCGCTGTTCCTCGATGTGCCGCCCAGCGAGGTTGACGTGAATGTCCACCCGGCGAAGACCGAGGTGCGCTTCCGCGATCCGGCGCTGGTGCGCGGGATGATCGTTTCGGGGCTCCGCCACGCCATCGATCAGGCTGGTTTTCGCAGCGTGCAGCGACCTGCCGAGGCGGCGCTGGCCAACTGGCAGCAGGAACCTGTGCGGACAGCGCAAGGCGATATCTTCGCCGCACCGCCAACCGCCTATCAGGGCAATTATGCGCGCCGCCCGGCATTTGCCGGATTGGCAGAGGCGCGATCGAGCTATGCCGATCTGGCAGGGATTGCGGGTGAGGATCTGGCTCCCTTGATGGGCCGCGCCGAACCCTCGACCGAAGCCGTGCCCGAAGCCGTCCGCCACCCGCTCGGCGTTGCACGCGGGCAGGTGGCGGCGACCTATATCGTGGCCGAGGCTGAGGATGGGCTGGTTATCGTGGATCAGCACGCGGCACACGAACGGCTGGTGCTCGAACGGATGCGGGCCGCGACCGCACAGGGCAGGGTGGCGACGCAAGGATTACTTGTTCCCGAAGTCGTCGAGTTGGAGGAAACCGCCTGCGACCGGCTGGAGGCGCGGTTGGCCGAATTTGCCGATCTGGGTCTTGAAATCGAACGATTTGGACCGGCGGCAATGCTGGTTCGCTCCGCGCCCGCCTTGCTCGGTACCAAAGACGTCCAGGCGCTTGTCCGCGACCTCGCAGACGATCTTGCCGGCTATGATGAAGCGATCAGCTTGAAAGAACGTCTCGACCTTGTGGCGGCTACCATGGCCTGCCACGGATCAGTCCGCGCAGGCCGTGTGTTGAGTGTAGCCGAAATGAATGCGCTCCTCCGCGAAATGGAGGTCACCCCGCGCTCGGGCCAGTGCAACCACGGGCGGCCGACCTGGGTAAAGCTGGCGCTGGGAGATGTTGAGAAGCTGTTTGGGAGGAAGTAATTATTCTCCCGCCACCTCCGGATTGCGAACTCTAATCAACCCGGTCGAAACCATCGACATCACCGCGACATTGTCCTGATTGAACACCGTGGTGCGTCCGACAAAGCTGCCCATTTCGGGGCGTGATTTTGAACGGCGTTTGGAGAGTATTTCGTTTTCGATGCGCAGCGTGTCGCCGGGATAGACCGGTTTCAGCCAGCGCAGCTCATCTATGCCGGGGGAACCAAGGCCTGCCTGCTGGTTGACCTTCATATTTTCGACCATCATCCGCATTGCCATTGAACCGGTGTGCCAACCGCTCGCCGATAACCGACCGAAATAAGTTTGGGCTGCGGCTTCGTCGCTCAGATGGAAAGGTTGCGGGTCATATTTGCTTGCGAATTCGATCACCTCTTCGCGGGTGACTTCATAACGGCCATAGCTGGATTTGGTACCGACGACGATGTCTTCATAATGGAGCATAAAATATTGGTTCCTAATTGATAATCGGAATTTGCGGTGCGGCTTCGCGCGGCAGGTGGCCGGTCAGGCGCGGGTCGGGGAAGGATTCGAGTTGGCGCTGATAAGGCACAAAGCCGTTTTTGATGTAGAAACCAAGCGCCCCGGGCGCATCGAGCGTGCAGGTGTGCACCCACAACCGCTCCACGCCCTTACGCGCCCATGCGGCCTGCAACGCCATCGCCATCAGCCAGCGACCATGGCCTTTGCCGTTGAGCGCGGGGATCAGCCCGAAAAAGGCGAGTTCGCACTGGCCAGCTTCACGGAAGTCGAGTTCGAGAATGCCGACCTCGATCCCGCGGCGATCGGTTACGGCCCAGATCATCACGTCGGGATTGTGGATAATCGCCGCCAGTTCATCATCGGGCATCACCAGTCGTGAGAACCAGAGCCAAGGCTCACCCACGCGGCGATAAAGAAGGCGATATTTTTCGAGGGCAGGGGCCTCCCACCGCTCTAGCCGCAATTCACCTGCCGGCATTGGACGCAATGGCGGGCGCTCGGTCATTTCGAGCGAGGTGACGATTGCGGCGATTTCGCCGTTGGGAATCGGGGAGTAAGCCAAGGGTCTATTCCCAGACCACCTCGGGAGGCAGGCTCATCAATATGGCGTCGACTTTGCCGCCGGTCTTCAGGCCAAAGGTGGTGCCGCGATCATAGACAAGGTTGAATTCGGCGTAGCGCCCGCGCCAGATGCGCTGCGCCTGTTTTTCCGCCTCGCTAAATTCCTGCCCCATCCGCTTGC
>JAGNSY010000170.1 GCA_017987825.1 Sphingorhabdus sp. | reverse complement strand
ACCCAAATGAGCCTTTTGTTCAGCGGGCGGTCATGACTTTGGGCTAAGGCGTTCGGATGCTTTTCCTTCCCTTTCTGTTGCTTGCGCAGCCCGCCGATGCGGAAACCTATGATGCGTTGCTGCGCTGCGCCGCGTTCCACACCATCGAAGGCGAGCGTCTGGAAAGGGATGGCGGCGCCGCTGCGGGCGACGCGCAAATGGCCGTTGCTGCCGATTTTGCCGCAACCGCGCGCGCCATGCTGTCAGACGATAATGATGCCAATGCGGTCGAAACCGACCTCGGTCAGCGCAAGGCCGAATATCTGGAAACGCTGGCGTCAGGCGAGCTGCGCCAAACCGCTGAACAATGGGCCGCTTTGGAACTCGCGTGCAAGGATCTTTACCCGATGCTGAGCGCGGTCAGCGCATCGGGCGAAACCCGCTAGGCAATCGATCAGACGTCCAGATTGGCGACGTTCAGTGCGTTATCCTGAATGAATTCGCGGCGCGGTTCGACTACATCGCCCATCAGCTTCTCGAAAATCTCGCCCTCTTCCTGGCTGTCTTCGATTGTCACCTGCAACAGCGAACGGGCTGTCGGGTCGAGCGTGGTTTCCCAAAGCTGTTCGGCATTCATTTCGCCCAGCCCCTTATAGCGCGCAATCGACAGGCCTTTGCGACCCGCCGCCAGCACCGCATCGAGCAGTTCGGATGGACGGGTGATTGCCTTGTCCGCCGTTGCCTTGCGCGCGGCGGGGCTTTGCACTTCCTCGCCCTCTGCGCCTTCAATTTCTGCTTCGGGCTCGGTAGCGGCTGCCCCCGATTTGACCAGGCGGGCGGGTGTCAGATAGCTCTCGGCCTCTTCCATCGCCAACCGGTGCAGCTTGCGTGCCTCAGCACTGATCAGGAAGCTGCGTTCGATGATGTGGTGATCGGAAACCCCGCGCCAGCGTTTTTCGAAGTGATAGCCGCCCTCTTCGGCGACACGGCCTGTCCAGACGCTCTCGCTATCCTGTGCGTCCATCCAGGCTGCAGCCTTGGCAACGGCGGCTTCGCGTTCTGCACCCTCCAGTTCGGGGCCTAGTGCGCCGTTCAGCGCCAGACCTTCGATGATGGTCGGGTCATAACGCCGGGGCACATAGGCCATCAGGCTGCGCATCCGCCGTGCATGTTCGACCAAGGCGGCCAGATCATTGCCGCTGCGCTGTCCCTGCGCGCTTTCGAGAAGCACGCCGCCAAGCCCCGCGTCGACCAGATAATTGTCGAGCGCCGCATCGTCTTTCAGATAGAGTTCGCTGCGCCCCTTGGCGACTTTGTAGAGCGGTGGTTGCGCAATGTAGAGATGCCCCGCCTCGATAATCGGTTTCATCTGCCGGTAGAAGAAGGTGAGCAAAAGCGTGCGGATATGGCTGCCGTCGACATCGGCGTCGGTCATGATCACGATCTTGTGATAGCGCAGCTTTTCAAGGTTGAAATCATCGCGGATGCCGGTGCCCATCGCTTGGATCAGTGTGCCGACTTCCTTCGACGAAATCACCCGGTCAAAACGCGCGCGTTCGACGTTCAGGATCTTGCCCTTAAGCGGCAGGATAGCCTGATAATGCCGGTCGCGGCCCTGTTTGGCCGAGCCGCCTGCCGAGTCACCTTCGACCAGGAACAGCTCGGACTTCGCTGGATCGCGTTCCTGACAATCGGCAAGCTTGCCGGGCAGCGAGGCGATATCCATCGCGCCCTTGCGCCGGGTCAGTTCGCGCGCCTTGCGGGCGGCTTCGCGGGCTGCTGCGGCGTCGACGATCTTGCCGATCAGCGTCTTGGCATGCGCGGGGTTTTCCTCCAGCCATTCTGCCATCTTGTCCGCCATCAGGCTTTCGAGAGGCTGACGCACTTCGGAGGAGACCAGCTTGTCCTTGGTCTGCGAGCTGAATTTGGGATCAGGCAGCTTTACCGAGACAATCGCGGTCAACCCTTCGCGCATGTCCTCACCCGTCAGCGACACCTTTTCCTTTTTCAGGATGCCCGACTTCTCGCCATAATTGTTGATCGTGCGGGTCAGTGCTGCGCGGAAGGCTGCCAAGTGCGTGCCGCCATCGCGCTGCGGGATATTGTTGGTGAAGCAGAGGACGTTT
Organism: Sphingorhabdus sp.; assembly: GCA_017987825.1. Classification (GTDB taxonomy): domain Bacteria; phylum Pseudomonadota; class Alphaproteobacteria; order Sphingomonadales; family Sphingomonadaceae; genus Sphingorhabdus_B. The sequence goes on along the minus strand of JAGNSY010000170.1, from coordinate 2,143 downwards.
TCATAATAGCTGTCGTTCCACTCGAGCGACACATCGATGCCAATACCGTCGCGTTCGGACGAAATCGCAATCGGATCGGGCATGATCGGCTGCTTGTTGCGGTCGAGATATTTGACGAACGCCGCGATGCCGCCTTCATAATAGAGATCATGCTCCAGCACATCGGCATGGCGCTTGTCGCGCAGCAGGATGCGCACGCCGGAATTGAGGAAGGCGAGCTCGCGATAACGATGCTCCAGCTTGTCGAAATCAAACTCGGTGACGTTTTTGAAGGTGTCGGTCGACGCCATGAAGGTCACACGGGTGCCCTTTTTGGGCTTTCCATCGACCACCGGCGCGTCGCCCTTGACGATCAGCGGCGCGACCGCGTCGCCATGTTCAAACCGCATCCAATGCTCTTTGCCCTCACGCCAGATGGTGAGCTCGAGAAATTCGGAGAGCGCGTTGACCACCGATACGCCCACGCCGTGCAGGCCGCCCGAAACCTTATAGGCATTGTCGTCCGACGTGTTCTCGAACTTCCCGCCGGCATGCAGTTGGGTCATGATGACCTCGGCGGCGGAGACGCCTTCTTCCTTGTGCATCCCCGTAGGGATGCCGCGGCCATTGTCCTCTACCGAAACCGAGCCATCAGGATTGAGTTCGATTAGTACCAGATCGCAATGCCCCGCAAGCGCCTCGTCGATCGCATTGTCCGAAACCTCGAAAACCATGTGATGCAGGCCCGAACCGTCGTCGGTATCGCCGATATACATGCCCGGCCGTTTGCGCACGGCATCCAGGCCTTTCAGCACCTTGATGCTGTCCGCGCCATATTCATTCTGGTTGGGATTGGCGGCGCTATCGCCGGTACGCTCTTCGCTGTTTTCTTGCATAGGCGGACTATAGGGGAAGGCGTTGAGAAACGCGAGCTTTAGGGGCCTTTTTCCACATATATTTACCTAGGTAATTGAGGGCTTTGCTTTCGGCGAAAGGGTGTGGATATTTTCGTTAGGAGAAAGAAGGAAATAAGAAAGAAGGTGCTAGCGTGCATAGCGAAAGGGAGCGGACAATTGCGTTGGTCTATTACATCGGATTGCAGATACATCGTGAACTCGGGCCGGGGTTATTGGAGTCAGTTTATGAAGCAGTTTTCGCGCTCCGGCTCGAGCGTGCAGAACTGAAAGTCGCCCGGCAAAGGCCGGTCGATATTGTGATTGACGGGGTGCATTTTGCCGATGCCTATCGCGTCGATTTGTTTGTCGATGACTGGCTGGTGATCGAACTCAAGGCGCTCGAAAAACTGTCAGGCGTCCATATCCGGCAGACACTGACCTATGCTAAACTACTCAAGCAGCCCATCGGGCAGCTTATCAATTTCGGCGAAGAATATTTCAAAAACGGCGCACGTCGCATCATAAACAACGATTTCGGGTGACGCGGACCCCTTCTTTCTTTTTTCCTTCTTTCTTCTAACGCAAAATCTGGCACTAGCGCCCCGACAAGGAAAAATTGGAGAGAGATGAGATGACATTCGACCCGATGGCCGAACTGGAAAAACCCTTTGGCGACTATACGGGCTTGATTGCCGCATGGGGCCGCGAGAGGCCGGATCGGGTTGCCTTGAACGACGGCACCGAAAGCCTGACTTGGGCCGAAGTTGCGGCGCTGGTTGAACGGATTGCCGCGCAATTGCAACGCGATGGGCTGCAAAAGGGGCAGGCGGTTGCTATCCTCGGCACCAGCACGGTGCGCTATGCGCTGGCCTATTTGGGTGCCATTCGTGCCGGGGGATGCGCCGCCCCGCTGACCACTTCAGCAACGCCGCAACAGCTGGAGGCGATGCTCAAGGATTCGGGCGCGATGCACCTTTTCATCGATGCGCCCAAGCTGGCGGACCTTGCAGGCCGCGATCTGCCACCGGTCAAAACCATCATGCTCGATGCGCCTTTGGGCGACAATCCGGATATTTTCGGCTGGATGGCAGAAGAGGGCGCCGAAGCAGCACCGCATGGTTGCGGCCCCAAAGACCCGTTCAACATCATCTATTCAAGCGGCACGACCGGAACCCCCAAGGGCATCATCCATTCGCGCCAGATGCGTTGGCTCCATGCCTGCGTCGGCGCCAACACCGGCTATGGCGCGCCCGAAGCCGCATCGCTCG
>JAGNSY010000026.1 GCA_017987825.1 Sphingorhabdus sp. | reverse complement strand
TTGTCGAGGTTGAGCGTCGGCGGCACAATCTGGTCGCGGATCGCGAGGATGCAGAAGATGCTCTCCACCGCGCCAGCACCGCCCAGCAAGTGGCCGATAGCCGATTTAGTGCTGCTCATTGATGCACCACTCAGATCGTCCCCCAATACGCGCTTCACCGCCGCCAGTTCAATCGTGTCGGCCATCGTCGAAGTGCCGTGCGCGTTGACATAATCGATATCGCCCGCCGCAAGCCCTGCCTTGCGCAGCGCCATCCGCATGGAAAGTTCCGCACCCTTGCCCTCGGGATGCGGGGCGGTGACGTGATAGGCGTCGCCCGACAGGCCATAGCCGACGACTTCGGCGTAGATTTTCGCACCGCGCGCCTTGGCGTGCTCATATTCTTCAAGCACCACCACGCCTGCGCCTTCGCCCATGACGAAACCGTCGCGATCCTTGTCATAGGGGCGGCTGGCCTGTTCGGGGCGGTCGTTGAAGCTGGAATTGAGCGCACGTGCCTGTGCGAACCCGGCAACGCCCAGCGGGTTGATCGTACTTTCGGCACCCCCTGCCAGCATGATGTCGGCATCATCATCCCTGATCATCCGCGCGGCATCACCAATCGAGTGCGCGCCAGTCGAACAGGCGGTTACAACAGCATGGTTGGGGCCCATCAGCCCATATTTGATCGACACCTGGCCGCTGATCAGGTTGATCAGGCGCCCATGCACAAAGTGCGGCGAAACGCGGCTCGGGCCTTTTTCGGCCAGCACCAGCGATTCGCTCTCAATCCCCGGCAGCCCGCCGATACCCGAACCAATCGAGCATCCGGTGCGCATTTTCAGTTCGTCGGACATCTCGGTCAGACCCGCATCTTCCAGTGCTTGCCCCGCGGCATCGATGCCATAGATGATGAAAGGATCAACCTGTCGTTGAACCTTATGGTCCACACGCTTGTCGGGATCAAAGCCCCAGGGATGATCCTTTGGCTTCACTTCGCAGGCAATATGGCATTTCTGGTCACTCGCATCGAAGCGGGTGATCATCCCGGCCCCTGATTTGGATGCCAAAAGGTTCGCCCAAGTCGTTTCGACATCGCCCCCCAGCGGCGTAACCAGACCCAAACCTGTAACAACAACCCGACGCATGTGACGCTCTCCATCGTGCAATTGGTTCGCGCCCATTAAGGCGAGCGCGAGCAAAAAAGCAAACGGCTTTCCAGCAGGTTCACGCCTGTCCGGAAAGCCGTTTGAAAATATCGATCATTTAGCTGCGCAAAGCAGCCCCAACTCAGCTGTTGGCGTTGATGAAATCGATCGCGTCTTTGACGGTCGAAATCTTTTCAGCCGCATCGTCGGGGATTTCAACGTTGAATTCTTCTTCGAACGCCATCACCAGCTCGACAATGTCAAGGCTGTCTGCGCCAAGATCGTCGATGAAGCTGGCTGCTTCGGTGACCTTGTCAGCCTCAACGCCGAGATGCTCGACGACAATCTTCTTAACACGATCCGCGGTGTCGCTCATTTTATGCCCCTTCTTGTTTGGGATTCGAATAACGAAATCCGCCCCTAATGCCCAGCAAGGCGGCTGGCAAGGGGGGAGTGCTTTTGTGGCCGACGAAGCGGGTCAGAGCATCGCCATCCCGCCATTCACGTGCAGCGTCTGGCCGGTGACATAGCCCGCGTCTTTTGATGCCAGATAGGCAACGGCTGCGCCAATATCGCTGCCTTCGCCCATGCGCCCCATCGGGATTCGCGCATTGAGCGCGTCTTTCTGCGCATCGGGCAAAACGTCGGTCATCGCGGTACGAATGAAGCCGGGCGCTACGCAATTGACGGTGACATTGCGGCTGGCGAGTTCAGCGGCCAGTGCCTTGGACATGCCGACAAGGCCTGCCTTTGACGCGGCATAGTTGATTTGCCCCGGATTTCCGGTTGCCCCAACCACACTGGTGATCGTGATGATGCGGCCAAAACGCGCCTTCATCATCGGCTTGGTAGCAGCACGCATAAGGCGGAAGGCGGCTTCGAGGTTGATCTTGATCACCTCTTCCCACTCCTCATCCTTCATCCGCATTGCGAGATTGTCTCGGGTGACGCCAGCATTGTTTACAAGGATATCGATCTGGCCAAGCTTTTCGAGTGCAGCCGGAACCAGCGCCTCGACACTGTCCTTGTCTCCCAGATTGCAAGGCACCGCAACATGGTCGCCGCCCAATGATGCACGAAACGCCTCAAGTTTCTCAACATTGCTGCCCGAAACCGCCAGCCTTGCCCCCTGCCCGGCCAGCGCATGACAGATTGCACTGCCAATACCGCCCGAAGCTCCCGTGACGAGGGCGGTCATGCCTGTGAGATCGAACATCTTATTCTCCCGTAAAAACTGGCGCGCGCTTTTCGATGAACGCGTTGATGGCCTCGTCATTGTCGCGCGTGTTGTGCGCCAAGCTTTGCATCGCGGCCGACATTTCGAGGATGTTTTTGAGGTCCGCCATCTGCCCTTCGCGCAGCAGGCGCTTGGTCATGCGCACGGCGTGCGGCGGGTTGGCGGCAATCTTGGCGGCGATTTCGCGAGCTTTGGTCAGCAGATCAGCATCAGCAACGACATGGCTGACAAGGCCAATTTTCAGCGCTTCCGCCGCGTCGATCATCTCACCCGTCAGCGCCAATTCAGTCGCGCGGCTAAAACCGACGATGCGCGGCAGCAACCACGCCCCGCCATCGCCGGGGATGATGCCGAGCTTGACGAAGCTTTCGGCGAATTTGGCGCTTTCGGCGGCCACACGGACGTCGCACATCGTAGCGAGATCAAGTCCCGCGCCAATCGCATGGCCGTTGACTGCTGCTACCACCGGCACCTCGAGCGCCTGAAACATCAGCGGCAGGCGCTGGATGCCAAATTTATAGTTGCGGCGGGTTTCGACCGGATTGCCAGAACGCAGGCCGCCGCTGTCAGGGCGCATCTGCTTTAGATCGCCGCCAGCGGAGAAAGCGGTTCCGGCGCCGGTCAGGATAACGCAGCGCACCGAAATATCACGATCCGCAGCCTCAAAAGCGGCACAGAGCGCATCGACCACGCCCAGATCGGAGATCGGGTTGCGCTTTTCGGGCATATTGAGGGTGATGGTTAGGATAGACCCGTCACGTTCTTGCAACAGCATGGATTAAAGCTCCTTCAGGGCGGCTTCGATGTCGTCCATCGAAATGATACTGGTGGTCGCGACCTCGTCGCCTGCGCTGCGCTTCACCATCGGCGACAGCACTTTACCGCCAAATTCGAAGAAATGGCTGACACCCGCGTCACGCATCGCAATCGCCGATTCGCGCCAGCGAACGCGACCGGTGACCTGTTCAACGAGCAGCTTGCGAATTTCATCGGGTTCCGAAACCGGAGCGGCGAGCACATTGGCAAAAACCGGCACATAAGGCGCATTGATTGCAGTCTGCCCCAGTGCATCGGCCATGCGGTCGGCAGCGGGCTGCATCAGCGGGCAATGGAAGGGCGCGGACACCGGCAGCAGGATGCCGCGTTTGATGCCATGATCCTTGACCAGTTCGATGGCGCGGTCGATCGCGCCCTTATGACCTGAAATCACAACCTGCGACGGATCATTGTCATTGGCCACGGTACAGGTTTCGCCCTGCGCTGCAGCGGCCGCGAGCGCCTCTGCTTTCTCGATATCAGCGCCGAGCAAGGCCGCCATCGCGCCAATGCCCACCGGCACCGCCGCCTGCATGGCCTGCCCGCGCAGCTTAAGCAGCTTGGCGGCCGTCGCCAGATCGAAGGCGCCAGCAGCACAGAGCGCCGTATATTCGCCAAGGCTATGGCCGGCGACGAAACTGGCTTTCTCGGAGAGTTTCACGCCGCCTTCCCTCTCCAGCACACGCAACGTCGCGATCGCATTGGCCATTATGGCAGGTTGGGCATTTTCGGTGAGCGTAAGGTCGGCGTCCGGGCCCTCGCACATCAGCTTGAACAGGCATTGTCCAAGTGCGTCGTCGACCTCTTGGAAAACGTCGCGCGCCACGGCGCTTGCCTCGGCCAGCGCCTTGCCCATGCCGACAGCCTGGCTGCCCTGCCCCGGAAAGATGAATGCCCGCATGTTCGCTCCCTTATGCATCTTGTCGTCCCCAGCCGCCTATGGCGGGAATGCCCGTGATGCAAGCAAGAGTGCGTGTCAGGGGATGATTGTTGTGAACAAATAGACCCCGAAAATGACGAGATGGACGACGCCCTGCAGGATTGTTGTTTTTCCAGTCGCCAAGGCTTGCGCGCTGACCAGCAGGGTCAGCATCAGCAACACCATCGACTTGCTATCGAGCCCTAGGGTAATCGGCATTGCCATTGCCATCGACAGGGCGGCAACAGCGGGAATAGTCAGTCCGATGGTCGCCAGCGCAGAGCCCAAAGCCAGATTCAAGCTTGTCTGCAATCGATTGGCCAGGGTCGCGCGGATCGCCGCAACACTTTCGGGCAGCAGCACCAGTGCCGCGATGATGACTCCGACAAGCGCGCGTGGCGCTCCCCAATCATCGACCATAGTTTCGATCGGGGTGGCCAGCTTTTTTGCCAGCATTACAACCGATACGAGGCAAACGAGCAGAAGGGCAAAAGACAGTCCTGCGGCGCCAGCCGTTGGCTTATCGGCATGCACATCCACATCGGCTGCCTTGTCCTTTGGAGGCAGAAAATAGTCGCGATGGCGCACTGTCTGCACGGCAACAAACGTGCCGTATAATAGCACCGAAACAATGGCGACAAAGGCCAGTTGCGATGTCGAATAGACGGGGCCCGCTTCCGACACGGTGTAATTGGGCAGCACCAGGCTGAAGACCGTCAGCGCCGACAATGTCGCGAGCGAAGCACTGACGCCGGTTTGTTGAAAGCTCTGTTCGCGGTGGCGCAATCCGCCGATAAGAAGGCAGATACCGATCAACCCATTGAGAATGATCATAACGGCAGCAAAAACGGTATCGCGCGCCAGGCTCTCGGCACCTTCGCCGGCGGCTGACATCAAGGTTACAATCAGTCCTAGCTCGATGATGGTTACAGCCAGTGCTAGAACAAGAGTACCAAAGGGTTCGCCGATCCGGTGCGCGACCAGCTCGGCATGGTGGACTGCTGCAATGACCGCACCGGCGAGCAAAAGTCCTACAAAGCTGACCGGGAGCGATGCTCCAAAGCTTGCCAACACCCCGATCATAGCAAGCAGGGGCAAAACCCAGACCCAATGCGACAGCAATTTCCCGAGTGTTCCCTGCATAGGGGTAATGTAACCGCAATTGGCCAAAATGAAAGCCTCGCACCCCTATTTTACCGAACATCCATTTTGATAAGCAATTGCTTAAATGCCGGTTATCAGCGGCTGTCGGATGGACTGCAACCCACGCTCCCTCCAGTTACGGCGAATGAAACCGCAGCCACTGGAGCATCCTATGTCCGTCATCGAACCCGCAAAACGGTGGGACCCCATCGTCAAACTGACCCATTGGGGGGTCGCGTCTGCCGTCATTGCCAACGCCCTTTTCACCGAAGAGGGATCGGGCTGGCATGTCTGGGTGGGCTATGCGCTGGCCGGTCTGCTGTTGCTGCGCTGGCTTTGGGGCTTTGTCGGCACCCGCAACGCCCGCTTTTCGGCCTTCCCGCCCAATCCGATGCGTGCCGTGCGCTACATAGCCGGAGCCCGAAAGGGGCAGTCACAACAGCATAGTTCACACAATCCGCTCGGCACTTTGATGGTCTATATCCTGTGGTCATGCTTGGCCGTCATCATCGCCAGCGGGATCGCCATGGCCGGTCCGCCACCCGCCAATCCTAACGTCCGTGAGGCTGGAGAGGCCCATGAGGCAACTGCGACCGAGGTGCGCAGCTATTCCGAAGAAGAAGGCGAGGAAGAGCGTGAGGAGCAGGAAGGTGGTGAATCTGGCGAAGGTGGCGAAGAGGTTCTGGAAGAAGTCCATGAAATCGCGGTCAATCTGCTCTATGTGCTGATCGCATTGCACATATTGGGTGTCCTGTTCGAAACAATGCGGCATGGTCGTGGAACCGTGGGAGCAATGATTCCCTTTATGAACCGAAGGAAGCCATGACGCAAAAGGCCAACTCGCCTGCAACGACCGGCCCCGCAAGGGCCGGTCTGGTCGCTGTGATCGTCGGTATTCAGGCAATCGCCGCGATCTTCTTCATTGCCGATGCTATCGGCGATCTGGCGGCAGGTGAGATGGACTTTCACATATTGGTCGAAGCGCTGATCGCCTTTGCCTTGCTCGCTGGCGTCGGCATTGGCGCGCTGATGGCCCGCCGCCTGCTCGCCGAGGCGCAGGAACGTGAGCGCATATTGGCGATCGCCTCTGGCGCGTTGACCGAGCATATCGAAATGCGCTTTCGCGACTGGAAGCTGACCGATGCCGAGGCTGAAGTGGCGTTGTTCGCGATCAAAGGATGTGATGCGGCCGAGATCGCCCGGTTGCGCGGTGCTGCGCAAGGCACAGTGCGGGCCCAGCTAAGCCATGTTTATGCCAAATCGGGCGTCACCACGCAGGCCGAATTGGTCAGCCTGTTTATTGATGACCTGTTGCAGGTGGACTTGCGGAACCCGATCTAAGCAACAAGTCCGAAAGTCACGACCTTGTTGGCGCTATCATGCCCGATATCCGCTTCACCTAGGTAGGGGATGCCAAAACGGCCGCACCAGCGTTGCGCGATTTCCTCTGCCGTCTCGCCAAAGGGCCGGTCATTTTCGGGGACATCGCTGACACGGCCGAGGCGCAATCCGGCAAGGCCAGCGCCTTTCAAATGCTCCCCGACATGGAAAAATGCGCGGTCAAATGCATAGAGATATTCGCTGACTTCCTCGACCATCAGCACATGGCCCTTGAGGTCCGGCATCAACGGCGTGCCGACCAGCATGGCGAGCGTCATCAGGTTGAAGGCGGCATATTTGTAGCCAGCTTCTATATGTGATTCCAGTGACTTGGGATCGCCTTTTATCAGCCAGTCCAAAGACCGCTTGACCGCGTCTTCACCGCCTTGGCGCCGGATGTCGGCAGGCATCGGGCCATGCACTGGCCAGCCAATACTCGCCTTGTAAAGCGCGCCGAGCAAATTTCCCTGATCGCTATAGCCCAGATAAGTTTTCGACTTCGCCGGGGCCTTCAACTGTTTCACCGCAGCTTCGGCAATGCGGCAAGCGCCATAGCCGCCGCGAACGAACCAGATCGCATCATAAGCAGGATCGTTGGCGAGGCGCACAAACGCCTCGAGCCGCTGCGCGTCGCTTCCGGCGAAATGGCCCTGTTCGATGAAGCATTGGTCGTCGAAGACCAGAGCGGCCTCAGGATGGCTTGCCGCCGCCAGCGCGGTGACGCGCGCGGCATCGTCTCGGGTGAAGGGGGTTGATGGTGCGCATATGCCGATCCGCATTGTCCCTCTCCTTTAAGCGATTGCCAAAATTGCCCTCGCGCAATAGCGGGGCTGGATGTCAAAAAACAAATCCTATTTCTTCTGCGGCATCGGCGGATCGGGCATGCTGCCGCTGGCCAATATCGTCCGCGATGGCGGTGCGACTGTCGCCGGTTCCGATCGCGCGCTTGACCAAGGGCGGCTCGCTCCCAAGTTTGAATGGCTGCAAAGCCTGGGTATCGACATTTTTCCGCAAGATGGCAGCGGCCTGGCCAGCAGCGACCAAATCCTGATCGCCTCCGCTGCGGTTGAAGACAGCGTTCCCGATGTCGCCAAGGCGAACGAACTGGGCTGCGCGCGAATGACGCGGGCGGAGTTGCTAGCAGAATTGTTTAATTCCGCGCCACGCTCGGTCGCAGTTGGCGGCACCAGTGGCAAATCTACAGTCACCGGGATGATCGGTTGGATTCTGACCGATGCGGGCCTCGACCCGACGATCATGAATGGCGGGGTGATGAAGAATTTCGTATCCGATGGCACGCCATTCGCCAGCGCCCGCGTGGGGCATGGCGGGATCTTCGTGTCCGAGGTCGACGAGAGTGACGGCTCGATTGCGCTATTTCGGCCTGAAGTTGCCGTGCTCAACAATATCAGCCTCGACCATAAGTCGCTCGACGAGTTGCGCCAACTCTTCGGTGATTTCGCCAAGACCGCGAAACGCGCGATCTGGAACGCGGATGATATCGAAACCGTGGCGCTGCTAACCCCGATGGGCTTGAAGAATGCCATCAGTTTCGGTTTCTCCGACCGCGCCGATGTGCGCGCGATAGACGTGGTCGAAATGCCGCTGGGCAGCCGGTTCACACTGAAAGCCAATGGCCAAAGTTGGCCCGTGACATTGCAGGTTCCCGGGCGCCACAATATCGCCAACGCGCTTGCGGCCATCGCGGCAGCGTTGGCGCTCGATGTGCCGGTGGCGCAGGCGGTCCATGGCGTTGAGCGTTTCGCAGGCCTAGCCCGCCGTTTCGACATTGTCGGCATTGCGGGTGGCATTACCGTGATCGACGATTTCGGCCATAACCCCGACAAGACAGCGGCGACGCTGGCAACGCTGAAGGCCTTTCCGGGGCGCATCATCGCCTTTTTCCAGCCGCACGGCTATGGTCCGATCCGCGTGATGGGCAATGAACTGGCGGGGGTATTTGCAAAGCACCTCAACCGTGACGACCATCTGATCCTGTGCGATCCGGTCTATTTCGGTGGCACGGTCGATCGCCGACTGGGTAGCCAGTCGATTACCGACGCCGTCGTCGCGGCAGGCAAGCAGGCGGAATATATTCCGAGCCGCGAAGATTGCGGCAACCGCATTGTCGAGCTGGCACAACCCGGCGACCGCATCGTCATCATGGGTGCGCGCGATGATACGCTGAGCGGTTTTGCCGCCGATCTGCTAACGCGTTTGGTAAAGGCAAGTGTCGCATGAAAAAGCTGGTCTATTTCCTTATACCATTAGCGCTTTCGGGCTGCGCCAGTACTCGTATGGCGAACGAGGCGGTCGCGCCGGTTGATATCCGCATCATCGGCATCAATGATTTTCATGGGGCTCTTGATCCGCCGAAGGCGACGACCGAAGTTATGGGCGCAGCAGGCCAAAAAGTTCGCATTCCTTCGGGCGGTGTCGCCTATCTCGCCTCTGCCATTGACTCGCTGAAAGCTGATGCCCCGAACAATGTAATAGTTGGCGCAGGCGACCTGATTGGTGCCTCGCCGCTTTCATCCTCGCTGTTCCTCGACGAACCCTCGATCATGGCGATGGGGATGGCAGGACTGGAATTTAACGCAGTCGGAAACCATGAATTCGACCGAGGCACCGAAGAATTGCTGCGCATGCAATCGGGCGGGTGCGAAAAGTTCACCCAATCCGAACCCTGCCGCATTGACAAGCCCTTCCCCGGCGCCAAATTCAAAATGCTGGCCGCAAACACGAAGAAGGCCGATGGGGGCACCTTGTTCCCGCCTTATTCGCTCAAGAACTTCGGCAAGGGCAAGACACAGGTGACGGTCGGTTTCATCGGCATGACGCTGGAGGGCACCGCCAATCTGGTTTCCGCCGGGCGGATCAAGGGCATCAGCTTTACCGATGAGGCTGACACCGCCAATGACTTGGTCCCGCAACTGAAGGCTGCTGGCGCCGATATTATCGTCATTCTGATCCATGAAGGCGTCAGCAACAGCGGTGATATCAACAATCCCAAATGCGATGGCGTGTCGGGCACATTATTTCCGATCCTCGACCGGCTGGACCCCGCCGTCGACCTGGTCGTTTCGGGACACACGCATCAGAGCTATGTCTGCGACTATGCCAATATCAATCCGGCCCGCCCGATCCTGCTGACCAGCGCTGGCTCGCGCGGACAGGTCGTGACCGGCATCGATCTGAAGGTCGATCCCCGGACCGGCAAAGTCCTATCCAAAACCGCGCGCAATGTGGTGGTGCAGAGCGAGGCTTTTTCCAATGCGCGCGGCGATGTGCCGCTGGTCGAGGGCTTCCCGGTCTTTGCCCCGCGTGCCGATCTGGCAGCACTTGCCGGTCGCTATAGAGAAGCGGCGAAGGCAGAGGCCAATCGCGTGGTCGGTACGCTCGCTGGCCCCGCAACCCGCGACCGTGGCAAGACCGGCGAGAGCCTGCTCGGCAATCTGATCGCAGACGCGCAACTGGCGGCAACCGCTGGTCCCGAAAATAGCGGCGCGCAGATTGCCTTCATGAACCCCGACGGTATTCGGGCAGAGGTGGCGCCGGACAAGGACGGCCAAGTAACCTTCGGCTCAGTCTTCGCTGCCCAGCCTTTCGGCAACACGCTGATCACCAAGACGCTGACCGGGAAGCAGATTTTGGAAGTTTTGGAGCAACAGCTCAACAATCCCGACTGGTATCGCATCCTTTCGCCGTCGAGCGGTTTCCGCTTCGGCTACGATCTGTCGCGCCCAATTGGCCAGCGCGTGGTGTTTGCGACGCTGAACGGCATGCCGCTGGACAAAAGCTCGACCTATCGTGTGACGGTCAGTGACTTTCTGTCGAACGGTGGCGATGGCTTTTCGATCTTCAAGGATGGCACCAATGCAGCTGTCGGCCCAACCGATCTGGAGGCGTTCATGGCGTGGCTGTCGCGCGGCGGGATCACGACGCTGCCAGCACTCGACAGGGTTGAGAACCAGACCCCCCAATAAATCCGCCAAAACCCTTGCATTCCGCGCCATTCCAGCCTAATGGCCCGCCTTCGCCCGGGACTGCCCGGCCGAAATGAAGAAAGCCGGAGGGGCGCTCGCATGGGGCGACGTCAGCGATCGGTAAGAGAAGGAAGACGCCCATGCCGTTGTACGAGCATGTTTTTTTGGCGCGTCAGGACCTGTCACAAGCACAGGTAGATGCGCTGGCTGAAAATGCCACCAAGATCGTCGAAGAGAATCAGGGCAAAGTCGTGAAGACCGAAACCTGGGGCCTTCGCAGCCTTGCCTACAAGATCCAGAAGAACCGCAAGGCGCATTTCGTAATGCTCGACCTTGACGCTTCGGGCGATGCCATCGCCGAACTGGAACGCCAGACCCGCATGAACGAAGATGTGATCCGTTACATGACCGTCCGCGTTGACGAGCATGAAAAAGGCCCGTCGGTGATGATGCGCAAGCAGGAACGCAGCGACCGTGGTGATCGCGGTGGCTTTGGCGACCGTCCTGACCGTGGCCCCCGCCCTGACCGTGGTGATCGCGAAGCCCGCGCTCCCCGTGCTCAAGAGGAGATCTAAATCATGGCACGTCCGTTTTTCCGTCGCCGCAAGTCCTGCCCCTTTTCGGGTAAAGACGCTCCGCGCATCGACTATAAAGATACCCGCCTGCTTCAGGGTTATATCTCTGAACGTGGCAAGATCGTTCCCAGCCGCATCACCGCCGTTTCGGCCAAGAAGCAGCGCGAACTCAGCCAAGCCATCAAGCGTGCGCGCCATCTCGGCCTCATGCCCTATGTCGTGAAGTAAGGAGAAGACCCATGGAAATCATCCTGCTTGAACGCGTGGAAAAACTGGGCCACATCGGCGATGTCGTCAATGTGAAGGACGGTTACGCCCGTAACTTCCTGCTTCCCAACAAAAAGGCGCTTCGCGCCAACGAAGCCAACCGCAAGGTTTTTGAAGCCAACCGCGCCAAGATCGAGGCAGACAATGCCAACCGTCGCGGCGATGCCGAAAAGCATGCAACCAATGTCGAAGGCAAGCAGATCGTCCTGATCCGCGCTGCTTCGAACACTGGCCAGCTTTATGGCTCGGTTTCGGTCAAGGACATCGTCGACGGCCTGAATGCACAGGACGCGAAGGTTTCGAAGGCGATGATCGTGCTCGAACGCCCGATCAAGACCCTCGGCGTGTTCGACGTCAAAGTCGTTCTGCACCCCGAAGTTGCGGTGACCGTCACCGTCAACGTCGCGCGTTCGGACGACGAAGCCGAACTGCAGAAGGACGGCGTCAACGTCATCGACCAGATGTTCGAAGACGAACAGGCTGACATCGCAGCCCAGGCCATCGAAATGGCCGAAGCCCGCGAAGCTGCCGCTGACGAAGCTGACGAAGCCGACGCTGCGCGCATCGAAAAGCTGAAAGCCGATCAGGCAGCCGCAAAGGCCGCCGAAGGTCTTTCGGCAGACGCAGGCGAAGACGAAGCCTGATAGCTTTCAAAGCCCAAACAAAGAGCCGCCCCGTCGCAAGACCGGGCGGCTTTTTTGTGCAGATCAGACCGCCAGACGGTATCCCACCGCCGGTTCGTTAACGATCAGCTCTGGCTGCGACGGCGTGGTTTCAAGCTTTTGCCTGAGCGAGCGGATTGCAACGCGCAGATAATCAATCTGGTCCTCCTGTGCCGGCCCCCATACAGCTCGCAACAGATGCGCGTGAGTTAGTACTCGCCCTGCATGTTTCGCAAGTTCCGCAAAAACTGCATATTCTTTCGGTGTCAGATGCACCTCTTCGCCATTTTTGAGTATGACGCGGCGGTAAAGATCGATCGTCACCTCACCGACTTGCAGCGGATTTTGTTCGGAGTTCGGACTGACATCGACAAGATTATCGACATAGCGGTCAAGCTTCGCCGCCTCTGCCGCGATGCTGGTTATGACCGCGCGATCGCCCTCACCTGCGCGTTTGAGTGCGCGGACTGCGGCGCCTATCGCATTCAGACTGGGCTTAAAATCCTCTCCGATTGACGCCAGCAGCGAGGAGCGGATGGCATCACGTTCGCGCAGCTTTGCAACTTCACGCGCTTCGCGGTCCAGCTGCGCGCGTTCCATAGCGAGCGCTGCCTGATCGAGCAGATTTTCAAGCAATTGCAATTGATGTCCGGAAATCGGCGGAACGCCATCTGCCCGCGCCAAGCCGATGGCAGCCAAAGTGGTCTGAGCAGATTGTATCGGGCGAAACTGCCAGTCGACCGGATCAAGTCGCCGCACACCGCGCCCAACCGCGTCGCCGGTGGCCAGCGTGACCGCAGCCGCCGCAAGGTCGTTGGGGGCGAGTTTGCTGTTCCCCAAAGTGCTCGCCACAACCCGCGGTTCGTCGTCGTCAACCAGCAGCACCGCATTGCAACCAAACAGACGCGACAATTCGTGCACAACCACATCGGCAATCATCCGCTCGCTGGTGCAGGAAAGCAGGCGACGGGCGAAGCCAGCAATGGTTGCGTTGCGTGCAGCATGGCTCGCGGCAAGCTGAGCCTGTTCGCGCAACTGCCCAGCCAACCGGCTGGTAACCAGCGCCACAATAAACAGGATGACCACCGTTGCCACATCAACCGGGCTTTGGATGCGGAAGGTGTGAATGGGCACGGTGAAATAGAAATTATAGGCAAGCGTCGCGACAGCCGCCCCGACCAGTGAGGGCCACAGCCCCCAATAGGTCGCCACCAGCAGCACCGGCGGGATATAGAGCAGCACGACCGGATCAGCCCCCCATCGGCTCGCAACCAGCTGCCCGATTATGGTGGCTGCAGCCACCAGCAGCATTGCCACCGCATGGCCGGTCAGCAGGAACGCCAAATCGGGCTGGCGTGGTTGGGAGATCAGCTTCGATATCTTCATGCTCCAAAATTGCGCTTTTACGGGGCTATAGTCGAGAATTTTTGACGGTCTTTATGCCCTCCTTCACCAATTCCACATGGAAACTTTATGCCGTTGGGCGACAAAAGGCGTGCATGGAAAACACAAACACCGCTCCGCACAATGATCACAATTCGGCAACGCCCGAGCATGGCCCAAAGGAAAAATTGGCCGTTCTTATGCTCGGCGCCATCGGCGTCGTTTATGGCGATATTGGCACCTCTCCGCTTTATGCATTAAAGGAGAGTTTCATCGGACCGCACCCGATGGCGGTGAATCAGCTGCACGTTTTTGGCGTGCTCAGCCTCATCTTCTGGTCGCTGATGCTGATCGTCACGGTCAAATATGTGTTTGTTGCCATGCGCGCTGACAATCGGGGCGAGGGCGGCTCTTTTGCTTTGCTCGCGCTGATGACTCGCCATTTCGAAGATAGCAAATGGGCGCCCGTGATGGTGATGCTGGGTGTGCTTGCTGCGTCGCTCTTTTACGGGGATGCGATGCTAACCCCGGCCATATCGGTGCTGTCCGCGGTCGAAGGCCTGACCATAGTCGAGGCGCGGCTCCAACCGCTGGTGCTACCCATCGCGGTGATTGTGCTGGTCGGGCTGTTCCTGATCCAGTCAAAAGGTACAGCGCGTGTCGGCGCGCTGTTCGGGCCAATTGTGCTCGTCTATTTCGCGACGCTAGCAGGACTGGGGGTGATGAACATCGCCAACCACCCCAGTATCATCGGCATCCTCAACCCGGTTTGGGCAGTAGAGTTTTTCCTCTACGACCCTAAAATTGCCTTCCTTGCCATGGGGTCAGTATTTCTGGCGGTGACGGGTGCAGAAACGCTTTATGCCGATATGGGCCATTTCGGTCGCAAGGCGGTAAGTATCAGCTGGCTGACGCTAGTCTATCCCTGCCTGATATTGAATTATATGGGGCAAGGTGCGTTGTTGCTCGAAACACCGGCTGCCGTCGAAAATCCCTTTTACCTGATGGCACCTGAATGGGCCCGGCTGCCGCTCGTAATTCTGGCCACGCTAGCGACGATCATTGCCAGCCAGGCCGTGATTTCTGGTGCCTTTTCGGTCACACAACAGGCCATGCAACTGGGCTTCCTACCCCGTATGAGGACTTTGCACACCAGCGAGAAGGCTGCGGGTCAGATATACATTCCGTCGATCAACTGGGCGCTTCTTATCATGGTGCTGGTACTCGTCCTTGGCTTTGGCGCCTCAACGCGACTGGCGTCGGCCTATGGCATTTCGGTAGTGGGAACGATGCTGATCACCGCCCTCATGCTTGGCTTCCTGATCTTCAAGGTCTGGCGCTGGAATCGCTGGCTTGCTGTTCTCACCGTCGGTCTGTTCCTGTTGGTCGACGGCATCTACTTCGCCTCGAACATCACCAAAATACCCGACGGGGGCTGGGTGCCGCTGGCGGTCGCGGCGATATTGTTCACCGTTTTGACAACTTGGGCTACGGGCCGCAAACTTATGCGCGCCCAATTGGCGGAATCCGCTATGCCTTTGTCAGACTTCATCAACTCGGCGGCATCGGTCCACCGCATTCGCAATACGGCGGTGTTCATGTCGGCGTCGTCCGACAACATACCCTCTGCCCTGCTACACAATCTGAAACACAATCAGGTCATGCACGAACGCGTGCTGATCGTTACCGTCAGAGTCGCAGAAATTCCTTATGTCGATCAGGCAGAACGCCTTGAGGTGTTAGATGTCGGAAAGGGGTTTTACCGCGTCATCGTCAACTACGGCTTCATGGACGAGGTAGATATTCCACAGGAACTGGCCGGACTCACAGACATTGGTGAACGTTTCAACATCATGACCACCAGTTTCTTCCTCGGTCGACAGAAATTCATTGTCTCAAAAGACCATGCGGGAATGGCTGTGTGGAGAGAACATCTTTTTGCGTGGATGATGAAGAGTTCGGAAAGCGCGATGGAATATTTCAAATTGCCGGTAAATCGTGTCGTCGAACTGGGCAGCCAGATGCATATTTGAATTTACCGAAACAGTTTCTGACAGAATTATAGACATCGGCAGATGACGTATCGAATGGCAGGAATTATCCGTCTGCAGTCTGCAAAGGTTGCCGCAGGAGCTTGGCAAAAAGATTTGCATAGCTAGCCCTCACGCCCCGCAAAGCTGCTCCGCCAGCGCATGGCCCATATCAGCCTCTGGGAACACCACTTTGGAAACGCCCAACCGCGTCAAGATCAGTCCGTGCTGGCGGGTCGAGGCCTTCGCCCAGATATCCTTGATCCCCAGTTCCTGCAGCGCGAGGACCGATAGCACGCTGCCCTCCAGACTCGCTCCAATCGCGACCACGGCATAGTCGACCTCGTTGACGCCCAGCGCGCGCAGCGCCTCTGCCTCGGTCGAATCCGCCTGCACGACATGCGGCAGGTCGTCGGCGAGTTT
>JAGNSY010000169.1 GCA_017987825.1 Sphingorhabdus sp. | reverse complement strand
TGGCGGAGACGGAGGGATTCGAACCCTCGGTACCGGATTTACCAGTACGACGGTTTAGCAAACCGTTGGTTTCAGCCACTCACCCACGTCTCCTGCGCGATTGGCGTCGGGGGCCTATAGCGAGCAAGCCATCGGGCTGCAATGCCTATTCCGCGCATATCCTTGCGCGAAAATTGACTCGTTTGGGCGCGAAAGCGACTCGACTCATCGCCCGTTCATTGTGCGCGCCCTAAGCGCGTCGTTAGCTTTCACGCATATATGGAGGATTGCGACTTATGACCGGCCTGTCCCTGCAAAAATTCGGGAGCCGTCTGGCGCTTGCATTTGCCGCCTTGTTGCTGGCCGGTTCGCCCGTCAGCGCGCAAATCCAGACTGTTGATCCCAATGACGCGATCGATGCCGACCTGGGTACGCCGCCCAAGGTCGAAACGCCGACTACCAGCGACATTCCCACCGATCCGCCTATCGACGGCGATACAACGGTCGCGCCGGGCATGGAGAGTACAGCAACGCCCGCCACCGTTCCGCCAGCTGGCGACCAATCGACCTATCAGGAAGATGACCTAATCGGTGCCGCCGAGGGCGTGTTTGGCAAGGGCGCTCAGGGCCTTGGTAATCTGATCGAGGATATCCTCAAAAAACAGGGCAAACCCAATGGCTATATTGTCGGCCGCGAGGGAGGTGGCGCGCTGGTTGTGGGTTTGCGCTATGGCTCTGGAACGCTGCACCACAAGGTGGAGGGCGAAAAGCCGGTATATTGGACCGGCCCTTCGATCGGCTTTGACGCAGGCGCCAATGCGGGCAGCACCTTTGTGCTGGTTTACAATCTGTACGACAGCGAAGATCTGTACCGCCGCTTCCCCTCGGGTGAGGGTGTCGCCTATCTGGTGGGCGGGTTCAACGCCAGCTATTTGCGGCGCGGCGATATAGTGTTGATCCCGATCCGCGTTGGCGCCGGGCTGCGACTGGGGGCCAATGTCGGCTATATGAAGTTTTCCAAGAAGCAGCGCTGGCTGCCGTTCTAGAAAAGCCCTTGGGTCGCACCAAGAAGGGCAAATGGGCGTCCTGCGGGACGCCCTTTTTTTATTTCGCGCGAACTTCTTCCATGCGCTTCAGGTAGCGCGCGAGCACATCGATCTCGAGATTGACCGCCCGTCCCTCAGCCAGTTCGGCGAGCGTGGTGACATCCCAGGTGTGCGGGATGATGTTGAGTGTGAAATGCGCGCGGCCGTCGTTGGCGTCGGTCACACTGTTGACCGTCAGCGAAACGCCGTCGACGGTGATTGAGCCTTTTGCCGCGATGAATGGAGCCAGGTCGTGCGAAACGCGGATCGAAACAAGATGCGAATCGCCATCGGGAGTGACCGAGGCGACTTCGCCGATGCCGTCGATATGCCCCGTTACGATATGCCCGCCCAGTTCGTCGCCAACTTTTAACGCGCGTTCGAGGTTGAGGCGGCGGCCTTCACTCCACTGCCCTTGCGCGGTGCAGCTTTGCGTTTCGCCAGAGATATCAACGGCAAACCAATTGCCGCCAGCATCGCTGCCCTTGTCGATCACCGTCAGGCACACACCCGAGCAGGAGATTGATGCCCCAATGTCTATGGTTTGAGTATCATAATTGCACCCGATTACGACGCGAAGGTCGCCGCGAGGGGTAACAGTTCTGATGGTTCCGATGTCGGTGACTATGCCTGTAAACATGGGATGGCCTCGTAGACTTCGAATCTATCCTTGCCAAGCATCCGCGTGTCGGAAAGCTGCCAGCGGCTATGTGCAGCCGCCAGATCAGTCAGGCCGATATCGCCAAGGCAGGGCTTGCCCCCGCCGATCAGGATCGGCGCGCGGTAGAGCATCAGCCGGTCGACCAGCCCCGCGCGCAGGAAGGCGCTGGCGGTTTGCGCGCCGCCTTCGACGATCAGGCTGTTGCAATCGAGTTTGGCGATATCCTCAGGCGTGCGGATGACCTCCCACCCCTCCGGCGCGTCGCCGCTGCCGAGCATGATACGGTGCGGGCTGCGAGCCTCTAGCCCGGGCAGCCGGACGTCTAGTTTGGGGGCATCGGCGCGCACTGTGCCTGCACCGACAAGGATGGCATCGCTACGGGCGCGCTCAAGATGGGCATGAGCACGTGCCGCTTCGCCGGTAATCCAGCGGCTGCTGCCATCGGCCATCGCGATGCAGCCATCGAGCGAGGTCGCGAGCTTGAGCGTGACATGCGGGTGGCCCGTAGTGATGCGCGTCACAAAGCCGGCAAGCCCGGCCCCCGCCTCGGCAGCCATCGCGTCGCGCTCAACCGAAATTCCTGACGCCTTCAGCCGGTCAAAGCCCTTGCCGGCGGTGCGCGGGTCGGGGTCGGTCAACGCACTAACCACCCGCGCCGGTTTGGCGGCAATCAGCGTATCGGCACAAGCAGGCCCTCGCGCGCTGTCATGCGCGCAGGGCTCAAGACTGACATAGATGGTCGCCCCTGCCGCTGCGCTTCCGGCCTGTTCGAGCGCCACCGCCTCGGCATGCGGGCGGCCGCCGGGCTGGGTCCAGCCGCGCCCGATGACGACGCCGTCCTTGACGATGATGCAACCGACTGAAGGGTTGTTCCCCGTCCGCCCCTTGCCGCGTTCGGCAAGCGCGATTGCGGCGGCAAGCCAGCGCCGGTCTTCGCCAGATATTTTGGCTTCGACAGCTATTTCGATGCCCCTACGCGCGCGGCGATTTCGGCTTCAGCCTTGGCGCGGCGTTCGGCGTCATCTTTCTGGGCCTCGGCGTCGAGTTTCTCGACATCCATGCCGACGGCGCTGCCCAAGGCCTTGTAGGCTTCGCGCTCGCGCGCGCGCATCGCGTCCTTTTTCTTCTGATATTCGCGGATCGCGGCGAGGCTCTCCTCAACCGAACGGTCGGCGGGCCAGCTTTCGAAATAGGTGACGGTCGGCGGTGGCGGGGTCGCCTTGTCCATCGCGTCGAAATAGAACATCGCAATTATGGTCGCCGTCGGCACACAGGCGAGCAGCAAGATCAGCAACCGCCCTCCGCGCTGTTCGCGCATATAGCCGAACAAGTCGGCTATGCCGCCTTTAACAGATGCGTCTTTGAAGAAACTCATTCGGCCTGTGTAGGGATTGCAGCGCGCGAATTCCAGTGGGCAAGTTCCCCTCCCGCATCGGGGAGAGGAACTATCGCGCATCAATCGATCGTGAACCGAACACTCAGCGTCTGCCAGTCCTCAACCGCAACATCCCCGTGTGTAGCAGGCGTGAAGCGCCAAGCCTTCAAAGCCTGTTTCACCGTCGCCTTGCCGAAATCGGGGAGGGTGGCCCGCACCACCTGCGCCTCGCGCACGCGCCCGTCGCTGCCGATCAGCACGCGGACGGTGGCGCTACCCTGAATCTCGCGTTGCAGCAGGTTGGAGGGATAGTCGGGTTGGAAGTCCCTTGCAAAGCGCGGATCACGGCTGGCCGCCTTGAAGATTGCGGGCGGGTCGGGCGGCGGGTCCTTGATCAGGGTTTCACCGGTGCCGCTGCCGTCGGCCAAGACAGTGCCTTTGGTTTCTTCATTGCCGGTGCGGATGTCGACCGGGTCTTTCGGGATGTCCTTGATCACCGGGTCCGGTACATAGATCGGGTCGAGCGGTTTGGTATCGGTATCCTGCTGTTTCTCGTCCTGTTTGGGGGGCAGAGGCTCGACGGGGATGCTCCGGCCCTCGAACGGATCGCGCTTGATCTGCTCGACAATCACGGGCGATAGCGCGACCGCCAGGATGATGCTGCCATTGACCCCGATGGCGAGCGCCATGCTCATAGGGTTGGGGCGTTTGTGCTCGGTTGCGTAACTCATTGCAGCTCCTCTCCTGCAGCTTTGCGGCTACCGGCCCGGAGCGAATGCGAATCAGCCAGTCCGGGCCGATAGTCGCGAGTTAATGATACAACATCACATTACCGTGTCAAGCGGTTGCCGTAACGTCATTGGTGTGTGCTGCAGCGTTGATTGAGAAACTATGGCGTGGGCGAACTGCGAAGTGGCGCCAGTTTTTAGCTAGAAGAAAGAAGGAAAGAAGAAAGAAGGGCGTCAGCCCTTCCATCATAATCGCGATGAACCTCGCGCTAGCTTCTATATAATGGCGCTACGCGCCTTCTTTCTTTTTCTCTTCCTTCTTCTAACGAAACCAATCGCACAACGCAGCACGAAAACCCGGCACTGCGATTACCCAATCCGACTTCAGGCCGGCTAAGCGCTAGCTTTTGATTGCGCAGATGACACCCGACGAACTCACCAC
>JAGNSY010000168.1 GCA_017987825.1 Sphingorhabdus sp. | reverse complement strand
GCGCGACATCGGGTGCGGTTACCGACAATAACCAGACGCCAAAGGGTGTCGCCGCTATGGCAGCGACGGAAATCGGGATCGCCGTTTCTCGCTCCCCATCGGCCAATATCCGCTTCAATCCGATCGGCCCGGCGAGCAATTGCAGCAGGATCGAAATCGTTACGGCCTCGACAGGTTCAACGATAAGGCTGAGCAAGGGCACAAGGATGATCGCCATCCCAAAACCCGTCAATCCGCGCACCACCGATGCGCCAAAGACAAGGCCCAACGCGACAGAAAGCGTGGATGGACTAAGCCCGCCGAGCAGCGCGTCGATCGTCAAGCGCTGCGCAGATCTGGTGGTGCGGCATCTGCAACCAGCATGGCGATCGCTTCATCAACGGTCATGATCCGCTGGCCTTCGCTGCCCAAGGTGCGGATAGCGACCTTGCCTTCCTCGGCCTCGCGGTTGCCGACGACCAGCAGATGCGGGATTTTCGCCAATGAATGTTCGCGCACCTTATAGTTGATCTTCTCGTTGCGCAGGTCGGTCTCGACGCGGATGCCGGCGGCGGCCAGCTTTTCGGTCACCGCATTCGCATAGCTATCGGCATCGGACACAATCGTCGCAACCACCGCCTGCACGGGCGCGAGCCAGACGGGGAAACGTCCGGCATAATGTTCGATCAAGATACCGATGAAGCGTTCATAGCTGCCAAAGATCGCGCGGTGGAGCATGACGGGCCTGTGCTTGCCGCCATCCTCTCCGATATAGCTGGCGTCCAGTCGTTCGGGTAACACCCGGTCTGACTGGATCGTGCCGACCTGCCAGGTGCGGCCAATCGCGTCGGTCAAATGCCATTCGAGCTTGGGCGCGTAGAAGGCGCCTTCGCCGGGCAGTTCTTCCCAGCCATATTCTTCGGTCGCCAATCCGGCGCGGAACACTGCGTCGCGCAACTCATTCTCGGCCTTGTCCCAATCGGCGTCGCTGCCAAAGCGTGCCTCGGGGCGCAGCGCGAGCTTGATCGAATAGGTGAAACCGAAATCCTTATAGATTCGGTCGGCCAGCGCGCAGAAATCCTGCACTTCAGCGACAATCTGATCCTCGCGGCAGAAAATATGGGCATCGTCCTGCGTGAACTGGCGCACGCGCATCAGCCCATGCAAAGCGCCATGCGGTTCGTTGCGGTGGCAGCAGCCATTTTCGTAGATGCGCAAGGGCAGGTCGCGATAGGATTTGATCCCCTGGCGGAAGATCAAAACGTGCGCCGGGCAGTTCATCGGCTTCAGCGCCATCCAGTCAGATTCACCGCTGATGACCGGGCCTTCGTCTTCGGTATTGGGAACCTCGTCGGGGATGACGAACATATTTTCGCGATATTTGCCCCAATGGCCCGATTGCTCCCACTGGCGCGCGTCCATCACCTGCGGGGTTTTGACTTCCTTGTAACCCGCCTCGTCGATCGCGCGGCGCATATAGGCCTCCAGCGCGCGCCAGATGGTGAAGCCGTGCGGATGCCAGAACACCGAACCATGCGCTTCCTGCTGCAAGTGGAACAGGTCCATCTCCGCACCCAGGCGACGATGGTCGCGCTTGGCTGCTTCTTCGAGGCGCAGCAGATGGGCGTCCAACTGCTTCTTGTTGAGCCAGCCGGTGCCGTAGATGCGCGTCAGCTGCGCATTATTCTGGTCGCCGCGCCAATAGGCCCCGGCAACGCGCATCAGCTTGAAGGCCTGCGGATCAAGCTTGCCGGTCGAGGCCAGGTGCGGGCCGCGGCACATGTCCATCCAGTCGTCGCCCGACCAGTAAACCGACAGCTCCTCGCCCTCGGGCAGTTCGGCAGCCCATTCGGCTTTGAAGCTTTCGCCTGCGTCTTTCCACGTCTTGATGAGCGCGTCGCGTGCGACGACTTCCCGGCGTAGCGGCTTATCGGCGCGGATGATCTCGCGCATCGCTTCCTCTATCGCAGGCAGGTCATCCTCGGTGAAGGGGCCGCGACTGGCGGGGGCCATCACGTCATAATAAAAGCCGTCGTCGGTCGCGGGGCCAAAGGTGATCTGCGTGCCCGGATGCAGTTTCTGCACCGCCTCGGCTAGTACATGCGCGAAATCGTGGCGCGCGAGTTCGAGCGCGTCGGCCTCATCCTTCGCGGTGATCAGTGCGAGGTTGGTGTCGGCCTCCAGCGGGCGCATGATGTCACGCACCTCGCCATCCACCCGCGCAGCGAGTGCAGCCTTGGCAAGCCCGGGGCCGATCGCGGCGGCAATATCCGCCGGGGTAGTCCCGCGCGCGACTTCTCGGGCGGAGCCATCGGGAAGGGTGACGCGGATCAAATCGGACATTGGAAATTCAGGCTTTCTGTGAC
This sequence comes from Sphingorhabdus sp., assembly GCA_017987825.1. Lineage (GTDB taxonomy): Bacteria > Pseudomonadota > Alphaproteobacteria > Sphingomonadales > Sphingomonadaceae > Sphingorhabdus_B. The sequence continues at coordinate 1,931 of JAGNSY010000168.1, read as the reverse complement.
TTTTCGGAAGCGCCCCTTTGCCAGCCTGACAGCAAAGCTGCAAGTATTCACGGCGATACTGTGCGGGGTATTTGGTTTGGTCGTTGGGCCTGCCCGACTGGTAGGACTGTTCATCTCAAAGGGCAAAAAACCGTTTGTCGAGCGTAGCTTGACAAGCCCGCATGCAATCGCGCACCTACTACGGCCAGAACAGGGAAAAGGAAGCGCGCTTTATGACCGGACATGAGGGGAAAGCGCCGAGTGCTGTCACTTTCCACGGCAGCTGGACCGATTTCGCCAAAATCGCGCTGCCCAATGTGCTGCTGACGCTGGTCACACTCGGTGTCTATCGCTTTTGGGCGACCACGCGTGAGCGGCAATATCTCTGGTCGCAGACGCGTTTTATCGACGAACCGCTCGAATGGACCGGACGCGGAATCGAGCTGTTCATCGGCTTTATCATGGTCTTCTTCCTGCTTGGCCTGCCGCTGGTGGTGATGCAGCTGGTGATCAACGGGCTGGTGTTTCAGGGGCAACCGATCATTGCTGGCGTGATCATCTTTGCGACGTTTGTGGCGATCTTTTACCTCACCGGCCTCGCTTACTTCAGGGCACTTCGCTATCGCCTCAGCCGCACCTATTGGCGTGGTATCCGCGGCGGCAGCGACGATCAGGGCTTCGGCTATGGCTGGTCCTATATCTGGAAGAATGTCGTCGCCGCAATCCCGCTCTACCTGCTCTATCCTTGGGCGAGCATGTCGCTGTGGAATGAACGCTGGTCAAAGATGAGTTTTGGTCCGTACCAGTTCCAGTCCAATGCAGACTGGAAAGCGCTGATGAAACGCTATTTGCTCTTCTATCTGGTGCCGTTTCTGGTGTTTGTCGGCGCAGCTGCGCTCGGCTTTTCGATGGCAGCATCGGGTGGCGGCGGGGGCGATCCTTTTTCGACTGCGGGCGGCGCATTTGCCGTTGTGATGATTATATTGGCAATTCTGGGCCTCTATATCATCATGCCGATTGCCGCCTTGCTCTATTATTCCAAATTCATGCGCGTCGCGATCGGCGCGTTGCGGCTGGGCGATCTCGAATTTGATTTCACCGCGCGCTCGCCCGACTGGATCCTGTTCTGGCTCGCCAATCTCGCGATTTTGATGATTGCTTACGGTTTTGCCTTTGCACCGTTCAGCCTGTTGATCGCAGCCGACCCGACGCAATTTGCGCAACAACTGGAAGCCGGTGAATCGATCCTGTCGGTGGGGCTGGTGGTCGGCATTTTGATCGCGATCATCCCGATTGCTTTTGCGACCTCAATCATCCGCTATCGCAGCTGGAAATTCTTTGTCGTTCACACCGAAGCCTTTGGTGAAGTCAATCTCGACCGGATGACCCAGTCCGAAACGCAAAGCTCGAGCCACGGCGAAGGGCTGCTCGATGCCTTTGATGTTGGGGCGATCTGATGACTAGCTTTTTCGATGCCTGGCATTTTGACGGGCAGAGCGCGGTCCGCCGCAAGGTGGAAATTCAGACCATCGGCAAGCAATTCTACCTGCTTGAACGGGAAATGCGGCACGGGCCGTTTCACTTTGAGGACCTTCGTTTTCTTGAGGCGAAGGGCGAGGACAAGATTTACGGCCTTGCAGTCAAGGACGGCTGGCGGCTGGGCGTCAAAGGGCATGTGCCCGACGAACTTGTCCCTCTATTGCCTGCGTCCAAGACCTATGGCGGGCTGATCGACCGGTTGGGGCTGGGCAAGGCGAGCCTCGTCTTTGCCGGGATTAGCGCAGCGGTGGTCGCGGTAGTGTTGCTCAGCCCGCAATGGCTGGCGCCGTTGATTCCGACGAGCGTCGAGGCGAAGCTTGGTAACGCGCTGGTCGGTGATTTCGGCGGGCGTTTCTGCGATACGGCGCAGGGTAAGGCGGCGCTTGCCAAGTTGACGCGCTCGCTCGATGATA
>JAGNSY010000167.1 GCA_017987825.1 Sphingorhabdus sp. | reverse complement strand
ATCGACCGTCGCATCGATATTGCACCCCGTCAGCATTCCGTCGCGGCCGACGTCGGTGAAGAGCAGGCTGGCAACGCCCGCATCCTCGAACCGGCGGGCGAGATCTATCACCGGCATGTCCGATTTCTCGGCCCAGCCTTCGGTCGCGACAAAGCCGTCGCGTGCATCGACCGCGACGACGATGCCGCCTTCAAATTCGCGCGCCATATCCTTGACGAATTGCGGGTCCTTGAGGGCAGCCGTGCCGATCACCAGTCGTGCGACTCCAAGGTCGAACCAGCGTTCAACCGTCGCCCGGTTGCGGATGCCGCCGCCCAGCTGCACATAGCCGGGGAAATTTTCGATGATATATTCGACCGCTTCGGTGTTCTCCGGTTTTCCGGCAAAGGCCCCATCAAGATCGACAACATGCAGATGCTCCGCCCCCGCCTCGGCAAAAAGCAAGGCCTGCGCCGCCGGATCGTCGGCATACACCGTCGCACGATCCATATCGCCTTCAGCAAGGCGCACGACCTGACCGCCCTTCAGGTCGATTGCAGGAAAGACTATCATGGGTTCCACTCCAGAAATCGTGCCAGCGTGGCTATGCCATAAGCTTGGCTCTTTTCGGGGTGGAATTGCACCCCGAGGATGTTGTTCTTCGCCACCGCCGCCACACGCGGGCCGCCATGGTCGGTGGTTGCCAGCACATGCGCCGGATCGGCGGCATCGAAATGATAGCCGTGCAGGAAATAGGCGACGCCGGTCTGAACAACCGGATGCGGGCCCCGTAAGGTCACATCGTTCCAGCCCATATGCGGCACTTTGAGGCCTGCCGCCGGTTCGATCGCGCGCACCGTACCGCCGATCCAGCCCAGCCCCCTGGTGCTGCCATGCTCCACGCCCTCATCGGCGAGCAATTGCATGCCCACACAAATACCAAGGAAAGGCGCTGCATCGCGCAGCACGCGTTGCTCCAGCGCCGAAATCATCCCGTCGATGCCCGAAACGCCCTCCATGCAATGCGCAAAGGCCCCTACGCCGGGAAGGACGATGCGCTGCGCGCGGGCAACAATGTCCGGATCGGCGGTCACGGCGATGTCCGCCGCCCCCGCCGCCTTCAGCGCGTTTCGAACCGATTGGAGATTGCCCGCGCCATAGTCGATCAGCGCGATGCCCTCAGCCACCTAATATCCCCTTGGTCGACGGAATAGCGCCGCCCTTGCGCGGGTCGATCTCGATCGCTTGGCGCATCGCGCGGGCAAAGCCCTTATAGATGCTTTCGGCGATATGGTGGTTGTTCTTACCGTAAAGCAACTCGATATGCAGCGTCAGACCGACCGCATCGGCAATCGAGTGGAACCAATGCTCGAACAGCTCGGTATCCATCTCGCCAAGGCGTTCCTGCGTGAATGCGGCTTTCCAGACGAAATAAGGCCGCCCCGAAATGTCGAGCGCGACGCGGCTCAGTGTCTCATCCATCGGCGAATAGGCGCTGCCGTAACGCATGATCCCGCCCTTATCGCCTAGCGCCTTCAGGATCGCTTGCCCGATGGCAATCGCGCTGTCCTCTGCGGTGTGGTGCTGGTCAACATGCAGGTCGCCCTTGATGCGGCAGGAAATGTCGATCATCGAGTGGCGCGAGAATTGCTCGATCATATGGTCGAGGAAGCCGATCCCGGTCGAAATATCATATTGCCCGCTGCCGTCGAGATTCACCTCGACCGCAATTTCGGTTTCCTTGGTATTCCGGTTGACAGAGGCTGTGCGCATGGCCGCCGCTATAAGCCGATAAAATGCCAGTGCAAGTGCGCGAACCTATGCCTCGCTAAAGTTCATCTTGATTTCAAATCAGTGTCAGTCCACCAAGGCGCGCATGAGCGACGAAGCCGCAGACAGCCTGATTCCCTATGACGATATCGTACAGGAAGCTCTGCGCGCTGTGGTCGGTCGTGTGCTCGGCGAAGTCATGGTCAGTGGTTTGCCCGGCGACCATCATTTCTACATCACCTTCAAGACCCGCGCGACGGGCGTTGCCATCCCCGTGCACCTGATGGAGCGTTTCCCCGATGAAATGACCATCGTGATGCAGCATAAATATTGGGATCTGAAGGTGGGCGAGGATTATTTCGAGGTCGGCCTGTCGTTCAGCCAGGTGCCCGCACATTTGCACATCCCCTTTTCGGCGATAACCGCCTTTGTCGATCCGGCAGTCGATTTCGCGCTGCAATTCCATGTCGACGCCGAATCCGGCCCGGAACCGCACGAACAGGCGGAAAATGACGGGCCGAGCATCGAGCAGGAGGATGGCTCGAACGTCGTGACGGTGGACTTCGGGCGGAAGAAGTGACCGGGGCAACCCGCAGCGAAACCGACAGTTTCGGCCCCATAGACGTTCCTGCCGAGGCCTATTGGGGCGCACAAACACAGCGCAGCATTGGCAATTTCCCGTTCCCACCGCATGAGCGGATGCCGTTGGGGATCATCTATGGCCTTGCCCATGTGAAGCGCGCCGCCGCGCTGACCCACAAGGCCTCAGGTGCAATGCCGGGTGAAATAGCCGACGCGATCGTGGCAGCAGCCAATGGCATCCTTGCCGGACAATTTGACGATCAGTTTCCGCTGACCATATGGCAGACGGGGAGCGGCACCCAGTCGAATATGAATGTGAATGAGGTGATCGCGGGGATTGCCAACGAGGCTCTTGCTGGCTCCCGCGGTGGCAAATCGCCGGTGCACCCCAATGATCATGTCAATATGGGCCAGTCGTCGAACGATAGTTTCCCGACCGCGATCCATATCTCGGTTGCGCTCGCGACCCATAGGGAACTGTTGCCGGCCCTCAACTGCCTGACTGATGCGCTGGCAGCAAAAGTCAAAGCGTGGAGCGAAATCGTCAAGATCGGCCGCACCCATTTGCAGGACGCAACGCCGCTGACATTGGGGCAGGAATTTTCGGCCTATGTCGCGCAGTTGATTGCCGCGAAAAATCGCATCGAAGGCGCGGTGTTGCACAATGTGCAGAAACTGGCGCAAGGCGGCACAGCGGTAGGAACTGGGCTGAACGCGCCAGAAGGCTTCGATATTGCCATCGCCGCCGAAGTCAGCAACGCAACCCGCATCCCCTTTATCCCGGCTGCGAACAAATTTGAGGCACTGGCGACGCATGACGGTCTGGTGTCCTATCACGGGCAGCTCAACACGCTTGCTGTCAGCCTGACCAAGATCGCCAACGACATCCGCCTGTTGGGCTCCGGCCCGCGATCAGGCCTGGGTGAACTGTCCTTACCCGAAAACGAGCCCGGCAGCTCGATCATGCCCGGCAAGGTCAACCCCACCCAGTGTGAAATGCTGACGATGGTCGCGGCACAGGTGATCGGCAATCATCAGGCGGTGACCGTTGGCGGGATGCAGGGGCATCTGGAGTTGAACGTCTTCAAGCCGCTAATTGGTGCCAATGTGCTGCGTTCGATCGCACTGCTCAGCATCGGCATGGAGACATTTGCCAAAAACTGCATCGACGGGCTGGAGCCCAATCGCGAACGCATCGCCGAGCTGGTCGACCGCTCGCTGATGCTCGTCACCGCCCTTGCGCCTGTCATCGGATATGACAACGCCGCCAAGATTGCCAAGCATGCGCATCAGAACGGCCTGACGCTCAAACAGTCCGCGCTGGCGCTCGGTCTGGTTGACGAGGCGACCTTCGATACCCATGTCAGGGCAGAGGACATGGTGTAATTGTCCACACCACCCTGTGGAAAAAGGAGTTATCCACATGCCCCTGTTGAAAACTATTGCGGGTGCCGTTGTCGGTGAAGTCGTGGGGCGCAGGCGCGGGCATGGCATTTTGGGTGCTGGTTTGGGCATCGCGGCGACACGAATTGCAACGCGTTCGATCCCAGGTGCTTTACTGGTCGGTGGCGCTTTGGTTGCCAAAGCGCTTTACGATAAGCGAAAGAAGCGGAACGGCTAAGCCTTCCCCGTCACCCAATAGCCACTCGCGCCAGCCTGCCATTCCTTCACGCTTTCCAGCGGAGCTGTCAGCATCAATATATTGAGCGCGAGATTGTCGCGGATCATCCAGCCGACAAACAACTCCATCGCCAAACCCAGTGTCAATGTTGCTTTCCAAGGCAAACGCGAGGCGAGGAAGAAACCGAAAATCATCCAGGCAATGTCGGCCAGCGAATTGACAATGCTGTCCCCGGCATAGCCATAGGAAATCGTCACCTCGCGGTAGCGATCGATGATGACCGGTGAGTTTTCCAAAATCTCCCACGCACCCTCGACCAGTATTGCC
>JAGNSY010000166.1 GCA_017987825.1 Sphingorhabdus sp. | reverse complement strand
CCGCATGACAGTATCGAACGCTATACCGGCCTCGGTGTTGAATGCCTCACAGGCTATGCGCGCTTTGTCGATCCCTGGACGGTCGATATTGCCAAGGCCGATGGCAGCAGCCAGCGCCTGACCGCCAAGGCCTTCGTCATCGCAACCGGCGCCGCACCTGTCGTGCCGCCCATCCCCGGCGTTGAGTCGAGCGGCTATCTAACCAGCGAGACTTTGTGGGCCGAAATGGCGACGCGCAGTACGGCGCCTGCACGCCTGACCATATTGGGCGGCGGCCCGATCGGTTGCGAACTGGCGCAAGCCTTTCAACGATTGGGCAGTCAGGTGACTTTGGTCGAAATGGCCGACCGACTGATGCTCAAGGAAGATGCTGAGGCGGCTACGCTCGTGACGGAGACGCTAAGGCTAGAGGGCGTCGATGTTCGAACCGGACATAAGGCGGTGCGCTTTGACACCGGAAAGCAGCTGGTGGTCGAAGCAGCGGGCGGCCAGTCGGCCATTCCCTATGACGATCTCATCGTCGCGGTTGGGCGTAAGGCGCGTGTGACGGGCTTCGGTCTGGAAGAACTGGGTCTGGTGGTCGACGGGCGCTTGGCCGTTGATGCAAAACTAGCGACTGCGATGCCGCATATTTTCGTCGCCGGCGATGTCGCCGGAAACCAGCAGCTCACCCACGGTGCCAGCCATGAAGCCTGGTACGCGACGGTTAACGCGTTGGCGCGACCGTTCAAAAGCTACAAGGCCGATTATCGCGTGCTCCCGCGCGTTACCTATACCGATCCGGAAGTGGCAAGTGTCGGGCTGACCGAAGCGGATGCAACGGCGCAGGGCATCGCTTTTGATGTCACCCGCTATAGTCTCGACGATCTCGATCGCGCCATTGCGGATGGCGAAGCGCATGGCTTCGTCAAAATCCTGACCGCGCCCGGAAAAGACCGGATGCTGGGCGTGACTATTGTCGCCAGCCATGCAGGTGAAATGATCGCCGAACTGGTCTTTGCAATGCGGCACAATCTACCGCTCGGTAAACTGATGGCGGCGATTCATAGTTACCCGACATGGAGCGAAGCGAATAAATTTGCTGCCGGGCAATACCGCCTGGCAAGGAAACCGGAGCGTTTGCAACGTATGGCGCAGCGCTGGTTCGATTGGCAACGTGGCTGAAATCCGTCGCTAAACAATCTTCACTAAAAGCCGTTAACCCTCTTTCGTCGCATTTCGTCGACCATGTTCGTCAACCATAGCGTTCAACGCTAAATTGTCCTTTCCCTGCAATTTAGGGCAGCATGAAAATCCATGCTCCCAGCGGAAAAAAGCGCAATGCCCGTCTCGCCTTGGCGACGATTGCCCTGACTGCCAGCCTGTGTCCGTCTGCGGCCTGGGCCTTGATCGTGCCGCCTCCGGCGCACGAACAAAGCTGCCCTGTCGGATATGATATGGCTATGGCGACACCGGCTTTAGTGCCGACTAAGTCAGAGGCGATTTTGGGCGGTGCGCGCAGCAAGCTCGACGAATTGCGCGCGCAGCAGGCTGCCGCCGCGGCGCCGGTGCAAGTGCAACAGATTGCGATGCTGGAACCTGCAGCGGGGCCGACGACAGTTGCGGTAGCACCATGCGCCGCGATGGCCTTCACCCGCCTGCCGACTTTCGCGCCCGAACCCGATCTGGATCCGCGTGCGCGGGCGACCCAGTGGGTGTCGCGTCTGGCCGCCGTTTCGATCATGCGTCGTCCGCAAATGCAGCCCGGGTTGATGCTGCCCAAGGTCGACACCAGCAAACCCAATGTGTTTGGCAGTGTCGCCTTGTCGGTCGGGCGCACCCCGCTCGACAGCAAATGGCAGCGCGCACAGGCTTCCGCCTTGTCTGGCCGTGCCGGACCGTGGCGTGGCATAGTCGGTGAAGCGCGTGGGCTTGATCAGGGCGCGAAGATTGATCTGATCAACAGCTGGGTCAACCGCCGCGTCAATTTCATCGACGATTCGGTCCGCTTCAAGGTCGCCGACCGCTGGGCAACCGCGACCGAAACCTTGCGTGCCGGGCAGGGCGACTGCGAGGATTATGCGATTGCTAAAATGAAGCTGCTCGAGGCCGCTGGCGTGGCGCGTGGCGATATGTTCTTGGTCATTGCCAAAGATCTAGTCCGCCGGGCCGACCATGCCTTGCTGGTGGTTCGCAATGGCGACCGGTTGATGGTGCTCGATAACAATACCGATCGCATTGTCGATGCCGCTTCGATCCGCGATTATCGTCCGGTGATGAGCTATTCGGCAGGCAAGGCATGGCTGCATGGCTATGCCACCCAGCCTGCGGAGGTTCAGCCCGCCCCGATCCGCATCGCCGCGCTCAGCAGCTAAGCCGAACTTAGCGTTCGCGCAGCGCTTCCGAGCGGGCCTTGATCAGCGGCTTGAGCAGATAGCTTAGGATGCTCTTGCGGCCGGTGATGATTTCGACGTCGCAGATCATGCCCGGGCTGATTGGCAGGCGTTTGCCAGCTGACAGCAGATAGGATTTGTCGGTTTCGACAACGACGGTGAAATAGGCCTCTTTGGCGACTTCGTCATAAATGCTGTCGGCGGAGACCTGCACGACGCGACCCGAAAGGCCTCCATAAATCGAAAAATCATAAGCGGTGACTTTGACATTCGCTCGGTCGCCAACCTTGATGAAGGCGATATCGCTGGGCGTCACGCGCGCCTCGACCAGCAGCTTGTCGCCCACCGGCACAACCTGCATGATCTTCTCGCCGGCCTGGACGAAACCGCCGATCGTTGTCACCTGTACATCGTTGACCACGCCATCGACGGGCGAGCGGATTTCTGCGCGGTTCACGCGGCCGGCAGCACCTTTGAGCGACTGTTCGTTGACCGCCATCTTGGTGGTGATCTGGCTGCGCTCGTCGAGCGCTTCCTGTTTGAACTGGAACCCGGCTTCGGATGCCTGTGCCTGCGCCTCGGCAATGCCTGCCTGCGCGCGCGATGCAGCCTGCTGGGCGGCGGCCAGTCTGCCCTGAATGTCGGTGACTTCGCGTTGGGCGGAGAGCAATTCGGTTTGCGGCACGATCGATTTGGCGGCGAGCGGAGCCAGCATATTGACCTGACTTTGCGCCAGTTGAAGGCTCTGCCGCAGGCTCGCTACAGTAGCTTGTGCTTCACCATAGTCGCGGCGTCGTTGCTCAACAGCCGATCCCAATGCGGAAATCCGACTGCGCAATGCAGAGGCGCGAACCGACTGCAGAGCTGCTTCCTGTCGGCATTCCTCGGCTATGCTACCATCTGGATTGGGCGGACAATCGCCGCCTGTTCCGCCCTCTCGGGAAAGGCGTGCTGCGCGGGCGGATAGTGAACGGTTTTCAGCAGCGATCTGGCCGAGCTGTGAGGAAGATTCGGTATCGTCAAGGCGCACCAGAAGCTGCCCTTTGCGCACCCGCTGGCCCGAACGGACTAGGATATCCTTGATCGAGGCAGGTTCGGCGGCCTGCACCAGCTGCATCTTGCTCGACGGGATGACCCGGCCTTGGCCGCGGGTGACCTCGTCAATCTGGGCAAAGCTTGCCCAGATCAGGAACAGCAGGAACCCGGCGGTGGCGGCAACGATGATCTGGCGCGAGCCGCTTTGGCTCCGGTACCAATCGAGTAAAGCTCTCATTGCCCACCCATAGCAGTTTTCACTGTTTCCGCACCACCACTAGACTGGCGCTGGGTCACGGCGGAGGATGCGCCGCGGGTCTCGCGCGGATCAGGAATGCTGAGCGTCCAGCCCTTGCTGATATCCAGGCGACCGCCCACGTCATTTTCGGCGGCCCGCATCGGAACCAGTTCCGGTGCCAGCTTTGAACGCGCCAGCGCCTCGGTCTGCTGGTCGACGGTCAGCTGCTCGGTGATGAGGCCTTCCTCACCCAGCGCTGCCAGATTGGTCAATGCAGGAATGCCTTCTACGCCCGAATAGCTGTCGGTGAATGCGCCGGGCATGCCCCATTTGCCGGGCCAGCGATAAAAAATGTGCGCGCCCAGTTGTGAAATCTTGGTGAGCTTGGGGGCCCAATAAGGCGAAACATAATTGGCGTGATAATGGGTCGCCTGCCCGACCGAGCGTTCGACATAGCCGGTCAGCGCTTCACGCGCGACCGCCTCGGCTGCGGCCCATGCGGCGGCAGAAGGCTTGCGGTTGAGCGAGCCGTCGCAGGTGAAGCTGAACTGGCACACGCGCTGGTTCGATCCCTGATAGACGACGCCGCACACCGAGTTGGGGAATGCCGGGTGACGCACACGGTTGAGCACGACTTGTGCGACCGCGCGGCGGCCCTGCAGCGGTTCATAGGC
>JAGNSY010000025.1 GCA_017987825.1 Sphingorhabdus sp. | reverse complement strand
TGCTCGCCGACTGGAGCTTTACCCATCCGCACACCATCCTGCGCAAGCTGAAGGCACAGGGCGGCTATTACAATATGCAGAAGCAGACGCTGGCGGGCCGCCTCGCAGGCAAGGACATGTCGGCCGCTGATCGGCGGATGTGGGCCGGAATGCGGATGGATCCTACTGACATCTCGGACGTGACCGGTTCGACCTACCATTTCCTCGTCAATGGCCACGACAGCGGAGCCAACTGGACCGGGCTGTTCACACCGGGCGAGCGGGTTCGTCTGCGGATCATCAATGCTTCGGCAATGACCAACTTCAACATCCGGATTCCGGGACTCCCCATGACCGTCGTCGCCGCCGACGGGCAGAACGTCCAGCCGGTTGAGACCGACGAGTTCCAGATCGCCATCGCCGAAACCTATGACGTGATCGTCCAGCCTTCGGCGGACATGGCCTATGGCTTTATTGCCGAAGCAATCGACCGCTCGGGCCAGGTCCGCGCGACACTGGCGCCGCGCCTTGGAATGATCGCACCGATCCCCGCGATCCGCGAGCGGCCGCTCCTCACCATGAAGGACATGGGCATGGGCGAGATGGACATGTCAGGCGGTGGCGACATGGCCGGAATGGATCATGGTGCAGGTGGTCACGGCGCGATGAACATGCGCGATCCGTCCGTTGCACCCCAGGTCAAGATGGGCCCGGGGGTCGCGACGCTGTCGCCGATGCCGATGGACCGGACCGGCGAGCGCCCGACCGGCCTCGAGAAGGTCGATCACCGGGTGCTGACCTATCACGACCTCAAGTCGCTTGCCCCCAATGCTGACACGCGGACGCCAACACGCGAAATCGATTTGCACCTGACCGCCAACATGGAACGCTATATGTGGTCGTTCGACGGCCAGAAGTTCAGCGAGAACAGCGAGCCGATACCCTTGCGGCATATGGAGCGGGTTCGCGTCAATCTGATCAACGATACGATGATGCCGCATCCGATCCATTTGCACGGCCACTTCTTTGAGGTTGTGACCGGCAATCCCGGCCATCACCCGGTCAAGCATACCGTCAACGTCCTGCCTGGCGGCAAGGTCTCGTTCGACCTGACCGCCGACGGTCTCGGCGACTGGGCGTTTCACTGCCATATGTTGCTCCACATGATGTCGGGGATGTTCCGCGTCGTGACGGTGCGCCATGAGGAGGACGCGGCATGAAGGCGATCCTGCTGCTCGGCACGGCCGCGCTCTTCGCTGCGCCGGCCGCCGCTCATGCCCAGGCCGCGATGCCTGGCATGGACATGGCCCCCACTGCGCCGCCGAAGGAACCGGCACCGATCCCCGCACCAGTGGACGATCATGCCGCCCCTACCGCGCCTGCTGAAACCGCACCGGACCAAGCCGATCCGCACGCGGGGCATGATCCGGCAGCCCAGCTGGAAGGTTCCTCTGACATGAATGGCATGGCAGGAATGCCGGGCATGTCGCCTGCCGATACCCAGATCGGCACCGCACCCGCTCCCGCTCCCCCGGCCGATCATGCCGCCGATGCCCTGTTTGACCCGGCCGCGATGGCCTTGTCGCGTAGGAATCTGAGACGCGAAAACGGTGCATTCAGCGGATCAATGATCTTGTTCGATCTGGCTGAATTTCAGGCACGCCCGGGCGGTAATGGCTATCGCTGGGAAAGCGATGCCTGGTTCGGCGGCGATATCGATCGCCTTCAGATCAAGACTGAGGGCGAAGGCTCCTTTGGCAAGCCGATCGAGGATGTCGAAGTCCAGGCGCTCTATTCGCGCGCCATTTCGCCGTTTTGGAATGCCCACATCGGGCTGCGCCATGACATCGCGCCCAACCCGTCGCGCACATACGCGGTGGTGGGTGTCGAGGGACTTGCGCCGTACTGGCTTCATGCAACCGGGCAGTTGTTCCTGTCGGACAAGGGCGATGTCCGGGCCCGCATCGAAGGCAGCTACGATGAGCGCATCACCCAGAAGCTCATTTTCCAGCCGCGCGTCGAATTGAACTTCTCCTTGCAGGATATGCCTGCCTTGGGCGTTGGGTCGGGCCTCACCAGCTTTGAACTGGGAGCACGCCTGCGCTACGAAGTGCGCAAGGAATTTGCGCCCTATATCGGGGTCGAATGGTCCGCAAGAACTGGCGATACCGGGCGTTACGCGCGGTTGGCCGGCGAAAAGCCGAACGCGGTCAATTTCGTCGCCGGGATCAGGTTCTGGTTTTGAAGCGCTATCGACACCGCATTCATGTGTTCGCCAGTCGGGCACATAAATGGCTCGCGCTGTTCATCGGCGCACAACTGCTGATCTGGTTCGCGAGCGGCGCATTGATGAGCTTTTTGCCGATCGACAAGGTGCGCGGCGAGCATCTCGTGTCGCGCGAGGCCGTGACGGCGATTCCGGTGGCCACACAGTTCGTCGACCCGTCCCGGATTACAGCCAGCGCAGGAGCACCGGTCGAAGCGATCAACTGGCATATGCTGGGCAATCGCCCGGTTGCCGAAGTGACGACGTCCAAGGGCATCACCTTGTTCGACGCTGCAACAGGCGCGGCGCTGCCGCCCATCGATGCGGCCATGGCGACAGCCATTGCCAATGCCGCTTGGAAATCTGCCAGCAAACCGACTTCAAAGGCGTCACGCATCACGAACGAAAGCCCCGAATATCGTGGCGCGCTTCCGGCGTGGCGGATCGCCTATGCTGATCCTGACGCCACCAGCGTGTTCGTCGCCGTCGATACCGGCAAGATCACCGCCGTCCGCACCGGGACTTGGCGGCTCTACGATTTCTTCTGGAGCCTCCACATCATGGACTGGAAGAACCACGAGGATTTCAACACCTGGTGGCTGCTGTGCTTTGCCATTGGCGGTCTGTTATTTGGGTTGGCGGGCACGGTGCTGCTGTTCATGCGCTGGCCAATCCGGCGTAGCCGCAAGGTCGGTCACCATCAACAGAACGTGCGCTGACTGTTGCACACCTTCGAAGAGGAGTTTGAGCCGCGATGAAAAGCGAAAACGACATGGCACACGACACGTCAACTTTGCATTCTGATCTGGCCAAGGTTCCGGCGGTAACGCTCGGTTTCTGGCTGATCAAGATTCTGGCCACGACGCTTGGCGAGACGGGCGGCGATACGGTCAGCATGACGATGAATCTGGGCTATCTGGTCGGCACAGCGATTTTTCTCGGCCTTCTGGTGCTTCTTGTCTGGTGGCAGGTTCGGGCCAAGCGGTTCCACCCCTTTCTTTACTGGGCGACGATTATCGCTTCCACCACGGCCGGGACGACCATGGCCGACTATGCGACCCGCTCGCTTGGAATTGGCTACACCGGTGGTTCTCTGCTCCTCCTCGGTTTGGTGCTGTCATCGCTCTACGCGTGGCACAGAAGCTTGGGCACTATATCAGTGGAGAGTGTCCACGAGCCGCGCGCCGAGACATTCTACTGGATCACGATCACCTTTTCGCAAACCCTGGGAACCGCGTTGGGAGACTGGCTGGCCGATACCGGGAGTCGCGGCTACATCGGAGCGGCGATCATTTTTGCGGCAATGCTCGCGTTGGTAGCAGTGCTCTATTTCCGAACCGCGATCAGCCGGACCGTTCTGTTCTGGACCGCCTTCATCCTGACACGCCCTCTTGGCGCAGCCGTTGGCGATTTTCTCGACAAGCCGATCGATCATGGCGGACTAGCCATGAGTCGTCCCATAGCTTCGGCAGTCTTGGCGGCTGCCATCATTGTACTGATCATGGTGTTCCCGCAACGCGGGGGGAACCATCCGGTCAATGCAAAATCATAGTGTAAAAGGAAGCCCGCCGTGAAAAAACTCATCCTCGCTCTCATGTTTTTCGCAACTCCCGCGTTGGCGGCATCGGACTTCGTCATGCATCGTGACCCCGGATGCGGCTGCTGCGAAAAATGGGCAGCACAAGTGCGCGCCGCATTCGGGCGCAATGTCAGGATCATCGACGATGCCAACCGCGCCGCATTCGATGTCCGTCTCGGGGTGCCAGCTTCACTGTCAGGCTGTCATACCGCAATTATCGACGGAATGACGTTTGAAGGCCATGTGCCGATTGCCGACATGAAGCGCGTGCTGACGACCAAGCCGCGCGGTGTTCGCGGGCTGGCAGTTGCCGGAATGCCCCTGGGGTCGCCAGGTATGGAAGCGCCCGGACAGCGGGCTGCCAGCTTCAATGTGATGGCGTTCGGTGCGGGAGGGACTTTCGTCTATGCGCGACACTAACGGAGCGCGTGAACCGGGGCGGATTGGCCAGCCTTCCTGATACGGCTGAACTGGAATTTCTGCCCGGTGCCGCTTGATGTTTAATCGACGGGGACCTGGCGACTAGTATGGACGTATTCTCGTCAAGTGACCTGATCAAGCCACACGCGGCCAATCCGGATGAATGTCGTCGATCACAAAGGCGTGGCTCTTGGTTTTGCCGTGGTCATGATCTTCACGCATATGCGCATGGTCGGGTGGCAGGTCATCATGGCTATGCGCCACCAGTGCGGGATCATGTGACGGCCAGAGCCAAAGGGACGCGAAGGTTCCGATGCCGGCGACCGTTGCCAGCACAGCGAACGCCGCAACCTGGCTGACGCCCGCTCCGATTTGTCCGGCCAGCGGGTAGCAGATCAGCCAGCAGCCATGACTAAGTGCGAACTGGGCGGCGAAGACGGCGGGCCGGTCTTCGGCATTGGCGGAGCGCCGCAAGAGCCGACCCGATGGGGTGACGCTCATCGAATAGGCAATACCGAGGACGAACCAGCCCGCCAGCAGCATCGGCCAATATCCAGCGCTCTTCGCGAACAGCGCGGTAAGCACGGCCATGGCCGCAAGGCCAGTAGTCAGCAGCGCCGCAGCGCTCGCCATCAAGGTCCGGTCACTGATCTTGTCGAGCAACCGGGGAATGAAGAACGCTGCCAGCATTGAGCCGAAGCCATAGGCCGCGAGCGTTAGCGCCATTTCCCTTTGGCCAAAGCCGAGGTTGCCCCGCACAATGACAACGGTGTTGACGATCACCATCGAGCTTGCCGCCGCCGAGGCAAGGCTGAGTGCAAGCAGGCCTTTGAGCCGCGGCGTCTTGAGGTAAATCCTGAGACCCCGCGTGGTCTTGGTCCAGATGCCGCCAGTGCGCGGCTTGGCAGGCGAGCGCGGGAGCGCAACCGATACCACCAGCAGGGCGGAGCAGATGAAGCCGATCGAGGTTCCGGCAAACAGCCAATGGAAACTGATCACCGAAAGCAGCGCCGCTGCAAGGATCGGGCTGATCAGGCTTTCCATGTCGTAGGCCAATCGCGAGAGCGAAAGCGCACGGGTATAGTCGGCTTCATCGGGCAGTACGTCGGGGATCGTTGCCTGGAACGTCGGAGTGAAAGCCGCAGAGGCCGATTGCAGCACGAAGATCAGGACATAGATTTGCCAGATCTGATCGACGAAGGGCAGGCTGAGCGCGACGGCGGCGCGCACCAAATCCATCGCAACGAGGAAGGCACGGCGCGGCAAGCGGTCAGCGAAGGCACCAACCACTGGAGCGACGCCGATATAGGCAACCATTTTGATCGCCAAGGCCGTTCCCAGCACGGCCCCCGCATTGCCTCCGGCGAGATCGTAGGCCAGCAGGCCTAGCGCTACGGTAGCCAGCCCTGTGCCGATGAGTGCGATAATCTGCGCTCCGAGCAGATGGCGGTAGGTGCGATTGGCAAGGACCGAGATCATGCGGATATTCCTGAGCTTGCGGCGAAGCGCGGACCCAAGGTTTCGATGATCTTGCAATCGGCTACCGTGTCGCGCTGACAGCTGCCGATCACCCGTCTCAATTCGTCGCGCATCGCGGCAAGGTCTTCGATCTTGCGTTCGACTTCAGCCAGGTGCCCGCTGGCAATCGCATCGACTGCACCGCAGGGCTTGCTCCGATCATCGGCGAGCGCGAGCAAATCGCGCACGGCGTCGAGGCTGAAGCCCAGATCGCGCGCACGGCGGATGAACGACAGGCGCTGGAGATGCGCAGGGCCGTAGCTGCGATAATTGGCATTGGTCCGCGCAGGTGGCGGAAGCAGTCCTGCTTTCTCATAGAAGCGGACAGTTTCCACCTTGGTTGCGGTCGCTTTTGCCAGTTCGCCGATTTTCATCGCTTGACCCTGTAGTTGC
The DNA here is from genome assembly GCA_017987825.1 of Sphingorhabdus sp. GTDB lineage: Bacteria > Pseudomonadota > Alphaproteobacteria > Sphingomonadales > Sphingomonadaceae > Sphingorhabdus_B. The sequence goes on along the minus strand of JAGNSY010000025.1, from coordinate 10,070 downwards.
TACAGGGTGCATATGCAGCGCCGACTCGCACTTTGTCGAGAAGGAAGTTCATGGCTGACGATTGCTGCACGAGCGCTTGTGGAAGCACGAAAACGCTCAACGATCCGCGCTGGCGGCGGGCCTTGTGGATCGCGCTTGGCGTAAATGCGGTGATGTTTGCGGTCGAATTTGTCGCTGGATCGGCGGCGGATTCGCGCTCGCTCCAGGCCGACGCGCTCGATTTTCTGGGCGACAGCGCCAACTACGCGATCAGCTTGACAGTCGCGAGCATGGCGCTGGTCTGGCGCGCAAGGTCGGCCCTGCTCAAGGGGCTGACTCTATTGGCGTTCGGAGCGTGGGTACTGGCGACCGCCATTCTTGCGTTTGTAAACGGGGCCGCGCCACAACCCGAAACCATGGGCATCGTCGGGGCCGCAGCACTGATCGCTAATGTCGGCGTTGCACTATTGCTTTACCGATTCCGCACTGGCGATGCGAATATGCGGTCGGTGTGGATCTGCTCGCGCAACGACGCCATCGGCAACATGGCGGTAATGGTTGCAGCGCTCGGTGTGTTCCGGACCGGGAGCGCCTGGCCCGATCTGCTGGTTGCCGGCATCATGGCTGCGCTAGCGATCAGCGGAGGCGCGCAGATAGTCCGGCATGCACGCGACGAACTGCGGCCAGAACGTCAAACAGCCAGCCCGGCGAAGGGTTGATCTGATGTTGCACGCCATTCCCTTCATCTCACTTGTCACGATTTTCGCAGCCTCAGTGCTGAGGGGCGAAGCCATCCGGCGAAAATCGGGTGATCGCGCTTGGGCTTTTGACTCGTCGAAGGGAAAGCAGAGGTTGGCTGGGCTGGCATTCGCTGCAAGCATCGTCGTACTCGCCATCGCGGGCGGAGTTGTCGCCAAAGATGGACAGGGGGAGTTCCCGGTTATCGCGGCGATGCTCTCGGGTGCAGGCGCGTCCATCGTGATTGTCGCGCAAGTCCAGATGGGCCGGGCGTGGCGCGTTGGTGTCCGGCACGGGGACGCACCCCTGTTCATTCGGCATGGGTTGTTCCGATTCAGCCGCAATCCAATTTTTGTCGGGATGATGATGATCGGGCTTGGGGTGGCGCTGAACACCTCGCTATGGTGGGTATGGCTAGCCTGGATGGCATTCGTCGCTGCCTGCCATGTTCAGGTGCAGATCGAAGAAGCACATTTGCGCGCAAGCTTTGGCGACGCCTACTGTGACTTCGCCAGCTCGACTCCACGCTGGATTGGGATCGCGCGGTGAACTCTGTTTGCCGCAACGCAGCACTCATGCTACCGGGCAAGTAATGCGGGGCCGATTCATCTCATTACTGTTGATACTGGCCGTCCTGTTCGGCGGCGCGATAGCGCCCGCTATCGCTCATGCGCAGGGCGGGTCCGACGTGCATGTGTCCGAAATCCTCGACCTTCACGAGGCGGATGCCACAACCGGCGATGACCAGCAGAAACCCGCCTCCGGTATGCCGGGCGAAACTGCGACGCATCATCATTGCACAGTTGGCCTGACCACAACCGGTCCCGATGTTTGCCTAGTGGCCGATGCTAACCAGAAGGCATTTCAACAGGCAACAGCGAACCTGCTCGCCGCATACGCGCAGGCACCGCCGACCCAGCCGCCCTCCGCCTGACCGACACGACTTCGCGGCGGGTATTCCCGTTGCCGAGATTCTGTCCGGTTGGGAGCTTTCTTCAATGTCATTGCGTAATCGAATTGCCGCGCTTGCGGCACTGGTGGCCATTATTATCGTCGGGTGGTGGGCCATGCGGCCTGCCGCACCCGCTTCCGAAACAGCAGCCACCGAGCAACCGGGGGACGCAGCCAAGCCGCTGACGGCCGCTCAGCTGGAGCGAATGGGTGTCAAAACGGCGGTCGTGCGGGCTGCAAGCGGAATGCCGCTCGGTACCATGCCTGCTACGGTAACGCTCCCGCCCGAGGCGCGGGTGGCCGTGACCGCGTCATTTGCCGGGGCGATCCGCCAGGTGTTCGTGATCCCCGGACAGGCCGTGACGCGCGGCCAGCCGCTGGCGACGATGGTAAGCCGCGATGCCTTGCAAGTCGGCTCGAACCTGACCCGCGCAAACGCGCAACTCGGTTATGCGCGCGCCAACGCGAAACGGCTGCAACAGCTTGCAAGCGAAGGCGTGATTGCCGGCGCGCGTGCACAAGAAGCGCAGGCTGCGGTGCGGCAAGCTGAAGCAGATGTTTCGGAGAGCTCACGCATCCTTGGTCTTTCCGGGGCAAGCAGTGGCGGTTTGATCACGCTCCGAGCACCGATCAGTGGACGGGTTTCGTCGGTCGCGGTCCAGACTGGCGGCCCTGTAGATGCCATGGTCGCACCGTTCGTGATCGACGCGAGCAATGCTTATCAATTGGACATTCAGGTCCCGGAACGGCTGGCAGGCTTGGTCAGGCCGGGCATGACGGTATCGTTACCCGGTAATATCTCCGGACTCATCCTCTCGGTCGGCTCGGCAATCGATCCGGACACCCGAAGCGTTCTGGCCAAGGCCAGCATTGGTGCCGCCCCTGGAATGATCGCGGGCAAAGGCGTCATGGCTTCCATCTTCGGCGATGCCCAGCAAAGCTCGGTTGCGGTTCCGTCAAATGCGGTCACACGCCTTGGTGACGCGGATGTCGTTTTTGTCAAAACGGCCAAGGGATTCGAGAAGCGAGTCGTCGTCATTGGCGGCAGCGCAGGCGGTGAGACGGTTATTCTCCAGGGCCTGGCGGCTGGCGAAGTGATTGCCATTTCGGGCCTGACCGAGATCAAAATGACGCTGGGCGGCGAATAGGCCATGCTGCGTCGTCTTGTAGAGCTGTCGCTCGCCGCGCGGCTGGCGGTACTGGGTCTGGCGCTTGCGCTGGCCGGTATCGGTGGCTGGTCCTTTCTCAACCTGCCGGTTGATGCCTTCCCGGACATTTCATCGACCCAGGTGAAGATCATCCTCAAGGCCCCCGGCATGACCCCCGAAGAGGTCGAAAGCCGGGTTATCACGCCGATCGAGATGGAGATGCTGGGTATCCCCAAGCAGCAAATCCTCCGCTCCATCGCCAAATACGGTATTGCCGACATCACCATCGATTTTCAGGACGGCACCGATATTTATTGGGCGCGCAGCCAGGTGACCGAACGGCTGTCGGGGATCATGGAAGACATTCCGCCATCGGTCGAAGGCGGACTGGCGCCAATCGCAACGCCGCTGACCGATGTTTACATGTTCACCCTCGAAGGGCCGCAAAGTCTGGCCGAGAAGCGGCGCGCATTGGATTGGACGATCCGGCCTGCGCTGCGCACGGTACCGGGTGTCGCCGACGTCAATTCGCTCGGCGGACGGGCCGAAACGTTCGAGGTTCGTCCCGATCCCAACCTGATGGCCGCAGCTGGCCTCACTTATGAAGACATCAGCACGGCAATCGGTGCAGGAAACCGCAATGACGGTGCCGGACGGCTCTCGGTTGGCGACGAAGCCCTGATCGTGCGCGCAGTCGGAGCGATCCAGACCGAGGACGATCTGCGGGCGGTGGTGGTCAAAACGCAAAAGGATGGCGTGTTGCGGCTGAGCGATGTCGCGACCGTCGGCACCGGCAGCCTGACCCGTTACGGCGCGGTGACGCGCAATGGCACCGGCGAGGCCGTGCAGGGCATTGTGATCGCCTTGAAGGGTTCCGATGCCAGCAAGGTCGTGCGCGAGGTCAAGGTGCGCGCAGCCGAGGTCCAGCGCAGCCTGCCCAAGGGGATGGTCCTCAACGTCTTCTATGACCGCTCGGAACTGGTCGAACGGGCCGTCGGGACAGTCGAGGAGGCCTTGCTCGAAGCGACCATCCTGGTGGTGATCCTGCTGCTCCTGTTTCTGGGCGACATCCGGGCTTCGCTGATCGTTGCCGCCGCCCTGCCGATGGCCACGCTGGTGACCTTCATCCTGATGAAGCAATTCGGCATGTCGGCCAATCTGATGAGCCTTGGCGGTCTCGCTATTGCCATCGGGATGCTGGTGGACGGCGCCGTGGTGGTTATCGAAAATGTCGTCGAACGATTGTCCGATCCTGGCCATGCCCACGCCAGCAAGCTCAACCGCGTGCTGGTTGCCACCAGCGAAGTCGTGGTGCCAGTCGCATCAGGTCTGTTCATCATCGCGCTCGTCTTCTTGCCGCTCCTCACGCTCGAAGGCCTTGAGGGCAAATTGTTCGGCCCCGTTGCAATGACGATCGTGCTGGCACTGGCCAGTTCGCTCGTTTTGGCGCTGACCCTGGTTCCTGTGCTCGCGTCTTACGGCCTGAAGGCGGATGGAGAACACAAAGAGCCGTGGTTGATGCGGCAGCTTTCGCCGCGTTATCATAGGCTGCTCAATTGGGCCTTCGCCCGTAAGACGGCGGTCTATGGTGCAGCCGGAGCCGCCTTGCTCGTCGCGGTTGTGGCCTATTCGTTTGTCGGCAAGACCTTTCTGCCGACGATGGATGAAGGCTCGGTGCTGCTGCAGATCGAGAAGCACCCCAGCATCAGCCTCCAGCACAGCATCGAAGGCGATTTGCGCGTCCAGAAACTGCTGATGGCAAAAGTTCCGGAGATCCTCGAAATTGTCGGACGGGTTGGCAGCGATGAACTTGGGCTTGATCCGATGTCGCTCAATGACACCGACACGTTCATGCGACTGAAGCCGCGGAGTGAATGGCGGGTTCAGGACAAGGACTGGCTGATCGAGCAAATCAGGGTGGCGATGGAGGAACTGCCCGGATTCGAGCATGCCTTTACCCAGCCCATCGAAATGCGCGTGTCCGAAATGTTGACCGGCTCGCGCGGCGATCTGGCGATCAAGCTGTTCGGACCCGACCTCAAGACGCTTGGAGAACTAGCAGCCAAAATCGATGGGCGGCTGCGCAAGATCAGCGGCGCGACCGAAGTAATCACGGTTGCCGATGACAGCGTCGAATACCTGCAACTCGACATCGACCGGCTGGCTGCCGGCCGGGCGGGAATGCCCGTGGAAAACTTGCAGGATGCCCTGCGTGCGCAAGTCGAAGGTGTGCGCGCAGGGACTGTCGCGCAAGGCAATCGCCGCGTACCGATCGTCATTCGCGGCGATCCTGCGCTGGCGAGCGATCCGACGCTGTTCACCGACCAGACCATCCTCAGCCCTAACGGGACGAGCGTCCGCGTGAGCGACGTGGCGCGGGTCACCCGCACCGAAGGGCCGGTGAAGCTCGAGCATGAGAACGGCTCACGCTTTGCGCTGATCCAGGCGTTCGTGTCGGGCCGCGATCTGGTTGGTTTTGTCGATGAGGCCAAGGCCGATCTCGCCAAAACCGTGCCGCTTCCTGCGGGATACCGGCTCGAATGGGGCGGGCAGTTCGAGAACCAGCAGCGGGCATCGGCCCGGCTGGCAGTCGTGCTGCCAATCGCGCTGATCCTGATCTTCATCGTGCTCTATGTGACACTGCGCTCAATGCGCGCTTCTTTGCTGATCATTGCCAACATTCCGTTTGCAGCGGTGGGGGGCATCGTCGCCTTGTTGGTCACCGGGGAATATCTCTCGGTGCCCGCCTCGGTTGGGTTCATCGCCCTGCTCGGCATCGCGGTGCTCAACGGCCTGGTGATGGTGTCCTACTTCCGGCAGTTGCGCGAATCAGGCAAGTCGATGGCCGAGGCGGTGCGGCGCGGAGCGGAACGGCGATTGCGACCGGTGTTGATGACCGCGACGATCACCGGTTTCGGACTGGTGCCCTTGCTCTTTGCGACCGGCCCCGGCTCCGAAATCCAGCGGCCGCTCGCCATTGTGGTGATCGGCGGCCTGATCACATCCACCCTGCTGACCTTGGTGCTTTTGCCGATGCTCTACGAGCGGTTCGGCGAGTCGCTCGCTGAACGCGAAGCCCAGGGTGATGACGAAGGATACCCCGCATGAACCGCTATCTAATCCTGCCCGCGCTGCTTTTGTCCGGAGCGGCCCTCGCCAACGAAGTCTCGACGCTGCTGCCCGCAGAAGCCGTCGAGCGCGCGGTCGAAGACCATCCTTTGGTCCAGGCAAGCATTGCCCGCAGCGACGCAGCGCGGGGTGCTGCACGCGGTCAGCGCGCCGGCCCCTATGAGTTCACTGTCAGCGGATCCTATGCCAGGCGCCGGATCGACCGCGAAGGCGAATTCAGCGAATACGATGTTACGCTCGAACGGGGTTTCCGGTTGCCCGGCAAGGCCGCACTTGACCGCAGGGCGGGTGAGTTCGGAGTTGCGGCGGCGGACTATCGGATTGCCGGTGCCCGCCATAGCGCGGTGCAGCTCCTCAACGACATCTGGTGGGATTGGCTGGCAGCCGGTGCAGAGATCAAGGCCAACGAAGCTGCGGTGGCCAACCTGACAGCAGACCTGACTTCCGTCGAACGCCGGGTTGCCCTCCAGGACGCAGCACCGGTCGATGCCGATCGGGCTCGCTCGGCGCTGGCAACCGCGCGGGTCGCGCTCGACCAGAGCCGGTCGCGCGCGCAAATCGCGCGCTCGCGGCTAGAGGTGCAGTTCCCATCGCTGCCGCTGCCTGCCGAGGTGCCGGAATTGCCAGACCCGGTGATGCCGCCGGTCATGCTCGACATACTTCGTGATCAGGCGCTCGCTCAGGATCATGGCCTGGCTGCTGCGAAGGCCGAGGCCGATCGACAGACGATCCTGGCCGAGCGAGCGCGCCGAGACCGGATTCCCGATCCGACACTCGGCTTGCGCCTGTTCAGCGAGCGGGGCGGAGCCGAGCGCGGCATCGGGGTGGTGGCATCGATCCCGATTGGCGGTGCGGGCAGGTCCGCCTCGGCCGATCAGGCCGATGCGGAAGCCCGCGCCGCGACCGCCGAGTTCGCTGCCGCGCGGTTTACGGCCGAGGAGGCCGCTGCCACCGACTTTGCCCAGGCGATCAACAGCTGGTCGGCATGGCAACGCAGTCTCGATGCCCGAACCAGCAGCGAAATGGCAGCCTACCGTTTGCGCCAGGGCTATAGATTGGGCGGCGTGGACCTTGCCGACCTGCTATACGCCGAGCGTCAGGCACAGGACGCCTTGAAGGCGGAGACCGCCGCGCGCGCCGAAGCGTCACGAGCGATCTCGCGACTTCGGATCAACGCCCATGATCTTTGGGCGGCTGGGCACGATGGAGTGGGTAGATGACCGCAAAGCTCCGTCTCGAACTGCCGTTACTGCTACCTGAAATCGATGGCGCAGCGGACGCATGCGTTACGCGGCTGGTGGAGAGCTTGAGCGCCCGAGAGGGCGTCCGCAACGCCCATATAGTAGCGGCGGCAGGCGAAGACTCGGCGAAGCTTTGCGTCCACTATGATCCTGACCTGCTTTCGTTGCCAAGAATTCGCGAGATTGCCCAAAGCGAGGGCGCGAAGATCACCGAGCGATTTGGCCATCTGCTCTGGAATGTCGATGGGCTGTCCAACCAGCGGCGCGCCCGCACCGTCGCCGGACGGCTGCTCCGCGCACCTGGTATAGTCGAGGCCGATGCATCGGCCGCTGGTGTGGTGCGCATCGATTTCGACCGCGACAAGATCTCCGAAGTCGAAATCGAACGGCTGCTCGGCAAGTTGGGCGTCTATGCGAGCGCCCCATCTGGTGAGGCACCGTCGGCAGCCCCGGCAATGCACGCCGCCGACACGGCCCATGCTGGACATGACCATGGCGCCGGCGCGGAAGTTGGTGGCCCCGCACATGCCCATGGCGGGGTATTCGGGTCCAATACTGAACTGATTTTCGCTTTGATCTGCGGTGCCTTGCTCGGCGTGGGCTTTCTGATCTCGGTGACGACCGCCGTCCCTGAATGGTTGCCGCTCGGCTTCTATGTCGCCGCTTATGGTTTTGGCGGATTCTTTACGGTGCGCGAGGCAATCGACTCGCTCCGGAACCGCCAGCTCGAGATCGACAGCTTGATGCTTGTTGCCGCAGCCGGCGCGGCAGCGCTCGGCGCATGGGCGGAAGGCGCGTTGCTGCTCTTTCTCTTCAGCTTCGGCCACGCACTCGAGCACTATGCGATGGGCCGCGCCAAGCGCGCCATCGAGGCCCTCGCCGAACTGGCGCCGCAAACCGCGATCGTCCGGCGCGGCGACCAGACTCTGGAAATCCCGGTCGATGAGCTTGCGGTCGGTGACGTCGTGATCGTCAAGCCCAATGAGCGCATGCCTGCGGACGGGTTCGTGGTGGTCGGCGAATCGAGCGTCGATCAGGCGCCGGTCACCGGCGAGAGTATTCCGGTGGACAAGCGTCCGGTTGATGACCTGCCTGCGGCAACGGCGCAGCCGGACAAGGTTGCAGCGGCGCACCGGATCTTCGCGGGTACCATCAACGGCGCGGGCGCGATCGAAGTGCAGGTAACGCGCCTTTCCAAGGACACTACACTGGCCAAGGTCGTGCAGATGGTCGGCGAGGCCGAGGCGCAGAAATCGCCGACACAGCGCTTTACCGATCGCTTCGAGCGCATTTTCGTGCCGAGCGTGCTGGCTCTCGTCGGTCTGCTGCTGTTCGCCTGGGTCGTGGTCGATGAACCATTCCGCGACAGCTTCTACCGGGCAATGGCTGTCTTGGTGGCGGCAAGTCCCTGTGCGCTGGCAATTGCGACGCCAAGCGCGGTTCTCTCGGGTATTGCACGCGCTGCGCGTGGCGGGGTGCTCGTCAAAGGTGGCGGCCCACTAGAAAATCTCGGCACTTTGCGCGCCATCGCCTTCGACAAGACCGGCACGCTGACCGAAGGTCGGCCGCGCATCACCGATGTGATCCCAGCGGGAGACACCACTGAAGCCGATCTGCTTCGCATTGCGGTCGCGGTCGAGGGACTGAGCGATCACCCGCTCGCCGCTGCGGTTGCCGTCGGTGGGCGCGAGCGGCTCGGCGAAATACCCATTCCAACCGCCACGGAGTTGCGCAGCATTACCGGTCGCGGCGTTCAGGCGATGGTAGAAGGCGAGACAGTCTTCATCGGCAGCCCCAAATTGTTCGGCGAAGTGGCAGGCGAGCCGCTTCCCCAAGGGTTGCGAGACGAAGGCCTGCGCCTTGAGGAGGCAGGCCGTACGACCATGATCGTCAGGAAAGGGACACGCTATCTTGGGGTGATCGGGCTGATGGACACGCCGCGCAGCGCGGCGATCGCGACGCTCGCGCGCCTGCGCGAACTCGGCATTACGCGCATGATCATGATCTCGGGCGACAACCAGCGCGTTGCCGACGCGATTGCGAAGCAGGTCGGGCTCGACGAAGCCTGGGGCGACCTCATGCCTGAGGACAAGGTTGCCGCCATCAAGAAGCTGAAGGCGCAGGACAAGGTCGCAATGGTCGGCGACGGGGTCAACGATGCACCGGCGATGGCGAACGCCACGGTTGGCATTGCGATGGGAGCAGCCGGATCGGACGTGGCCCTTGAGACGGCGGACGTTGCCCTTATGGCGGACGACCTCGCACACTTGCCCTTCGCGGTGGGACTGAGCCGCCAGACGAGCCGGATCATCCGCCAGAACCTGTATCTCAGCCTTGGTGTCGTCACGGTGCTGTTGCCGGCGACCATCCTGGGCCTGGGTATCGGACCAGCAGTGCTCGCCCACGAAGGCTCGACGCTGGTGGTCGTGTTCAACGCGTTGCGGCTGCTCGCTTTCAAGGATCGCGAGAATGCGCCAACTGCTGCCGTATCGGGCTAGGGGTTTTCTCCCGGCATTTGATGGGACAGCATCGGCATGAGTGCGCCCGCGCGACAGCCGAATTTGGCCGGGCAAACCTCACAATCAAATTTGTTCTGCGAAACTTTGGAGTAGTAACGGTTTTGCGCCGTTCACCTGTCCCCTTATGCCACCTTGGCCGCGCTTTAAGTCCAACCCGTTCCTGCTTGTTTCACGCCGCCTCGACGCCATGAGCCTCGAATGCCACGCCAAGCCGCTTGCGAACTGCGCTGAAGATCGCAGCCAAATTGTCCATGCTCGGATTGCCCTTCTCCGAAAGCATGCGGTGCAGGCTCTTGCTTGGGCGATTGGTTTCGTTGGCCAGATCCTCGAACCCGACCGAGGCATTGACCAGGTCACGAAGGATC
>JAGNSY010000165.1 GCA_017987825.1 Sphingorhabdus sp. | reverse complement strand
CATCCGACAAAGCGTTGCCGCATAAATCCAAGGTTATAGGAGTTGATATTACTTGACCTGAACGGGATGGCGTAGTTGTCCTTATGCAATCGAAATCATTCGCGGGAGCGTATTCAATGTCCGAAGAAGGCCTATTTATCGGTTCGACCGCCGAAGGCGCACGTCAGGCCATCAACTGGAAGCGGGCAAACCGGCACGGGCTGATCGCGGGCGCTACCGGAACCGGCAAAACCATCACGCTACAGGTGATGGCTGAAGGCTTTTCGCGCAATGGCGTTCCGGTCTTTGTGTCTGATGTGAAGGGCGATCTTTCAGGCATGGCGATGGCAGGGGCTGCGACGCAGAAGAACCACGAAAATTTTGCCAATCGCGCCAAGGAAATCGGTGACAGCGAATGGGTTTATTCGGACAATCCGGTGCAATTCTGGGATTTGTTTGGCGAAAATGGCCACCCGGTGCGCACCACGGTTTCGGAAATGGGTCCGCTTATGCTGGCACGGCTGATGGACCTGAACGAGGTGCAGGAAGGGGTGCTGACCATCGCTTTCCACGTCGCCGACAAGGAGCAGATGCTGCTTCTGGACCTCGACGATCTGCAAGCGATGCTCGTCAATATTGCCGAACGCGCCGACGAGATGACAACGACTTACGGCAATGTGTCGAAACAGAGCGTCGGTTCGATCCAGCGTTCGCTGTTGCAATTGCGTTCACAGGGCGGCGATCGCTTCTTTGGCGAACCGGCACTCGATTTGGACGACTTCATTGGCTGTGACGACAAAGGTCGCGGGATCATCAACATCCTGTCGGCTGAAAAGCTGATGCAGAGCCCCAAGCTCTATTCAACCTTCCTGCTCTGGCTGCTGTCCGAACTGTTCGAAACGCTCCCCGAAATCGGCGACCCCGACAAGCCTAAGCTGGTCTTCTTCTTCGATGAAGCCCATCTTCTGTTCAGCGATGCACCCAAGGCCTTGGTCGAAAAGATTGAACAGGTCGTGCGGCTGATCCGTTCAAAGGGCGTCGGTGTTTACTTCATCACACAGAACCCGATCGACATTCCCGATACCGTTGCGGGCCAGCTCAACAACCGGGTGCAGCATAAGCTCAATGCCTTCACCCCGCGCGATCAGGCGGCGGTCAAATCGGCGGCGGAAACCTTCCGCGCCAACCCGAAAATCGACGTGACCACCGCGATCACCGAATTAAAGGTCGGTGAGGCGCTGGTCTCGGTGTTGCAGGCCGATGGCGCGCCGACGCATGTCGAGCGCACGCTGATCCGGCCACCAGCTTCGCGCACCGGCCCGCTGACCCCGCAGGAACGCGGCGTCATGATCGCGACTGATGCGATAGGCGACAAATATGACGATTTGATCGACCGCGAATCTGCCGAGGAAATATTGGTCGCCAAGGGCGCGCAGGCCGCCGCTGCAGCTGAAGCCGCCGAGGCCGAAGAAGAACAAGCCAAGCTCGACGCGATCGCTGCCAAAGAGAAGGCCAAGGCCGAAGCCGTTGCCGCCAAGGAGTCGGCACGCGAAGCAGCTCGCCAAGCGCGCGAAGCAGCGAAGCCCAGCATGGCCGAAAAGATGGTGCAATCGGCGGCCCGTTCGGCGGCGACCTCGGTCGGACGCCAGCTGGCCGGCAGTTTCGGAAAATCATTAGTACGCGGAATTTTGGGCAGCCTTTTCAAATAGGCTGGCCCAAAACGAAATGTGCGGCCGTGTTTTTAAGGCACGACCGCACGGGTGTCCGTCGAATGCAGATGGGTCGCTTTTGCAGGTCTTCGACGGACACCCACCCCTGTTGAGGGTTATTCCAATCCTACGCCTCTCGATTTTCGATTGATTGTAAAAATACGACATCGCCATGTGCGGTGACCGACGACCGTCGTTGGCGGCGCTTTTCAGCGAAAAGCGGCAAATTATTCCACCCAAGGGCATTGCAATCCGCCGTTTAATCGCGCAATTAAACGGCGAGAGAGGAATCACCCATGAGCATGCCTGCCGCCACTGAACTTGCCGATTTTGAGGCGCAATGCGACGCGTGGTTCCGCGAGCATACCGTCGCCGATCCGGGCTTCATGCTGCCGCTGACCTTCATGGAGGTTTCAACCGACCAGCAGTTTGAATTCCTGCAGAAATGGCAGAATCAGGTTTATGAAGCAGGCTATATCGGGATGAGCTGGCCCGCCGAATATGGCGGTCGGGGCATGCATCCGGAGTTTCAGCGGATCGCCACCCGGATCATGAAGAAATATGATTCGCCGATCATGCTCAACGCAATCGGCAATGGCTGGGCCGGACCGCTGATCCTCGACATTGGCAGCGAGGAGCAAAAGAAGCGCTATATCAAGCCGATGCTCGCGGCGGAGGAAATCTGGTGCCAGGGCTTCTCCGAACCCGAAAATGGCTCCGACCTTGGCAATGCCCAAACGCGTGCGGTGCGTGACGGCGACGAATATGTGGTCAACGGCTCCAAAATCTGGACCTCCTTGGGCGACCGGGCGCATATGATGATCCTGCTCGCGCGCACCAACCCGGACGCGCCGAACAAATATGCAGGGCTCAGCTTCTTCCTTTCGCCGATGCGGATTCCGGGGATCGAAACCCGCCGGATCAAGAAGTTGACGGGCGAATATGGCTTCGTTCAGACCTTTTTCGACAATGCCCGCATTCCCGCCAGCGATATCATGGGCGAAGAAGGCCAGGGCTGGCTGGTCGCGATGAAGACGCTCGAATATGAACGTGGCGCGAAGGTCAATCTGGCGGGCGGTTCCTTTGCCAAGGAAATGGACGTCATGGAAATCCTCGATCTGGCGCGCAATGCACAGCGTGGAGGCAAGCCATTGCTCGATGACCCCGTGATGCGTGACAAGCTGGTCGAATTTCTGATCGACGCGCAGGCGCTCAACCTCAACAATGCCCGCAGGCGTATGGCCCCGCTCAATCAGGACCGTCCGATGGGCCTGTCGCTGATCAACAAACTGGCGCGGACCGAGCTGGTGCGGGAGCTGACCCAGTTCGCGCTGCAGTTTCAGGGAACCAAGGCGGGCTATTATGTCGGCGATGTAAATGCGGTCGACGGTGGTTTCTGGCACCGCAGCTATCTGAACAGCTTTTCCGCCACCATCGGTGGCGGCACCAGCGAAATTCAGCGCAACATCATTGGCGAGCATGTGCTCGGCCTTCCGAAAACCAAGTAAAGAGAGGACTATCTATGAGCGACGCATTGGTCGAAGCCCGTGACGGCATATTGATCATCACGATCAACCGCCCCGACGCGAAAAACGCTATGAACAAGGCAGCATCCGAACTGATTGCTGCCGCGCTCGACCGGCTGGATGCAGAGGATGATCTGCGCGTCGGCATCGTCACCGGCGCTGGCGGCACCTTCTGCTCGGGCATGGATCTCAAAGGCTTTCTGCGCGGCGAAACCCCGTTTGTTGCCGGACGCGGCTTTGGCGGCATCACCCAGAAATCCCCGGCCAAGCCGTTAATCGCTGCGGTTGACGGCTATGCGCTGGCAGGCGGGCTTGAGGTGGCGATTGCCTGCGACATGATCGTTGCCAATGAAAACGCCAAATTCGGCATCCCCGAAGTGAAGCGCGGCCTTGCCGCCGCCGCAGGTGGCCTGATGCGCCTGCCCAAGAAGATTGCGCCGCATATCGCGATGGAACTGGCACTGACCGGCGATTTCATGGACGCGAAGCGCGCTTATGAGCTTGGCCTTGTCAACCGCGTGACATCGGGCCCAGCGCTCGATGCGGCCATCGAACTGGCGCAGGCTATTGCAGGCAACGGTCCGCTCGCGGTCAAGAAATCGAAGCAGGTGATTGTTGAATCGGGCGAATGGAACGAAGCCGAAATGTGGCAGAAGCAGACCGAAACGCTCGGCAATCTGTTCGCCACCAACGATGCCCGCGAAGGGGCCGCGGCCTTTGCCGAAAAGCGCAAACCCAATTGGACCGGCACCTGAGCCACTTTGGAATATAAGACTAATTTGTAGCCGACCGAAGCTGGAGAGCGTCCGCAAAGCGCCGCCCCGCCGGTCGGCTTCAGAATGAATGAGATGGAGAGAGAGATGCACCCCAAGATTCATGCCGCTGCCAACCCGGATAAACCCGCCGTCATCATGGCCGGGTCAGGGCAGGTGGTGACCTATGCCCAGCTGGACGCCAATTCGAACCGTGTCGCGCAGCTGCTCCGTTCGCTGGGGCTGGGGCATGGCGATACGATTGCCATGTGCATGGAAAACCGGGCGGAGTTTTTCGATCTCGCCTGGGGCGCACAGCGCGCAGGGCTGGTCTTTGTTGCGATCAGCAACCGGCTGACCGCTTC
>JAGNSY010000164.1:1397-4383 GCA_017987825.1 Sphingorhabdus sp. | reverse complement strand
GCAGCAAGAATGGCGAGTGTTGCAGCGAGCGTTGTGCCCGCGACGCAGTAGCCGATGGCGTGGACGCTATCTACTTCAAGCGCATCGCGGATGGTATCAATAGCTTCGATCTGCGCCGCGATATAATCGTCCCACACCACATCGCGCATCGATGCGTCGGCCGACTTCCACGATACTACGAACACCGTGATACCTTGGTCGACGCACCATTTGATGAAGCTTTTCTCGGCGGTCAGGTCGAGAATGTAGAAACGGTTGATCCAGGGCGGGAAGATGACCAGCGGAGTTTCGAAAACCTTATCGGTGGTCGGCGTGTACTGCACAAGCTGATAAAGCGGGGTCTGGTGCACCACCTTGCCGGGGGTGCAGGCGATATTCTCGCCCAGACGAAAGGCCTGCGGGTCGGTATGGGTCAGCTGCCCACGCTGCATGTCGGCGAGCAAGTGACTGACGCCCGACATCAGGCTTTGGCCCTTGGTCTCGATAGCTTTTTCAAGCGCGACCGGATTGGTCAGCGGCGAATTGGCCGGGCTCATCGCCTCGACCACCGTGCGCACAGCAAATTCGAGCTTCGCTTTGTCGGCTTTCGACAGATGCTTCATTTCGTGCGCTGCGCCGATCATATAATCGGACATCAGCTGGTACCCCTGCCGCATCAGGTCAAAAACCGGATGCTCCCATTGCGGGGCGGCAAAGCGGCGATCCTTGGCGTTCAGCTTGTCATGCCCGGCCTTGGCCAGTGGTGCCAATACTTCGCCCCAGGCATCGAGTGCATGCTTGTAGGCGGTCAGCGGATCGGCAGCACCTGCCCCGAAACTTTCTGCCATTTTGGCGAGCTGTTCGGGGTCCATCAAGGGCGGCATGTTGGGTGAATCGGCCATGTCTGTTGCATAACCCAAGTGGCTGCATTGTCGAAGCTTCTATTTGTTGTGCGGCGCAACATGGACATTGCAGCAAAATGGGCGTATGAGACAGTTTGAACACTGGAACCCCAATGACAATTGAAAAACTCCCCGCGCTTCTTGGCGAAGCGCTTACCGCGCGTGGCTATACCACGCTTACCCCCGTACAAACCGCTGTTATCGCCGAAGAAGCCGATGGTCGCGACTTAGTCGTGTCGGCGCAAACCGGCTCGGGCAAGACTGTTGCTTTTGGCCTGGCGATGGCGCCGCAGATTCTCGATGGCGGACTGGTCAGTCTGGCCCGCGACCCTGCCGCGCTGATTATTGCCCCCACCCGCGAACTGGCCTTGCAGGTCAGCCGCGAACTGATGTGGCTTTATGGCAAGGCAGGCGTACGCATCGCCACTTGCGTTGGTGGCATGGACGCTTCGAAAGAACGCCGCAACCTTCAGACCGGGCCGCAAATCGTGGTCGGCACGCCGGGGCGTTTGCGTGACCATCTGGAACGCGGCGCACTGAACCTATCGGCGCTGAAAGTCGCGGTGCTCGATGAAGCCGACGAGATGCTCGACATGGGTTTCCGCGAAGAGCTGGAGGATATCCTCAACGCCACGCCCGAAGGCCGCCGCACATTGCTGTTCTCGGCAACGATGCCCAAACCGATCGTCGCGCTCGCCAAACGCTATCAGCATGACGCCCTGCGCATTTCGACCGTCGGCGAAGATCGCGGCCATGGCGATATCAGCTATCAGGTCGTTACAGTCGCTCCGCCAGACATCGAAAATGCGGTGGTCAACCTGCTCCGCCTGCACGAAGCCGATACGGCAATCCTGTTTTGCGCGACGCGTGAAAGCGTGCGGCATCTCTATTCGAAACTGACCAATCGCGGCTTCAACGCCGTCGCTTTGTCGGGCGAACATAGCCAGAGCGAGCGCAATCAGGCGCTGCAGGCGCTGCGCGATCGCCGCGCCCGCGTTTGCGTCGCAACCGACGTTGCCGCGCGCGGGATCGATCTGCCCAATCTGTCGCTCGTCATCCATGTCGAGCTGCCGCGCGATGCCGAAGGCTTGCAGCACCGTTCGGGCCGCACCGGCCGGGCGGGCAAGAAGGGCACAGCCGTGCTTGTGGTCCCCTATCAGCGGCGCAAGCGCGTCGAATCGATGCTGCGCGGTGCGCGGATTGAGGCTGAATGGATCAAGGTTCCGACCGCCGAGGATATTCGCGCGAAGGATCATGAACGGCTGCTCGAAATGCTTTTGACCCCGGTTGAGGCCGAAGAGGAAGATCGTGCACTGGGTGCCCGCTTGCTCGAAACGATGAGCGCCGAGGATGTAGCGGCAGCGCTCGTCCGCGCCCATCGCGCCAAAATGCCCGCACCTGAAGAGCTGCTCGATAATGGCAGCGGCGAGCGGATGCAGGATAATCACCGCGCCGGGTTTGACGACTCGGTCTGGTTCAAACTCAACATCGGTCGCCGCAACAATGCCGATCCGAAATGGCTCTTGCCTTTGCTTTGCCGTCGAGGCGGGGTGACCAAGAACGATATTGGCGCGATCCGCATTGCGGCGGACGAAACCTATGTCGGCATCTCTGCCGCCGCGGCGCGTCATTTCGCCAAGTCGGTCGCCAGGCCGGGCCATGACGAAGACAATGATGTCGAAATCATCGAGGCTGAAGGCCCACCACGCCAGGCTGCACGCGAAAACAAGCGCAAGGGCAGGGGTAATGAGTCAACGCCACGCCATGCGCCACGCCCTTTTTCGGGCCCGCGCGGTGATGGTCCGGCAGGCGAGGGCAAACGCCCGTTTCGCAAAGCTGGACCTGCGCCGTCCAAACATGGTGTGAAGCACAAGGCAAAGGGCAACCGTCCGCGCTAGGCCGGTTTTGCTGGAAAAGCGGTGAAACATCGCGCATGAGGGCGGCTCTCTGGTCCAATTTGTAACAAGGAGCCTCTGGAGTCCGATGTCCGAAGAATTCTACCGCATGAAGCGCTTGCCGCCCTATGTCATCGCTGAAGTCAATGCGATGCGAGCGGCCGCCCGTGCGAGCGGAGAGGACATTATCGACCTCGGCATGGGCAATCC
>JAGNSY010000164.1:0-1297 GCA_017987825.1 Sphingorhabdus sp. | reverse complement strand
GAATTCACCTCGCTGTCCAAAACCTATTCGATGGCTGGTTGGCGGATCGGCTTTGCGGTGGGCAATAAGCAGCTGATCGCCGCGATGACGCGGGTGAAAAGCTATCTCGATTATGGGGCCTTCACGCCGATCCAGGCAGCGGCGTGCGCGGCATTGAATGGCCCGCAGGATATCGTCGAGAAGAACCGCGAGCTGTACCACAAGCGCCGCGATGTGCTGGTTGAGGCCTTTGGCCGCGCCGGTTGGGACATCCCTGCGCCGCGCGCCTCTATGTTCGCTTGGGCCCCGTTGCCTCCGGCATTGGCGCATCTCGGCAGCCTTGAATTTTCAAAGCAATTGTTGACCGAAGCCAAGGTCGCGGTCGCCCCCGGCGTTGGCTATGGTGAGGATGGCGAAGGCTTTGTCCGTATCGCGATGGTCGAAAACGAGCACCGCCTGCGACAGGCCGCGCGCAACATCAAACGCTATCTGCAATCGATGGGTGTGAATACGCCAACGCAGGCAAAGGCGATTTAGGGCAACGTTGCTTCGATACTGGGCTTGAAAGTCGGCTCCACGCGGGCCTTCGAAGCCTGCTCATAAGCATAGCCTGCCCGCAGCACGCGTTCGTCGTCCCATGCCGTCCCGACGAAGCTGATGCCGAGAGGTAGTCCCTCGATCATTCCCATCGGCACAGTCAAATGAGGGTATCCCGCGATAGCAGGGAGCGCGCTCGCGCTTGGTCCGGAATATTGGTCGCCGTTCACAATGTCGGTCTTCCATGCCACGCCTGTCGTTGGTGATACCAGCAGGTCGACCTTGTTTTCGCGCAGCAACCGGTCAATGCCCTCCGTCCCGGCAAGCCGCTTCGACTTGGCGAGGGCTTCCTTATAGGCAGGATCGTCTAGGCCGCCTTTCGATTGCGCCAGTTCAAACGTTTCCTGCCCGAACCAGCGCAACTCGGCTGGCTCGGCTGTGTTGAAAGCGATGACCTGCTGAAGCGTGCGCGTTTTCACTGTAGGTGGTGTCGTGGCAAGATAGGCGTTGAGGTCGGCTTTCAACTCAACCATCAGCACCTCGAACTCGGCATCGCCCAACCCGTCAAAGCCTTTGCGGGTATCGGCAATGTCGACAATCTCCGCACCCTGCTTGCGCATGACATCGAGGGCAGCTTCAAAGCGCGACTTGATCGCGGGATTGTCGCCAACACGGTCGCGCGGGACGCCGAGGCGCATACCTTTGAGCGCTGCTGGGTTAAGATTTGCGGCATAATTTGTTTTGCGTTTGTCCGCCTGCAATGTTGCGGGATCAGTCGGAT
>JAGNSY010000024.1 GCA_017987825.1 Sphingorhabdus sp. | reverse complement strand
CCTTGTTGCGCTGCCAACTCCACCAGCCATAGGCGTTCACGGCGACGAAGAAGATTTGCAGCCCAGCGTCGCTATACAATTTCGCATCACGGAAGATGATAAAATAGAGCGATACCATCGCAATCGCAAAGGGGTAGTTCCACACCGAACGGCGGATAATCAGAACGATGTTGGCGATGCCGAGCAGAACGGCAGCGATTTCAAGTCCACTCATTGGGCAGGGCGATCCAGCCATTGACCGAGCAACTGATTGACCTCGTCCGGCGCATCCTGTTGCACCCAATGCGAGATGCCGGGTAGGCGGTGGACGGTGACGTTGGGCACCCACTCCTCCATCCCGTCGAGCAGGTGGATGTCGAGCGCCATGTCATTTTCGCCCCAGATGACCAGCGTTGGCGTATCGACCATCGCGTCACCCACCTCGCGTGCCTCGGGAAAGCGCACCAGTGCGCGGTAATAGTTGACCATCGCCTGCATCGCGCCGGGCTGCTGCGCGGCTTTGGCATAGATATCCAGATCTTGTTCCGGGAAGCGGTCTTTGTTGGCCGCCGTGTTGAGGAATGCCCCGCGCACCGCCTTTGCGTCATTGGCGAGCATCATCTTTTCGGGCAGCCAAGGCAGCTGGAAGAAGAAGATGTACCAGCTTTTCTTCTTCTGCCGCCAATATTTCAGCTCACGCTCGGCGCATTTTGGGTGCGGGACGTTCATGATGACCAGACGGTCGAGCGGGCGTATTTTCTGGATGGCGAAGTTCCACGCAATCACAGCGCCCCAATCATGCGCCACCAGCATCACTTCGTCTGCAGCGGCCTCTGTCTTGGCAAGGTCTATCAATGCGGCAACGTCGGTCAGCAAATGGTCCATGCGATAGGCCGGGACACCTTCGGGCTTGGTTGTGTTGCCATAGCCGCGCAAATTGGGGGCCCAAACGCGCCAGCCCTGTGCTGCCAGTTCGGGCATCTGGTGCCGCCAGGAAAAGTTGAGCTCGGGAAAGCCGTGCAGCAGGATCGCGAATTTGCGCGATTGCGGGTCGCCCGCCTCCGCCAGTTCAAAACGCTGGCCATTGGCCTCGACAAAGCGCTGGCGAATGCCCGAAGTCGGGTCTGCAACCCACGAAAATTCCGTCATTTGTCAAACGCCTCCCGTCCATATTCGCGCATATCGGTCCTGCTCCAGCACGTCCAGACGAAACGGCAGTGATTTTCGCCGATTGACCTTGCTTCCACGAAGTGCAATTTCTTTTGTCGAGGAAGAGGAGAGGTGGCTCACATGGCTGAAAAGAAAGAAAAAGCAAAAGCGTCAGGCAAGAAGAAATCGGACTTTGGTTCGATCCCGCAAAGCTCCTTTGATGCAGCGAATGAAGCGACCATGGCGCTTGGTCCTTTGGCGGGCCTTGCACGCGAAGACTTTGCCGGAGCCATTGGCGTGATGCTGCGCCAGACTGCTGCCAATCCGAACAGTGCGTTCAAGGCGATGTCTGGCATCACCGAAGACGCGGTCAAGATCATGACCGGCAAGTCCGATCTGGCGCCTGATCCCAAGGACAAGCGCTTCATGGACCCGGCCTGGACGTTCAATCCTTTCTTCAAGGCGGGCGCGCAATATTATCTGGCGGTGCAAAAGGGCATTAAGGGCTGGATTGACGATCTGGAGCTTGATGCGCTCGAACGTGATCGTGCGAATTTCGTCAGCCAGATGGTAATCGATGCGCTGTCGCCGACGAACAGCCTGATCGGCAATCCGACTGCGCAAAAGCGACTGGTCGACTCCGGTGGTCTCAGCCTGATTAAGGGTCTAAAAAACGCTTATAACGACATGGTTCACAACGATGGCATGGTCAGCCAGGTCAACAAAAAGCCGTTCAAGCTGGGCGAGAATATCGCGATTTCCAAAGGCAACGTCGTCTATCGCGATGAGATGATGGAGCTGGTGCAATATGCGCCAACGACCGAAAAAGTCTATGAAATTCCTCAACTTACCATTCCGCCACAGATCAACAAAATGTACCTGAACGACATCACGCCCGAAAAAAGCGTGGTGAAATGGCAATGCGACAACGGCATCCAGCCCTTCGTCATCAGTTGGCGCAATCCGCAGGACGAACATGGCCACTGGGGTATGGCGGATTATGTTGACGGCGTTATCCGGGCGCTTGACGTGATTCAGGAAATAACCGGATCGGAGACAGTCAATGTCTCGGGCGCCTGTTCGGGTGGGCAGACCATGTCGGTCATGCTGTCCAAGCTGGCAGCAGCGGGCGATGACCGCATCGGTTGCATCACGATGATGGTATGTGTTTTGGAACCCAAGACCGGTGATACCGAGGCTTCTTCCATGATCTCGCACAACGGCATTGCGCTTGCAAAGCAGCGCGCGAGCAAAAAGGGTGTGATTGAGGGATCAAGCCTTGCCCGCGGCTTTGCATGGCTGCGACCCAATGACTTGATCTGGAATTATGTGGTCAATAACTATCTTCTGGGTGACGATCCCCCAGCCTTCGACATCCTCTTCTGGAACGCCGATGCCACCAATCTGTCCGGTAGCCTGATGAGCGACTTTCTCGATCTGTTCGAGGCCAATGCCTATGCCGATCCGGGCAAATTTGACATTGCCGGACATACGCTGGATCTAACCAATGTGAAGGGTGACATGTTCATTCTGGGCGGCACCACCGACCATATCACGCCATGGCAGGCCTGTTACCGCTCAACGCAATTGTTTGGCGGCAAGAATATCGATTTCATCCTGAGTCAGGCCGGGCATATGCAATCTATCCTGAATCCTCCGGGCAACCCCAAGGCCAAATATTGGCGCTACACCAAGGGTGGGAAGCCACCCAAGGATGTGAAGGAGTGGATGAAGGGCACCGAGGAGGTGGCTGGAAGCTGGTGGCCATATTGGATCGAATGGCTGCAAAAGCGGGCCGGCAAGCAGGTGGCTGCGAAGGCAGTGGGGAGCAAAGCGCATCCGCCGATGGAGAATGCGCCGGGGCTGTATGTGTTAGATTGATGCTTGCGTAAAGTACGCCGCAAGCTATGCTGCGGCGCAACATAAAACACGCCCGCAGCGGCCCGGGCGAGCAGGGGAACATACATGACCAAAGCACGCGAGCCGCGTTTCAGCATGGAGCAGGTCGACGGACGCAATCTGCGCGTCGCCCACTGGAAGGCTGAAAGCAAAACCGACAAGCTGCCGCTGCTGTTCTTCAACGGCATCGGCGCGAATATCGAGGCGATGGCGCCGCTGGCGCACATGCTGCACGATCGCGATTTTCTGACCTTCGACATGCCCGGCGTCGGCGGTTCACCTGAACCGATGGTACCTTATAATGCCTGGATGATGGGTCGGATTTCGGAGCAACTACTCGACCGTTATGACATGACGCAGGTCGATGTCATGGGTGTCAGCTGGGGTGGGGCAATGGCGCAGCAGTTCACGCTGCAAAACGGGCCACGCGTTAACCGGCTGATCCTTGCCGCAACCACCGCGGGCATGCTGATGGTGCCGGGCAATCCCAAGGCGCTGATCAAAATGGCCGATCCGCGGCGCTACATTGACCCCGATTTCATGCGCAAGCATTTCAATACCTTATATGGCGGAACAGATGATGGCTCTGAGGGCCATATTGGCCGTATCAAGCCGCCTTCAAAGACTGGCTATTTTTATCAATTGCTGGCGATGATGGGCTGGACCAGCGCGCCATTTTTGCCTTTCATGAAGCATGACACGCTGATCATGATGGGCGGTGACGACCAGATTGTGCCGATTGCCAATGGCCATTTCCTGAAAATGCTGATCCCCAATAGCGAACTGTTCGTCATCGACGATGGCGGCCATTTGTTCATGCTCAGCCATGTCGAAGAGAGCATTGGAGCGATCCGCGAGTTTCTGGATCGTCCGAAGGTAGCGAAAAAGAAGGCGGCTTAACCCCGCTTCGCGGTTTCCTTGCAGGTCTTGATCGCCGCCGGGGCAGGGGCTTTGCCCTTGCGTTCAAAGCGGGCGAAATAGGCGCCGACTTCGGGCCGTTCGGCAAATTCGACCAAGCGATAGCCGACGGCCTCAAATTCGCAGAAGAGCAATTTTGGCGGGATGCCGTGTTGTTTGGTCGCGCGGTCACGGTCGACAACAATGACTTGCCCACCTGCCTTAAGTGCGCTGCGCAGCCGCCAGATGAAGGCATAAGGCTCGGTCACCTCATGGTACATATGCACCATGAAGATGCGATCGAAACTGTTCGCGGGCAGGCGCGGATCGTCAATGCCGCCTTCCTTGATGGCGACATTATCGAGGCGTTCGCGCGATATACGTTCGCCCAACCGGTCGAGCGCACCCCGGTTGATGTCTTGGGCCAAAACCCGGCCTTTTGCGCCCACGCGGTCGGCCAGACGAACGGTGTAATAGCCTTCACCAGCACCGATGTCGGCGACCGTCATTCCCGGCGCAATTGCGGCCCAATTCATCAGCTTGGCGGCTTCACCTGCTTCATCGCGCGCAGCTTCGGTTGAAAATTCGGTGTCGCCGGTTTGCGAAACTGCCCGATCAGCGCGCGGAAATTCCCGTGAAGTTTCGGGGCGGTCGTCTAGCGTTTCAACCTCTTTGCATGCCGGAATTGCCAGCATCAGCGCGGTCGCCGCCAACAGGATCGGAAACTTTACACTCATATCCCCAGCATTAGGCGGATAAGAAGCGGGGGAAAAGCGCTTTCCGTTGCATTCGCCTGATTGCATTTACATTCCCGCCGCTTATGCTTCGACTCCGGAGAACAGGCTGACCTGAAAGTCGGCGTGCAAGTGAAGGAGGGAGCGCTTGCGTCACATCGCAATCATAGGGTCAGGCCCCGCAGGCTATTACACAGCCGAAGCCGCGCAGAAGCAATTTGGCGAGGATGTTCGCGTCGATGTGATCGACCGGCTTCCCGTTCCTTACGGACTTATCCGCTTTGGCGTTGCACCCGATCACCAATCGATCAAGGCGGTGTCGCGGCGCTATGAAGGTGTGGCGCTTTCGGAAAATGTCCGCTTTGTCGGCAATGTCATGGTCGGGAAGGATGTCTCGATTGATGAACTGCTGGGTATGTACGACGCGGTTATTCTGGCGACCGGAGCACCGAACGACCGCGATCTGGGCATCCCCGGGTCAGATCTGCCCGGCGTATTCGGCAGCGCTGCTTTTGTCGGCTGGTACAATGGACACCCCGATTTTGCAGACCTCGAACCGCCGCTTAAGGGTAAGCAGGTGGCGATTGTCGGGAATGGCAATGTCGCGCTCGACGTTGCGCGGATATTGTCGAAGACCCGCATTGAGCTGGGCGGGTCTGATATTGTTAGCCACGCCCTCGACATGCTCGAAACTGCCAATACTGAAGAGGTCACAATCCTCGGTCGTCGTGGGCCGCATCAGATTGCGATGACGCCCAAGGAACTGGGCGAGCTGGGGCATCTGGAACGTGCTTGCCCTTATGTCAATCGTGCTGACTTGCCCGATGAGGGTGAGGATATGCTGCTCGAACCTGGTATGCGCAAATCGGTGACCTGTCTGCGCGAATTTGCGGCGATCCCTGAGAGCTACCGGGCAACCAAGCCGATATCGATCGAGTTTGATTTCTTTGCTGCACCCATTGCCATTGAGGGCGACGGCAGAGTGGAGCGGATCATCGTCGAACGTACCGAACTGGACAGTGAATTGCGCAGTCGGGGAACCGGAGAAACCTACGCTATCGATTGTTCGATGGTGGTGGCCTGCATTGGCTACCAGACGCCGTCGATTGAAGGTGTGCCCTATGAACATGGCCGTGGCCGATTCGCAAATGTCGAAGGCCGCATATTGCCGGGCCTGTATTGCGTCGGCTGGGCGCGGCGTGGGCCGTCGGGGACAATCGGTACCAATCGGCCTGATGGCTATATGATAATCGAAGCGGTTGCCGAAGACATTGCGGATGGAGCAAGCAAGCAGGGGCGCGAGGCGCTTGACGTGCTACTCGAACAACGCGGTGTTCAGATCGTCAAATTCTCGGACTGGAAGAAGATTGAGGAAGCCGAGGTTGCACGCGCAAGAGAAGGGGCGCCGCGCGAGAAGTTCGTCCGTATTGAGGATATGATCAAAGCGGCGAACTGAGCGGCTAAATCGCCAGCGAAATGGCGTGAATGATGATCCCGGCAAGGCCACCAACCAGTGTGCCGTTGATCCGGATGAACTGAAGATCGCTGCCGACGGCATTTTCAACACGGTCGGTGATCGTGCTGGCATTCCATCCGCCAATAGTATCAGAAACCAGGCTTACAATTTGATCGCCGTAATTCTCGGTCGTGCCAACGATAGCGCGGCGGGCGAAACGATTGATCTGACGCTTTAGGCGTTCGTCGTCCTGCAGAGTGGCGCCTAATTTGGTCAGCGCCTCTCCAAAGCTTCCAGCCAAGGCCGCGTCGGGATTGCGGGCGGCCTTGAGCAAGGCGTCACGCCCCTGACCCCATAGACCGTCGATCCATTTAGCAAAGGCCGGGTTTTTCAGCAGCTCCTGCTTCCAGTGATTGACCTTGACCTGCAATTCCTTGTCATGGCGCAGGCTATGGGCGAGCTTTTCTAGCCCCTCCTCACCCTTTTCGCGCAAGGGATGATCGGGATCTTCAGCCATATCACCCAGCAGCTTTTCAAGGCCTGTAACAATCGCATTGGCAAGGCGATCATCAAGGCCCGTCCAGCGCATAATCGTACCAGCCCGTTCTTCTACCATAGCGCGGATGATATGTTCATTGGCTTCGAGCGTCTTCGCCGCCCATGCAACAATGCCATCGAGCACCGGCAAATGCCGCCGTTCCTTAATCATGGCGGCCAGCAATTGTCCAAGCAGCGGCGCAATATCGAGCTTTTCAAGTTGGTTGCGCACCGCGCCCTTGGCGATGCCGCCGAGCCTTTCATCATCGAGCGATTCAACGATGTCGCCCAATAGTCGGGATGCCCCCATCCGCATCCGGCCTTCGCCCGACCCCGGCGTTGTCAGGAAACGTCCCATCGCGCCTGCAACATCCATCGTCTGCACTTTGCGCGCGACAATGCCAGTGCGCAGAAAATTGGTGCGCAGAAAGCCCGCCAATGTCCTGCCGAGGCGCTCCTTGTTGTTGGGGATGATCGCTGTATGCGGGATCGGAATTCCCAGCGGATGGCGGAACAGCGCCGTCACCGCGAACCAGTCTGCCAGACCGCCAACCATGCCAGCCTCGGCAAAGGCCGTCAGAAAGCCCCAATGGGCATGAACATTCCGCTCCAGATGCAGGCCAGTTACGAACAGCACTGCCATAAGTGCCAATAACGCTGTCGCTATCCGCCGCATCTTGCGCAGTTCATCGTCGCGCCAATTATAGCGCTCGCGTTCTGCCTGATTGAGCTGGCTGACCGATTTTACCATATAAGCAACCGCTTAGCGTGCCACGGCGATAAAGTCACTCGGCAGGCTGCAATCCGGGCGCCAGACCTGTCGACGGACCACCTGACTTGCCTCTGCTTTCGGGGTCATCTGCATCATCGCCGGGTTTGAACGTCAGCAGACGATCACGCAGCCACGGTCCAGCGCGCTTTTCCAAACCGTCAGCAAGGCTAAACCCGGCCGGGACGATCAGCAGAGTCAGCAACGTCGATACGATCAAGCCACCGATGACGACAGTTCCCATCGGCGCGCGCCATTGCCCGTCGCCGCCAAGCGACAGTGCCGTTGGTATCATCCCCGCCGTCATGGCTACCGTCGTCATAACAATCGGCTGTGCACGCTTGTGACCAGCCTCCATGATGGCCTGGAATTTAGGCACACCGCGCTCCATTTCCTCGATCGCGAAGTCGATGAGCAGGATGGAGTTTTTCGCGACAATTCCAAACAGCATCAGAACGCCGATAAACACCGGCATAGAGATTGGCTGGCCCACCAGCCCCAATGCCATCATTCCACCCAAAGGTGCAAGCAACAGCGAGCCCATATTGACCAAGGGCGACATGAAGCGCCGATAGAGGAGCACCAGAACGGCAAAGACGAGCAGTGTGCCCGATATCAGCGCGATGCCGAAGTCGCGCTGCATTTCCTGTTCCCATTCCTGACTGCCAAATGGTGCGCGCGAGACACCGGTCGGGAGATTTTTCATGACCGGCAGGTTGTTGATCTTCGCATCGGCATCGGATGAAACGATGCCGGGTGCGAAATCGGCACCTACGAAAATGCGGAAATTCTGGTTACGGCGCTGAATGGTCGTTGGGCCAGCACCAAAGCTGATCTCCGCGACACGTTCCAGCGGAACCGAGCCGCCATTTGCCGTTGGAACCGGAAGATTGCGGATATTCGCCAGATTCTGCCGCGATTCCTTGGCCAACATCACGCGAATGGGGATCTGGCGATCAGACAGCGAGAATTTGGCGCTGTTCTGATCAATATCACCCAAGGTCGCGATCCGCATCGCCTGACTGAGCGCTACCGTAGTGACGCCAAGTTGTGATGCCAGATCTAGCCTTGGCTTGATGATCAATTCGGGGCGCTGCAAGTCGGCCGCAATACGGGGTGCTCGCAGTTCCTTCAGCGTCTTCATCTCTTCGACTAGGCGTTGTGCGGTCAGGTCGAGTTGTGCGGGGTCGGAGCCTGACAGCATGACCGAAACATCACGTCCGGAGCCACCGCCACCGGGGCCAAATGTCAGAAAGGATACACGTGCATCCGCAATCTTCGACAACACCGGTGTAAGCGCTTCTTCGAATTCTTGGCTCGTCCGGTCGCGCTCTTCCTCAAGCGTGATGAAAATATTGCCACTGCCTTCACCCACACGCTGCAACGCGGTTTTAACTTCGGGTTCCTTGTTGACGATCGCGACGACTTCATCCGAAACCGCTTTGGTTCGCTCCAGTGTCGTGCCGGGCACCATTTCGATCCGGATACGCGTGAAATCCTGATTACCATCAGGGAAAAACTGTTTGGGCAGGACGATCATCAACACGACAGTCAGCGCCAACGCGAGAACACCTATGCCCATCATCCAGCGGCGGTGGCCCAGCGACCAGCGCAGGATTTTCATGTAGCGATCCATCAACGGGCCTTCGCCATGCTCGGCTATACCGCCCGATTTCAGGAAATAGGCCGCGATCATCGGTGTGATCATACGCGCAACAGCAAGGCTCATCAGCACCGATGCGACAACTGTGAGACCAAAGTTCTTGAAAAATTGACCAGCGACACCCGGCATCAATCCCACGGGAAGAAACACTGCCACGATTGAGAATGTTGTCGCGACAACTGCAAGGCCGATTTCGTCGGCAGCGTCGATAGATGCCTGATAGGCGGATTTGCCCATTCGCATATGCCGGACGATATTCTCGATCTCCACAATGGCATCGTCGACCAGCACACCTGCGACCAGGCCAAGCGCCAATAGCGACATGGTGTTCAAGGTGAAGCCCATCAGGTCGAGGAACCAGAAGGTCGGAATGGCGCTAAGTGGAATCGCAATCGCCGAAATGATGGTTGCCCGCCAATCGCGCAGGAACAGGAATACAACGACGATCGCGAGTAGTGCGCCTTCGATCATGGCCGCCATTGAGCTTTTATATTGCGCTTTGGTGTAGGCGACGCTGTTGAACAATGGCGTGAATTTTATGCCTGGATTTTCCTTGGCGATTTTTTCCATCTCGATGGTGGCATTGTCGAATACCGTAACATCGGATGCGCCCTTGGCGCGCGACATGCCGAAAGTGACGACCTGGCGCCCGCTTTCGAACGCCATTGAGCGCTGCTCGCTATAGCCATCTGTGACTTCCGCGACGTCCGCCAATTTAATCGAACGGCCACCGCTGAGGCTGATATTTCTCTGGCCCAGATCATAGGCATTTGCCGCGTTGCCAAGGATACGAACCGATTGGCGTGATCCCGCAATTTCCGATTGTCCGCCCGCTGCGTTCAGATTCTGCTGGCGCAGTACTCCGTTAATCTGGCTTGCGGTGACGCCGAGCGACTGCATTTTTGCAGGATCGAGTATGACGCGGATCTCGCGATTAACGCCGCCGTTCCGGCTGACCGATGCCATACCTTCCACGGCTAACAAGCGCCGCGAAACAGTATCATCGACAAACCAGCTCAGCTGTTCGAGCGTCATGTCTGACGCTTCGACCGCAAAATAGGCAATCGGGTCACTAGAGGTGGCGACCTTGAAAACTTGCGGTTCCAAAATGCCATCGGGCAGGTCGCCACGAATCTGGTCGACCGCGTTCTTAACTTCGCTAACCGCTGCGTTGATGTCGTCGCCAATTTCGAATTCAGCGCTGACCGAGGTGTTTCCCTCGGACGCTGATGCATCGATATTGCGAACGCCCTGAACGCTTCTGATCGCGGATTCGACCTTTTGGGTTATCTGCGTCGTTATTTCTACAGGCGAAGCACCCGGCTGGGAAATTGCAACAACAACAACCGGAAATTCGATATCGGGGTCGTTCTGCACGTCCATGCTCGAAAACGACATGACGCCAGCTAGCGTCAAGGCAATGAACAGCACGATCGGAACCACGGGGTTCCGAATCGACCATGCCGAAATGTTCCGGAAATTCATCGTGCTTTACTCGACGTTGCCGATTTGACTAGTTTCGGCGTGACGGTTTCGTCTGGATTGAGGAAGCCGCCAGCGTACAGAACGACGCGTTCGGTTCCGTCCAGGCCTTCATTGATCGCGATACCCTGCTGCGTCACAATTCCGGTTTTCACGGCACGGCGCTGAACCTTGTTTTTCGCGTTCACGATGTAAACGAAGCTGCCGTCACGATCATTTTGGATAGCTGATTCAGGAAGTATCGCAGCGGTTACCGCGCCTGCCTTGATATCTACAGAGGCAAATCCGCCCGGTTTCAGCGCACGATCAAAGGGCAGGGCGATACGTGCGATGCCCTGACGCGATTGCGCGTTGATCGTGGGCGAAATCTGCCAGATTGTGCCAGTGAATTGGCGATCGCTGCCAACCGGGGTCACCGTTGCCGGAACACCAACCGAGATGCCCGCCAGTTCAGCTTCGCCAAGTTGCGCCTGCAACTCAAGTTCACCACCCTTGGCCATGCGGAACAGTACGCCGCTGCCTTGCGACACCGTCTGTCCGGGTTCCACATTGCGCTCCAAGACGAAGCCGCCGACAGGGGCGCGAATGTCAAGTCGCGCAGTTCGCGCGCGCAATTCGCGCAATTGAGCGTCGGCGATACTGACGCGTGCTCGCGCGCTATCTCGGGTAGCCGTTTTGCGATCAACATCGGCCTTTGAAATGAAACCGCGATCGACCAGCTGCATGGCGCGGTCGAGTTCGTTTTGCGCCAGTTGCAGATCGGCCCGGGCGGCATTTATCTGGGCTTCCTGACCAATGATCTGCTGTGATTGGACCGACCGTTCGATGCTCGCAAGAACCTGACCCTGCTGAACCCAATCACCTGCGTCGACATAGACCTGTGAAACCTGCCCACCTTCGCCGACAACCCCAACCGGAATGTCGCGACGCGCCGCCAAAGTGCCTGTCGCTGAAATGGAGCGCGCCACAGTGTCTTGGCCCGGCGATACGACCGAGACAGTTTGCGCTTGGCCCTGCTTGTCAGCACCCGCCGCGGCGGCGGCATCCTCTTCACCTGCTGCTCCAAAAAAGAAGTAAGCAGCCGCCAAAGCGGCCAAAACCGCAAGTATTGCGATGATGATCAGGTTGCGTTTGCGCCGCCGCTGCGCCGCACCATCCGGGTCGAACAGGTCGGTGTCGCTTGCGATGCTGGTTTCGAAATTCATGGCCTTGTCCATTCGGGTCACCCCGCGGGGAGATTGTTTGTTACGAAGTGGCGGTGTATTATTGCAATAAATCACCGGGTGCAAGCCGGGATTATGATCGTAGCTGTCGACAATTACGGCCAATCCTTCGGGAAAACAGCCGAAAAATGACAGCTGCAACAATTTTCGACAAACGACTTGCAGCTACAACTACCGCAAATGACAAGGCCGGGGCATCTCTGCCCCGGCCCCCGGAATTCCTTGTGGTCTGGGTTCAGCGGACTTTGCCGCGTTGCACCAGATTTAATATGCCCAGAACGATGATCGCGCCGACCACCGCCACCAAAAGGCCGGTGATCGAAAATTGTTGCACGCTACCAACAATTCCGAACTGGTTGGCGATCAGATTCCCAACTACCGAACCGACGCAGCCAGCGACGACGTTCCAGATTATTCCCATGGAAGCGTCCCGGTTCATGACCTTGCTGGCGAGCCAGCCTGCAATGCCACCGACGATGATTGCAATAATCCAACCCATAGATTGTCCTCCTGCTCAAAAAGGCATTTTCTTGCCTTTCATCAGCATATAGCGTGAACAGGGGAACGCAATTGCTGATTTAGTCAGCTAAAACAGTTTACACAGGGTAACAAAAAAGCCCGGGAGAACCGGGCTTTCTTGCGCAGCATTTTGCGGCTGGGTCAGTATTTTTGCTGACGCTCGTATAGATCGCGATAGTGCTGAATCCGCGTTACGCGCAGACCTGGCATGCCCGAGCGATCAATGGCACGCTGCCAGGAAGCGAACTCTTCCAGTGTGAGGCCATAACGTTCGCAAACGTCACTGACCGAGAGCAGTCCGCCATTCACAGCCGCCACTACTTCTGCCTTCCGACGCACAACCCAGCGGGTCGTCTCGGGAGGAGGCAAGCTGTCGATGGTAAGAGGCTCGCCGAGCGGGCCAATTACCTGAGCAGGCCGGATTTTCTGGTTTTCAATCATGCTATCCTCAATTTTCCATGCCCCGCAAAGCCACCGGTTGTTCCGGTGAATCCGCATTTAACAGATAGGGTTTGCGAATGGCTAAAGCGTCAGGGTAAACGCTTGCGTCGCTTTTGTTTACTTTAGCTAAGTTCAACATTTCCAATGGCAAAAATGAACCAGACGCGGCTTTCGCATCGGCGTGTGACGCCGTGGAAAAATAGTTCATTCGTGCACAAACAGGATCGCTCGAGCCAAAAAGGCGATTGGAATCACGGGCTGCGAACTGTGTTGCAATCCCCTTCATCTGGCGCGCCACAGCAGCCGCGACGAGGATGGCGTAATCACCACTTCGTTGCGAATGCATTCGGCCACGTTTGGGATGGGGAAAGTTCATGTCCATGACCATGCTTTTACCGCGACACACATAACGTCTGGTAAAAGAGCCATTCACACGGCATTAGGCGAGGTTAACAGCAATTATCTTTTGGCGGCTCAAGCTGTGCCGAAACGAGAAATTTCTCTGTGCACAGGCTTTAAGCGCTTCGAAACGACATCATCTTTGAACAATGGACAAAAATTTTCTTCCCCCTGATTTCCAATTGGGCACCCAACTTAGTGGCAAACGAATCGTCGTAGCCATGTCTGGCGGGGTCGATTCGTCTGTCGTTGCGGCACTGGCTGCAAGGTCGGGCGCCGAGACGATCGGGGTTACTTTGCAGCTCTATGATCATGGCAGCGCGGTGAAGCGGGCCGGGAGCTGTTGCGCCGGGCAGGATATCCGTGATGCGCGCGCCGTCGCGGACCGCCTGGGTATCATGCATTATGTTTTCGATCATGAAAGCCGGTTTAGAGATTCGGTGATCGACCATTTTGCCGATGAATATATGCGTGGACGCACCCCCATTCCTTGCGTCCGCTGCAATATGGGCGTGAAATTCACCGATCTGTTCCGGCTTGCCAAAGAATTGGGCGCTGACTGCCTGGCAACCGGCCATTACGTCCGCCGAGTAGAGGGTGCCGATGGGCCCGAACTACACCGGGCGCTCGATCCGGCGCGGGACCAAAGCTATTTCCTGTTTGCTACTACACAGCAACAACTCGATTTTTTGCGTTTTCCATTGGGTGGAATGCCAAAGACCGACGTGCGCGCCATTGCGCAGGAACTGGGACTCATAGTTGCCAACAAACCTGACAGTCAGGATATCTGCTTCGTTCCTGAAGGCGATTATGCGTCGGTCGTTCGCAAGATTCGTCCGGAAGCAGATAGCGACGGCCCCATTGTCGATCTGCACGGCCGCGAACTGGGTCGGCACAAGGGGTTGATTCACTATACAGTTGGCCAGCGACGCGGGCTGGAAATTGGTGGACTTTCGGAGCCTCTCTATGTCGTGCGCCTTGATCCGCAGAATCAGGCGGTTGTGGTCGGCCCCAAACGGGCTTTGGCAGTCAGTGCTGCCCGGATCGTCGAGCCCAATTGGCTTTCCGAGGTTCAAGGGCGTCAGGTGATGGCAAAGGTGCGATCGCTCGCGAAGCCTGTTCCAGCAATGATGGATGGCGAATGGCTGCGCTTTGCGTCAGACGAATATGGCGTTGCACCGGGGCAGGCCGCGGTGCTGTATGACGGGGAACGGGTGCTAGGTGGCGGCTGGATTGAAGAAACCGCTGCTGCCTTGCTAAGCACCGCTGCTTAGTCGAGCGCGTCGATTTCGTTCTGGTTTAACTGGACGCAGCCGAATTCGCCGCGCCGCTCGGCCACAGCTTTGGCAAGAAACGGCACTGAGGCGGTAACCCGCATGTTTTCCACATCGTCGCTAACCGAAACCAGCTCCATTCCGGCTTCGAAATCCTTTTCGCACGACGCCAATGAACGGCCTTCGATATAGCGGCACGAGCAGGCAATGTGTGCGCCATAGGACGCGCCGAGTTTGGCCTGCGCCTTGATGTCAGCAAAGTTGAAGACGAACCATAGGACGAACAACGCGCCAATGGCTGCGGCGGCATATTTGATTTTTCTGTCAATCGGCCAGGCATCTTTTGCCGGGGGCTTTGAAGTTGCGGTTGCCATCGCTTGCCTTCCTGGTGCATTCATTCGCGCCATGCCTAGATACAAATTGCCGATTGGTGCAACCGCCATTTCATTGCTGCTTGCAAGTTGCGGCGCAGCGGATGAACCCAAGCCTGTTGAAGCTGCATCGTTCATCGAAAATATTGCCAAGGATGCGGCACCCGGAAAGGCGCGCCTGGCCTCAACCATTGCCCCGTTTTTTGAAGATCAGGCGCTTAAGGAGACCCGGGCAGTCGTCGTCATGCACGGCGGTCGGGTCGTGGCAGAGCGTTATGCACCTGGCTATGGCCCGGACAGCCGGTTGATCAGCTGGTCAATGGCCAAAAGCGTGACAGCCACGCTTATCGGCATGATGGTAGCTGACGGCTTGCTGGTGCTGGATGATCCAGCGCCGGTTCCCGAATGGGCCAGCCCCGGCGATCCGCGCGCAAAGATTACGCTGCGTCAGTTGCTGCAT
Source organism: Sphingorhabdus sp. (assembly GCA_017987825.1). Classification (GTDB taxonomy): domain Bacteria; phylum Pseudomonadota; class Alphaproteobacteria; order Sphingomonadales; family Sphingomonadaceae; genus Sphingorhabdus_B. The sequence continues at coordinate 1,275 of JAGNSY010000024.1, read as the reverse complement.
ATGTCGTCAGGCCTCGATCACACCGAAATGGCGGAAGGCGACAAGGCCATTTACGAAGCCGACACCACTCGCTTGCTGTTCCTCGATGGCCGCGAAAATGTCGCGCGCTATGCAGAAAAGCGCAATCTGGAGGCAGAGCCCGGTCGCCATTTTGAATATTCGACCGCGACGAGCCACATTTTGGCGGACATCATGACACGCACATTGACTGACAGCAGTGATCCGGTTGTTCGACGCAATGCCATGCTCGAATATGCCCGCGGTCGCTTGTTTGAACCATTGGGCATGACCAGCGCAGTGCCGGAGTTTGATCGTAGCGGTACAATGCTCGGCGGCAGCATGATCCACGCTACCGCGCGCGACTGGGCGAAATTCGGCGAGTTTTTGCGCAACAATGGTTCGGTACGTTCTGCGCAATTGCTGCCGACGAGCTGGACCCGGTTTATGAGGACGTCGAGCGCAAACGATACAGCCTATGGTGGGCATGTCTGGCTAAACAAAAGGCGGCCAGAGGGCAGGGATCAGGTGCTGTTTCCCGGCAAGGCACCGTCGGACGTTTTTGCCGCCCTTGGCCATCTGGGCCAGTTCGTCGTCGTTTCGCCGCAACATAGGCTGACGATCGTTCGCCTTGGCAAGACGCAGGACGATCAACTCGATCCGATCAATGACCAAATCGCCAAGCTGATTGCGATTTTCCCGAAGAGTTAGGCTTTAGCAACCGGAGCGTCGTCGCCCAGATCCTCATACCAGGCTTCGACCGGGCCTTTGAGCGTCAACTGCATCGGGCGGCCATGGCGGTCGCGGCTTTTGCCGGCGGATACTTTGATCCAGCCTTCGGAAATGCAATATTCCTCAACCGTGGTTTTTTGTTCGCCCTTGAATCGGATGCCGATGCCGCGGGATAGCGCGTCCTGATCGAAATGCTCGCTGAACGGGTGGATCGAAAGGCGGTCGGGCGGAAGATTGTTGCTGTCAGTCATGGGCAGCGCCTTTGCCGCAAAGCAGCGCCAATGGCAATGGTTTAGCCGCTGCTGTTCGCTGCGGGGATAATCCACATAATTGAGAGCAGAACAATCGCCAGAAACAGCGAAATGCCGAGCACATAGCGCACACCATGTTCTTTCACACCGCCGCTGGCTTCGGTTTCGGTCAGTTCGTCATGATCTTCGAAACGTTTCATGGAGCAGGCTCCTTCCCGAAACTGTCATTCAGAGAAACCTGACCTATGTAGCAGACTATCGGGCAAGGTGCGAATTATTCGCAATACGCGCGATT
>JAGNSY010000163.1 GCA_017987825.1 Sphingorhabdus sp. | reverse complement strand
GGATCAAGCGCGCTGCGGCGGGGCCCAGAACCCATCTGCTCCGCCAAAGCCTCCAGCTCGGCAATCCGGTTCTCGGTTGCAGGATGGGTCGAGAACATCTCGGAGACATGCGTCGGCACGATGTAAAGCTGCGCCGCCGAAGGGTTGCGCTCGCTGACCGGATTGGGGATCGCCTGTGCCGCACCCGATATTTTGGCAAGGGCGGCAGCAAGGGCGAGCGGTTTGCCCGATATCTCGGCTCCCGTCCGGTCGGCACCATATTCGCGTGTCCGGCTGATCGCCAGTTGCACGATCATCGCAGCGAAGGGAGCGATAAGCACGGCGAGCAGGGTTGCCAAGCCATTGCGCTCACTGCGGAAAAACATTCCGAAATTGGCGAGCATCGACAGCGCCCCTGCAATCGTCGCCACCATCGTCATGATCAACGTGTCGCGATTCTTCACATGCGCCAGCTCGTGCGCCATCACCCCTTCAACCTCGTCACGGCTGAGCATCGACAGCAGGCCGGTGGTTGCGGCGACGGCAGCATTTTCCGGATTGCGGCCGGTCGCAAAGGCATTGGGATTGGGGTTATCGACAATATAGACGCGCGGCATCGGCATATTGGCGCGGCGTGCCAGATTGGCGACCAATCCATAAAAATTGGGTTCGCTCTGCGCATCAACCTCGCGCGCATTGTGCATTTTGAGGACGATCTTGTCGGCGTTCCAATAGGTGAACAGGTTCATCCCCGCCGCGATCAGCAGCGAGATGATCGCTCCGCCCGAGCCGCCGAGCGTGTAGCCCAGCGCCATGAACAGCGCCGTCAGCGCCGCGAGCAACATTGTCGTCTTGAGCATATTCATCTTGATATCCTTCGTATGAAGCCCAATGTGGGAGGACGCAGACCCGCTTTCAAGAATGTCTTCAGGAGCCCCGCCATGGGCAAGCGCCCGCCGCATGTGAAACCGCCCGCCTATCTATCGAAAAGCCCGCCTGTGCCAGAGCCCAAGGCAGTCGAGCACAAACCGCTACCCGATGAGGAACGGCCAGACCCGGTGCGCTATGGCGATTGGGAGCTAAAAGGCATTGCCGTCGACTTCTGATTAATCACGCGATTAAATGGGGCTTGCGCTCGCTGCGTTCGCCTTTATGCCTTCTCCCGAGAAGAATGTGAGGAGAGGCATGTATTATTCCGAGCTGCGCCAGGTGCGCGATGAGTTGACGGGCCCCGGAGGTCCGTTTGAAATCATCCAAGCCGATATCCTAGGCAATCGCATCCGCACCTACAAAAATGCCCCGCCCAGCGTCCGCGAGGTATGGTTGTCGACGGTTGCGTTCGCTGAACGCCCGTACCTCATCTATCAGGACGAGCGGATGACCTATGCCGAGGCGCATGCTCAGGTGAATGCAATCGCCGCATGGATGGCAGCGCAAGGCGTTCAGCCGGGCGATCGCGTGGCAATCGCGATGCGCAACTATCCCGAATGGATGCTGATCTATTGGGCCTGTGTTGCAAGCGGAATCACCGCGGTCGGCATGAACGCCTGGTGGACGACCGAAGAAATGGCTTTTGCGCTCAAGGATTCGGAACCCAAAATCCTCTTCCTCGATGCCGAGCGACTGGCGCGTTTTCGGGAGAAGCCCGAATTGGCCGGAACGGTGCAGCTGGTCGGGGTGCGGCTCGATGAAGTGGCGCCGGATATCACCCCTTGGTCCGAAGTGATCGCGCATGGTGGCGAAATGCCCGACGTCGGCGTCGATCCCGAATCGGATGCCTGTATTTTTTACACGTCGGGCACCACCGGTTTCCCCAAAGGCGCACAGCTAACGCACCGGGGCTGTGTCGCAAACCTGTTCAACATGCTCTATGCCGCCGCCTCCTCTGCACTGGCGGTCGAACGGGCAACCGGCGTGGCCCCTCCGGCGACCCCACCCGTCCCGGTGACTTTGGTGACGACACCGCTCTTCCACGTCACGGCAAATAATTGCGCGGCCTATGGCGTAACCGCTGCCGGCGGGGCATTGGTGCTGATGTATCGCTGGGATGCGGGTGACGCGCTGAAGATCATCGAGCGCGAGCGGGTGACGGGCATGAGCGGCGTGCCGATCATGGCGCGTGAACTGATCAACCACCCCGATTTCCCCAATACCGATACCTCGAGCCTGCTCGCCTTGTCGGGTGGCGGGGCGCAGGTTCCGCCGGACCAGGTTCTTAAAATCGATGAGGCAGTTGAAACCGCGCGACCGACCACCGGCTATGGCATGACCGAAACCTGCGGGATTATCACCTCGCTCGGTGGCGATTTCTATGTCGACCGGCCCGATAGTGCAGGCCCTGCCATGCCCGTTTATGAAGCGAAATGCGTCGACGATGATGGCAATGAAGTGCCGCTCGGCGAAACGGGCGAATTGTGGGTGCGCGGCGCCGCCGTGATCAAAGGCTATATCAACCGCCCCGATGCCACTGCCGAATCGATCACAGATGGCTGGCTGCACACCGGAGACATCGCGCGGATGGACGAGGACGGCTTCATCTATATCGTCGACCGCAAGAAGGACATGGTGTTGCGCGGTGGCGAAAATGTCTATTGCGTCGAAGTCGAGGCCGCCATCTATCGCCACTCCGCCGTCGCCGAGTGCAGCGTATTTGGCGTTCCCGATGATCGCATGGGTGAGGAAGTCGCTGCTGCCATCTTCCTGAAAGAGGGCGAAACACTCGATGCCGATAGTCTGCGCGAGGAAATGGCGAAGCATATCGCAAAGCACAAATTGCCGCGTTTCGTCTTTTTCGTCGACGAGCCATTGCCACGCAATGCGAGCGGGAAATTCCTGCGGCGCGAACTCAGGGAAACTTTGGTTCCCGTGAACAGCTGACCTATGTAATCGCGGATCCGCTATCAGGGCAGAATGATCGTCGAGCCCACAGTTTTGCGCGCTTCGAGGTCGATGTGCGCCTGCACGATGTTGGATAATGGGTAGCGCTGCCCGACCGAAACCGAGATGGCGCCCTTATCCAACATTTCGAACATCCGCGCGCTGCCAGCGGCACGCTCGGCGGGGTTGCGATAATAGTCGTAGAGGCCGGGACGGGTTACAAACAGCGATCCCTTGGCGGCCAATTGCCCCAACGCGACGCCGGTCACCGGGCCGCTGGCATTGCCGTAGCTGACGATCAGCCCGCGCCGCGCGACCGAATCGAGCGAGGCCGCCCATGTATCTTTGCCCACGCCGTCGAAAGACACGCGCACACCCTTTCCGCCAGTCAGTTCGCGCACCTTGGGGGCTACCGCTTCGTTGCCATAGAGGATGACATGATCGGCCCCGGCCTGTCTGGCGAGCACAGCCTTTTCCTCTGTGCTCACCGTGCCGATGACATGCGCGCCAACGGCCTTTAGCCATTGCACCAGCATCAGCCCGACCCCGCCGGCCGCCGCGTGCACGAGCACATGCTCGCCCGGCTGCACCTGCGCGCAGCGTTCGACCAGAAATTCAACGGTGCAGCCTTTGAGCAGTGCGGCGGCGGCCAGCTCGTCCGAAACGCCCTCAGGTGTTTTGAGCAAGGCCGAGGCCGCAATGTTGCGGGCCGTGGCATAGGCTCCGCGTTCGGGGCCAAAGGTGCAGACCCGGTCACCCACCGAAAAGCCGTCCACCCCTTCACCTACAGCCTCGACCACGCCCGCGCCTTCCATCCCCAAAAGGCTAGGTAGCTCGATCGGATAGAGGCCGCTGCGGTGATAGGTGTCGATGAAGTTCAGCCCGATAGCCGTGCTGCGCATCCGCACCTCACCTCGCCCCGGGGACGGCAGCACGACATCCTCGAATTCGATGGCTTCTGGGCCGCCAAAGGCGCGGACGACGGCACGGCGGGCGGTATCGGATGACATGGGCAAACTCCTTTGACAGTTCACCTATGTCTTGCCCGGCATGCGGGCAACCGGAAAGCGCCGCGCTTGACCCGCAGCGCAGGACGGTTAGCGTGCGGCGCATGATCAGAACTGCAAAATATGCCGCCCTGCTGGCGCTGACCGCGCCTGCGGCCCCGATAACAGCCGCTGCCCCCGCGCCAGCCGATAGTCAGGCATCCACTTTCGAAGCACTCGACGCCGATTTTGCCAAATGGATGGCCGAGGCGCATGTGCCGGGCCTCGTCTGGGGCATCGTCAAGGACGGCAAGCTTGTCCATGTGCGCGCGATGGGGGTGCAGACCGTCGAGGACAAGGCGCCCGCCACGCCCGACACCGCCTTCCGCATCGCGAGTATGACCAAGGCCTTTACCGGCTATTCGATCCTCAAGCTGCGCGACGAGGGCAAGTTGCGGCTTGACGATCCCGTGTCCAAATATGTGCCTGATACCAGAGGCTGGGCAAAGGGCATCACTGTGAACGACCTGTTGCATCACACCGCCGGGTTCGTGACCGACGACCCGTGGGGTGAC
>JAGNSY010000001.1 GCA_017987825.1 Sphingorhabdus sp. | reverse complement strand
GTGCGACCGGCTCTCCTGCAACAATCCATAAGCGCGGACCGGCATTCGTGCAACGACGTTACCGCATAATTCTGAATACGTATGTGAATAACTGTCATTTGGCGGGGTCCGCGTAGTATTTAAACAGCGATGGCCAAACTGGGTGGCCATGCACTTTAGGTTGCAACAAGCGGTGCAGCAACGACTGGACCGCAAAAGAGGGGATACAGGATGTCTGCTTCGTGGAACACGAATGAAGTACGTGCGCGGCTTGCGCATACAACCAGCGCAACCGCGCTGGCCTTTGCAGTTTTTGCTGCGCTGCCCGGTGCAGCATTTGCACAGGATGCGGCCGCGGAAGAAGCTGCCGATGAGGGCGAAGCAATCGTAGTCACCGGTTTCCGCGCGGCGCTGGAAAGTGCGGTTGCTGAAAAGAAAAACGCAGAACAAATTGTTGAGTCAGTATCCGCGGAAGACATCGGTAAATTGCCCGACGCATCTATCGCTGAATCCATTGCGCGTCTTCCAGGGCTCACTTCGCAGCGGTTGAATGGCCGTTCGGCGTTTATTTCCATCCGTGGGTTTGGACCGGATCTGTCGCAAACGCTTCTCAACGGACGCGAGCAGACTTCAACAGGCGACAATCGTGCTGTGGAGTTCGATCAGTATCCCTCAGAAATGGTCAGCCAAGTCAATGTGTATAAAACACCTTCGGCTAACATAGTCGGTCAAGGCCTTGTCGGCACTGTCGATATCCGTACTGCCCGGCCACTTGAAATCGGTAAGCGCGTTCTGGCAGTCGGCGTGAAGGGAAGCCTCACCGATCTCGGTAAACTCAACGCTGGTTCTGATGACAAAGGCTTCCGCGTCAACGCCACCTATATCGATACTTTCGGTGGTGACACGGTCGGCGTAGCATTGACCGCCAGCTATGTAGATGAAAGCTACCAGGTTCAGGAATATAATGCCTGGGGCTATAACGATTTTGCCGGTGCGCGTCTGATTGGCGGCAACAAATCATTTGTTACGTCGACCAATTTAAAGCGTGTAGGCCTTGGCGGCACGCTGCAGGGCGATTTGTCCGACAATGTGCGCCTGACCGCCGATATCTTTTATTCGAAATTCGACGATGACATAATCAAGCGCGGCATCGAACTTCCGCTTTCGAGCGCCTTTGGCTGGACTGCCGCCGGGATTAATCCTGGCTACACCGTACAGGATGGACATATCGTCAACGGGACGTTCACTGACATCGAAGCTGTTGTAAACAACCATAAACTCGTGCGTTCGGCGGATCTGCTTTCGACCGGCCTGAATGTCGATTGGGATATTGGCAATGGCTGGAACGCGACCTTTGACTGGGGCACGTCGCGTACCGACCGGAACGAATTGGTATTCGAATCGAACGCCGGTACCGGTCGTGGACAGGGCGTTGGTGCACGTGACACAATCGGATTTACGCAGTCTACTTCAGGAACGACTTTCAGGCCGACGCTCAACTATTCGGATCCTAACCTGATTCGTCTTACTTCACCAATGGGTTGGGGTGGCGTCGCTGGCGGTCAGGACGGCTATTACAATGATCGCGTTGTAGAGGATGAACTGTCAACGCTTCGTTTTGATCTTGAAAAGGAACTCGACGGCTTCTTCTCGGCGATCCGCGCCGGGATCGGATATACTGACCGTTCCAAGTCGCTCGTCCCCGACGAATCATTTGTGGTTCTGGCAAGCGGTGCGGCTGACCTTCGTATCCCTGATCAGTATCTCCTACGTCCGACCAATCTGGATTATCTTGGGCTGGGTCCGGTCATCAGTTACAATCCGCAAGAATTGCTCGACGCTGGCATCTACCGCCTAGTTCCAAATACCGTTTCCGATGTTGGCACCAAGGCCTATGTTATCGATGAGCAACTGCTTACTGGTTATCTGCAAGCGGCAATCGATACCGAAGTCGGTTCGAGCAACCTCACTGGTAATGTCGGCGTCCAGATCATCCGTGCCGATCAAAGCAGCAGCGGCGCGATCTATTTCGGAAATACGCCAACTCCGCTGACTAACGGAACAAAATATACCGACGTGTTGCCGAGCCTAAACCTCGCACTCCGCACGCCGAGCGATTTTGTCTTCCGCGTCGGTCTGTCACGCCAAATCCAGCGTCCACGCATGGATGATATGCGCGTAGCAATCGGTTATGGCGTTGATCGCGGCGGAGCGGTGCCGATTATTCGTGGCAAGGGTGGAAATCCCTTTCTCGAACCGATGCGTGCGAATGCTCTCGACCTGACGCTGGAAAAATATTTCGGCAACAAGGGTTATGTTTCGGTTCAACTCTACTACAAAAAACTGCTCAACTGGATCTACAAAGTCGATGTGCCTTATGACTTTACCGGTTTCCCGCTGGGCAGCGAAGTCGTACCGTCGCGCAACGGCTTCGTTGAGCTTCCGATAAACGGAGATGGCGGAAAGCTGTACGGGATCGAACTGGCGGGAACTTTGCCACTCGAAACGTTTACCTCCGCATTGGAAGGCTTTGGCGTGACCGGTGGTGTAGCTTACACCAAAAGCCGTCTGCGTCCGGCACCCGGTATCAATTTTGGCGATATTGATGGCTATTCGCGCTGGGTGGCGAACGGTACCGCCTATTTTGAACGTGGCGGTTTCAGCGCTCGTGGTAGCGTTCGCTATCGTTCAACCTTCCAAGGTGAACTGGCCGGCTTTGGAGGCAACCGTGCCCGTCGTCGTGCGCGCGGCGAAATGATTGTCGATGCACAGCTGGGCTATGAATTCCAGGATGGCAGCAGCCTTGAAGGGTTGTCGCTGTTTATTCAGGGGCAGAATTTGACCAACGAGCCCTTCTCGACGATCAATCCGGGCCAGCAGCTCGAAGTGGTTGATTATCAGACCTATGGCCGTCGCTATCAGGCTGGCATTACATATAAGTTCTGATAGCTAAGTTTGGGGGCGCTGCCTAAAGCGGCGTCCCTTGATTTTCGGATCGTTGAGGCTCCGCAAAAACGACAGGCAGAATCGATGCGTATAGTCATTGTAGGAGGCGGCTCTGCAGGGTGGATGGCAGCGGCGGCACTTTCCCGCCTCCTCACATCCGATTGGAAGATTGATCTGGTTGAATCCGACCAGATTGGTACGGTCGGTGTCGGCGAAGCAACAATTCCCCAGATACTTCTGTTTAATGCATTTTTGGGAATAGACGAAAATGCGTTTTTGAAAGCAACCAACGGGACAATTAAGCTGGGCATCGAATTCGATGGTTGGCGTGCTCCCGGCGAACGTTACATGCACGCCTTTGGTTTGGTCGGTCGTGATCTTGGCTTAATTCCTTTTCACCATTATTGGTTGCAGGCCCGAGCACGTGGTGCAGCGAAGCCGATCGGACACTACAGTTTGTCCGAATGTGCCGCACGCGCCAACCGCTTTTCTCGAACAGATCCTTTGCCGCAGGCGCCTATGGGCGCTGCGACCTATTCCTATCATTTTGATGCTGTTCTTTATGCTGCAATGCTGCGCGACTATGCGGAGGCGCGCGGGGTGGTCCGGCACGAAGGCAGGATTGTTGAGACTCCGCTGGATGGAAACAAGGGGCATGTTACTTCAGTCAAACTGGAAAATGGGGTATTGATCGAGGGCGATCTTTTCATAGATTGCTCTGGCTTCAGGGGCTTGCTGATCGGCGATGCTGTGGGCTCGCAATATGTCGACTGGTCTAAATGGCTTCCGTGCAATCGCGCGTTAGCTGTGCCCTGCGAATCTTCAGAAAAGTTGTTTCCCTACACCCGTGCCACCGCTCGCGAGGCCGGATGGCAATGGCGCATTCCATTGCAACACCGGATCGGAAACGGTCATGTGTATTGCAGCGCCTTCATGGATGATGATCGGGCGACAGACATTCTCTTATCCAATCTGGATGGAAAGCCATTGGCGGACCCTCGGCCAATCAGCTTCACGACGGGTCACAGAAGGGATTTCTGGAAGAAAAACGTCGTTTCGCTTGGGCTTTCCTGCGGGTTTTTAGAGCCGCTGGAATCGACCAGCCTGCATCTTGTTCAATCGGGTATCAAACATCTGATTGATTTGCTCCCATATGGCGACATTTCCGATGCGGACGTAGATCGATTTAATCGCCAGATGACTTTTGAGTTCGAAACAATCCGAGATTTCTTGGTGTTACATTACTGGGCCAATGGCCGCGATGAGCCATTCTGGAAGGCGTGCCGCGAACTCGAACTGACCGACAGCTTGCAGCACAAGTTGGAGCTCTTTCGCGCCAATGGTCGTTTGTTCCGATACAATGAGGAACTGTTTACCGAAACTGGATGGCTGCAAGTCCTGATCGGGCAGGGGATTGAACCCAAAGGATTTCATCCGCTCGCCAACGCACCGGGCGACGAGGCGGTAGATAAATATTTGGCATCGATCGAAGAGGTTATTGCCGCCAAGGTCGTCCGTATGCCTGATCACGCGGATTATATTCGCCAAAATTGTCCGACCGGAGAATTATGATGCGCCAGTTGCTATTTTCTGCGGCGTTGGCTGCTATGACTGCATCACCGCTTTCGGCCCAATCTTTCCGCGATCGCTTGCCGGAGGATGAAGTAATCTATTTCGTTCTCCCCGACCGCTTCGCCAACGGTGATCCGAAAAACGATACCGGTGGGATCAAGGGTGATCGGCTGAAGACCGGGTATGATCCGACCCACAAGGGCTTCTACCACGGCGGCGATCTGAAGGGGTTGCTGAAACGGATCGACTATATTCAAGGCTTGGGTGCGACAGCGATTTGGCTCGCGCCTGTGTTCAAGAACAAGGCGGTTCAGGGCAAGCCCGGTGACGAAAGTGCTGGCTATCACGGATATTGGGTGACGGATTTCACCACCGTCGACCCGCATTTCGGCACCGAAGCCGATTTCAAGGCGTTGGTGGATGCCGCCCACGCGCGGGGCATGAAGGTCTATATGGACATCATTGCCAACCACACTGCCGATGTGATCAGCTACCGCGAATGCCCAACCGGCGGTTGCGAATATCGCAGCAGAGCGGACTATCCCTACCAGCGACGCAACCGCGATGGAGCCCCGATCAACGCCGGTTTTACAGGCGATAGCGATCAGTCGAACGAGAACTTCGCAAAGCTGACCGACATGGATTTCGCCTATGACGTTGTCGTTCCCAAGGCCGAAGCCAAGGTGAAAGTGCCCGACTGGCTGAACGATCCAAAATATTACCACAATCGCGGCAACACGACATTCTGGAACGAATCCGCGACAATGGGCGATTTTGTGGGTCTTGATGACATCATGACCGAGCATCCGCGCGTGGTGCAGGGGATGATCGATATTTATGGCAGCTGGATCGATAAATATGGTGTTGACGGCTTTCGGGTTGATACGGCGCGCCATGTGAACCCTGAATTCTGGCAGGCATTTGTTCCTGCGATGCTAGAGCGGGCCAAGGCGAACAATATCCCAAATTTCCACATTTTCGGTGAAATTGGCGGGATCGGGCTCGAACCCGGAAAGCTGGCGGTGCACACGCGCGTCGACAAATATCCCGCAGTAATCGACTTTGCCTTTCGTCAGGCGGCCGTGGATACGGTTGCCGGAACGGGGGCTACGAACAAATTATGGGAACTATTCTTTCAGGACCCGCTCTATGAAGGCGGCGCGGACAAGGCCCGGATTCAGCCGACCTTTGTGAGCAATCACGACAATGGCCGATTTGGATATTTTGTCCGTAAAGCATTCCCGCAGGCTTCTGATGAAGAGCAATTGAAGCGGGTAACATTGGCACATGCGATGCTGTTGACCTTGCGCGGGGTGCCGACGATCTATTCGGGCGATGAACAGGGTTTTGCAGGTGACGGTTGGGATCAGGACTCGCGCGAAGACATGTTCCCATCGAAGACTGCGGTGTACAACGATAATGTGCTGATCGGTACAAAAGCGACGACGGCGCAAAGCAATTTCGATACGGCGCATCCTCTGTATACAAAGATGGCGCAACTTTCCGGCATGCGTCAACGCCATGCGGCACTGCGACGGGGCAAGCAGATAGTCAGAAACTATGCCGATACGCCGGGGTTGTTTGCTGTGTCGCGGATCGATCCAGACGATGGCCACGAAATTGTTGTCGCGTTCAATACGTCTGACAAAGCCATGACGGTGAATGTCGAGGTGGCAACGCAAAGCACTAAATTTGGCGCGCTCTATGGGCAATGCCCGGAAAGCGCCGATACGCCCGGGCGGATCAAGCTGACGCTGGCGCCGTTGGATTTCGCTGTCTGCGAAGCGGGTGCCAAGGAATGAACATACAGGTGCAAAGCATCATCAAAGAAGATGTTACCGTTACATGGTGGCGGGGGGCGACCATTTATCAGGTCTATCCGCGCAGCTTTGCCGATACCAATGGCGATGGCGTGGGAGACTTGCCGGGGATAACCGGAAAACTCGACTATATAGCCGCATTGGGCGTGGATGCCGTTTGGCTGTCGCCCTTTTTCACCTCACCGATGAAAGATTTCGGCTATGATGTTGCAGACTATTGCGACGTTGATCCCATTTTCGGGACGCTGGCCGATTTCGACGCACTGGTTACCCGGGCGCACGCGCTTGGTCTGAAAATTTTGATCGATCAGGTCTATTCACATACGTCGGACCAACACGCATGGTTTGCCGAAAGCCGCAGTTCGCGCGACAATCCAAAGGCCGATTGGTTTGTTTGGGCTGATCCAAAAGTCGACGGAACGCCGCCCAACAATTGGCAGTCGGTGTTTGGCGGTCCTGCCTGGACATGGGATGCCCGTCGCGGCCAATATTATATGCACAATTTCCTGGCGCAGCAGCCGCAGTTAAATGTGCATAATCCAGAGGTTCAGGACGCGCTGCTGGGCGTGGCCAAATTCTGGCTCGACCGTGGTGTCGACGGCTTCCGGGTCGACGCTATCAATTTTGCGATGCACGATCTGGATCTGCGTGACAATCCGCCGGCGCCTGCAGGCAATGGCATTCGCACAAGGCCCTTTGATTTCCAGCTAAAGGTCCACAACCAATCGCACCCCGATATCCCGAAATTCGTCGAGCGAATTCGTGCCCTGACCGATCAATATCCCGATCGCTTCACGGTGGCAGAAGTCGGGGGAGCAGACCCGGATCGCGAGATGAAGGCCTTCACCGCTGGCGAAAGTCATTTCAACAGTGCCTATGGTTTCGACTTTCTTTACGCGGACAAGTTGACCCCGGCACTTGCACGGGAGGCACTGGAAAACTGGCCAGCAGAGGAGGGGATTGGCTGGCCCAGCTGGGCCTTTTCCAATCATGATGCGCCGCGATGGATCAACCGCTGGGCTCCTGATGATGCGCGCGATTCCTATGCGCGGATGGCGATGCTCTTGTTTCTATGCCTGCGCGGGAATGCGATCATCTGGCAAGGGGAGGAGCTCGGCCTCACTCAAGTGGAAATTCCTTTTGATCGCCTGCAGGATCCCGAAGCCATCGCCAATTGGCCACTCACGCTGTCACGCGATGGCACCCGCACGCCGATGCCTTGGAAGGCAGAGGCACCGAATTGCGGGTTCTCCTCGCAAACGCCCTGGCTGCCGCTGGGAGGTGATCATGTTGCACTGGCCGTCGACAAGCAGGAGGAGTCAGAGCACTCGATGTTGCAAGCCACACGGCGCTTCATTGCCCTGCGGCAGGCGAACGAAGCTCTGCGCAGCGGCGACATCCACATCGTAGATGCGCAAGGCCCAATATTGGCCTTTGAACGAAAGAGCGAGCATCAGACGATATTGTGCCTGTTTAACATGGGAGGGCAAAGCGTGAATTGGACGCCCGATAATTCGGAGCAATGGCGGACAATTGAGCAGTTGAACGCAGCAAGGGACTGGAAAATTGGTTCCTACGGCGCATTGGTTGCTGAGCGCATGATTTGAACTGTTCGCGCAATTTGGTTATTCAGTTTGGCGGCACATAGGCCGTATCGCGAGGACGTCCCAGCCTAAATATATGGCATTGGGTATGTGGTTTATCTTGCGTTCTTGCAGGCAGAATCTTGCTATATTTGACCTATTTGGACAGTTAACCACTTTTTACCCTTGCCCCTATGCATTTTGTGCTATGAACAAAGTGCCGGTTGGGGTGGCCAGGCACAAGGTCGCAAAAGGAGCGAAATGGCTACCTATAACCCTATGTCCGAGGGCACACCCCGCATGGCTGTTGATTTTTCACGGCCGCAATTCGGCACCGGAGAACAGTTCGGTTCTTCGATTGTGGGGCGGCAATTTGATGAAATCATCGTGCGGCACGACAAGGCCGATCAAATGTTCTGGTGCTTCATGAACCAGCGCGGCAGGCCAAGCTATACCTACAGCTTGGGAGCAGAAGTGCAGGAGGTGCAGGACTGGATCGCCGATAATTATGCGCGCCCTGCCAATGGCGGGCCGGACGATCTGCGCTATTTCATCTGTGGATCAAAGACTCCCGGAATCTATAATTTAGGCGGTGACTTGCGGCATTTTGCCGAATGCATCCGAACGCGCGACCTTGGCGCAATGCGCAAATATGCGGAAACCTGTGTGCGCATGCAATTTGCCAACGCCAATGCTTTTGGCGCACCGATCATTACGATGGCGCTTGTGCAAGGTGATGCCTTGGGTGGCGGGTTTGAGCATGCGCTTGCCTTTGACATATTGGTCGCCGAACGCAGCGCACGGCTCGGTCTGCCGGAGATTGTATTCAATCTCTTTCCGGGAATGGGTGCATATAGTTTTCTTCTGCGTCGCGTAGGCCGCAAATTGGCGGAGCAGTTCATTCTGGAAGGCAAAATCTACACCGCTGAAGAGTTGTACGACCTTGGCATCGTCGATATCCTTGCCGAAGACGGTCAGGGTGAGGCTGCTATTGTCGAATATTGCCAACGCAATCGCAATCGCTTCGCGGCTGAACGCGCAGTATATCGTGCGCGCCGGGCTGCAGATCCGGTGGAGCTGGACGAACTGATGCGGATAACGACGGTTTGGGCCGAAACGGCTATGACATTGACCGACGCCGATGTCCGCAAGATGGAGCGTTTGGCGGATGCGCAAGAACGGCGTATCCGGCGATCTTTATCGCCGATCTAGTTCGATTTTGCTCTGGGCGGTTGTTGCGCTTTGGCCGATCCGAGTTCGCTTTTCGCGCGGTCCAATTCCTTTTCGACTTGAGCAAAATAGGATCGACCCATTTCTCCGAACTCTGCTTCGGTGATTTTCTCCAGCCTGCTGCACAAAGCGGCGAGTTGTGTCGCGCCGATATTATTTGAAGCACTTTTGAATGCATGGGCGGCAAAACGGAACAGGGCAGGATCTTTTTCGGTGATCGCCTGAAGCATCGTGGCACTGCTTTCCATCGAGTCCTCGATAAAACCTTCGATCATGCTCTCGACAAATTCTGCATCTCCGATTGAGGCCAAATAATCCATGTGGCCGCTATCGATTGCGCGGTCGTCCGAAACAGCTTCTTTGCCCCGTTCCAACGGAACGACGACTTTAAGGGGATCCTGTTTGCTGTCGGGAAGGATGTGCGCGGACGGCGTATTTCCGCAGCATTTCTCGATCGTAGCAAGCAAGAGTGCCGCATTGATCGGCTTGGTCAGGCGCAGATCCATACCGGCGCCAAGGCAACGGGTTTCGGTTTCGGTTGTTGCATCTGCTGTTACACCGACGATGGGAAGATGCGCGCGATTGCCTTCGATCTGACGCCACATCCGGCAAGCATCGATGCCGTTCAGGCGCGGCATGTTGACGTCGAGCAGAAGGATATCGAACTTTTCCTTCTCCAGGATTTCGAGAACTTCATCGCCATCGCAAACTTGCGTTACCTTATGTCCCGCTGCTTCGAGAATGGCTGTTAATATGTTCCGGTTCGTCCGATTGTCATCAGCGACCAGCACCGATCGTGGACTATAAACTGCTGGTTCAGCAGGCTGATTTGATGATGAACGTTCATCGAAATGCGGCTTGTGGGCAAAAGAGCAACCAATCCTGATCGCGCTCCTAAGCTCGTTAAAGCTGGCATCTGCCGGTATAACGGTCGCAAAAGCAGCCCGCAATTCAATCTCTCCAAGGTCAGGCTCGACATCGTGAGAGATCAGGACGGCGGCGACTTCGGCCTCTGTGAACAGATTCCAAACCGTCGATTCCGCGTCCAGTTCATTGGCTACACGATCGTCGATCATGGCAATGTCAAAGCTGGCCAGTTCCAGCGATGCAACCGCCTTTTCGAGATCATCAGGGCCGTGGCAGCTGATATTCTTTACCAGATAATTGCCTGCATTTTGCGCTTTTGCGAGCAGTTCATGCTCAAACATTCCGAGCGCGACTATTTTTACCGGGGCTCCATATTCATTGTCATAGGCCCCGTTTTCGGCGTCGGCCAAAGACACGGGCAGTTCCACAGTGAATGTGCTGCCCTTGCCGATGACGCTATCGACCCTGATTTGTCCGCCTACTTGCGTCAAAAGCTGTTTGCATATCGCTAGGCCCAGGCCGGTGCCCCCAAAACGATTCATCACCGTATCGTCAGCTTGCTGGAACGGCTCGAAAATCTTGCCCATCGCGTCTTCTGCAATACCGATTCCGGTGTCACTGACGCTAAACCACAAGGTCGTGTTGCCGTCAGCTTCGCGCAGCCCGGCATTAACCGAAACCGCCCCGGCTTCGGTAAACTTTATGGCATTGCCCGCCAAGTTTAGCAGAATATTGCGGATAATATCAGCCGGGCCGTCGACAATCCGGTCGCTCATGGGTTCGGCGGCGATCTGCAGCCCAATCGACTTATCGTCTGCCCTAACGAGCATGATGTCGCGCATCTCGGTAAGCAATTCGGTTATCCGCAACGGTCGCATGACAATTTGAGCGGTATTGCTATCGCTACGCGCAATCTGGATCAGCTGGTCGATGAGGTGCAGCAGATGCTCGCCTGCCAAAACGCTGGCTTCAACCATATCATGCTGGTTTTTGGGCATCGCCATCTGGCGCAGATGGTTGCCATATCCAATGATGGCATTCAGCGGCGTACGCAACTCGTGGCTGACGCTCGCGAGGAAATAGCCCTTGGCCCGATTTGCCGCTTCGGCGGCTTCCTTTGCCAGCGACAGTTTTTTGATGAGCGTGGAACAATATGCAGGAATGACAATCAGCGCCAGTATCAGGCTGATACCGAGCGTCTGGTTTGGTTGCCAATAATCTGTCGTGAAAACAACCGTACTGAATGCGGCGACCGCCAATGCAGATCCGATCACCAGAAAGCGGACGCCAAACCGGAAGCCGTTGCCCAATATGACCCACAGGAACAGGGGATAGAAGAAAGACATAGACTCTGCAGAATGCATCATCACGGCAAAAGCCATGCCGACATCCATCACGATTGCCGAAACCCAACGCCGCTCCTGTTTCCAGACATCTGAACGCCACATCAGGAAAAGCGCTGCGTTCAGCGACAGGTAAACAAGAAACGCTTCCAGAAGGAAAGCGTTGTAGGCGAGGAAATATACTGCAGTTCCGGCAGTGCTGCCCATAACCATGCGGTTCAACAGGATTTCCTGTTCGGGGGCCAGACTGCCTTTTTTGGGGAGGAAGCGCTTCATGGTTGCACCACCGCAATCGACGGTCCGAAAATCTCTTTCAGTCGATCGACGGAAAGGGAACGTCCGAATAGATAGCCTTGCAATTCGTCACACCCTGATGCGCGCAGCAGCATGCGTTGAGCCTCGGTTTCCACGCCTTCGGCGACCACCCGCATATTCAGAGCATGGGCCAGATGGGCAATGGTCGAAATGATTGCCCTGTCGGTCGCCGAATGTTCGATCCGCGAAACGAAAGTCTGGTCAATTTTCAAACGATTGGCGGGCAAATCGCGCAGATATTGCAGTGACGAATAGCCTGTGCCGAAATCGTCGATAGACAATTCAATGCCATTTTTGCGCAGACTGCGCAGCTGGTCCATCAACTGGCTGCTCTGATCAAGGAGCAGCTCTTCTGTGATCTCGACGACGAGTTGACCTGGCTCAATATTATATTGCGCAATTTTCCCGAGGATTTCCTCGCACAGCCTGCCTGCTTGAAATTGGCGCGGAGAAACGTTGATCGCGATATGTGGAACAACAATGCCCTCACTATCAAATTCGGAAATCTGGCGACAGACTGCGTCGATCACCCATTGACCGATCCGGTCGATCAGGCCTGAGTCATTCGCAACGCGCATGAACTCGCTTGGCATTAATCGCCCGCGTGTCGGGTGCTGCCACCGCAATAGCGCCTCCAGCCCTGCATAGGCACTGCTCTGCGCTTCAACGATGGGCTGATATTCCAGGAAGAGCTCGTCATTCTCGATCGCCCGGCGAAGATCCGCTTCGACGCCGGCATTGAACTGGGCGATCTGGTTCAGCTTGGGTGAGAAGAAACAGTGGCAGTTTCGTCCGCTCGACTTGGCTTCGTACATGGCAAGATCGGCCAGACGCAGCAGTTCATCGGGCGAATTGCTGTCGTCAGGGATCATCGCCACACCGATGCTGGCCCCTATCCGTTGGTCAGAATCGCCGATGGCATAATGCTTGCCGATCTGGGCTAGTAGATGGTGGCATTTACTGCTCACATCCTCAACGCTCTCGACATTTCGGAGAATGATCGCAAATTCGTCACCGCCGATACGCGCTGCGAGTTCGTTGGCGTCGAGCGCGCTATTAATCCGTTCTGCAACCTGCCTAAGCAATGTGTCGCCTGCCTGATGGCCGCGGGTATCGTTGATCACCTTGAACCGATCGAGATCAACCAGCAGGAGGGCAGCTTTGTTTCCCGTGGCGCTACATTCCTCGATCGTCTGGCGCATATGTTCGGCCAGAAGCGCGCGGTTCGGCAGCCCGGTCAGCAAATCATGCAGCGCCAGATGCGCGCGGTGCTCTTCTGCAAATTTGCGCGCGGTAATATCGACTGCAGAGGTTAGCACCCCGATCACCTGGCCATCCTTGTTGAGCAGAGGTGATTTGTTGCAGTGGAAGGTCAGTTGTACGCCGTCGCTGACGAACACTTCCTCATAATTGGGGATCGATTGGGCACCGTCGATAATGAGCGCATTACGCCGTTGTTCGCGCTCGGCAAGATGGGCCTCGAATATGTCATTTATCGAATGACCGACGAGTTGCTCGGTATCCTGCCCCAACATTGCGGATTGATAGCTGTTGATGAACAGTATCTTCCCGTTGCGGTCGGTCGCGATGATCATCACAGGTGTGGTGTCGATGATCTGTTCCAGCATCGACTTGCCGCCGACTTGCTCGTTGCGCTCATCGCTCGTTGCCGAGTTCGATGCGGTGCGACTTTCAATCTCGCGACGTTTGCGATGCTGGCCAATCAGCAACTCGGCCCGTTCCTTGAATTCGGCATGGGTTACCGGACTTTGCAGGAAATCGGTGGCACCTGCGTCGAGCGCAGAGATGCGGCATTCGCGATCCTGACGGGCAGTAATGACAATAGCGGGAATGTTATGGCTGTCGGGGCGGTTGCGGATCTGCCGGATAAAGTCTGCACCGGTCATTTCCGGCATGCGGTAGTCGACAATCAGCAGGTCGGCCGTTTCATTTTCCAGCCAGGCAAGTGCTTCTTTTGCGCTTTGAAAACAAACAGATGTGAAGCCCGCGCCCATCATGGACACGAACTGTGCGTAAATGCGCAGATTCGTTGATCTGTCGTCCACTATGACTATGCGCGCATGCATGAGCATCGCGATAGAGGGGCAACCTCAAGGAATGGTTAACTGCGGTAACGAATGTACCAAAATGGAGCAAATGGTCGGGGAAAGAGGATTCGAACCTCCGGCCCCTGCCTCCCGAAGACAGTGCTCTACCAGGCTGAGCTATTCCCCGACCGATGCGGAAGCCGGTACAGGACCGGCAAGGCAGGCGGTGCCTATAGAAGGGCGGTTCCCGCCTTTCAAGCGTAAAGATACAATAATCTGGCCATTGCCGATTGGCCGTTCTGAGAATAGCTTCTGCGCATACAGACTCGACGGGGAAGGCGCTCTGAATGAGCCACTATGAAGACCAATATCTGGACCTGATGCGCCGCATCTGGACCGAAGGCGCAGTGCAGGAAGACCGTACCGGTGTGGGCACGCGCTCGCTATTTGGGGCAACGATGCGCTTTTCGCTCGCCGATAATGCCATTCCCTTGCTGACCACCAAGCGCATCTTCTGGAAAACCGCAGCGCGTGAGATGTTGTGGTTCCTCACAGGTGACACCAATATCCGCAATCTATTGAAGCAAAAGGTGCGGATCTGGACCGATTGGCCGCTCGAACGTTATCGGCGTGAAACTGGAGATGCTATTTCCCAAGAGGATTTTGAGCAGCGGATCGTCGATGATATCAATTTTGCTGAGCAATGGGGTGATCTGGGCCCAGTCTATGGGGCGCAATGGGTTAACTGGCCCAAATATGAGGATGCAGGGCAGGGGCTTTATCGCCGTGCTGAAAAGGGCATCAACCAGATCGAATTGCTTGTTCAAAGCCTGAAGACCAATCCGGGCTCGCGTCGGCATATATTCGAAGGCTGGAATGTCGCTGAGTTGGATCAGATGGCTTTGCCGCCTTGCCACAAAACCTATCAGTTTCATGTCGCCGACGGCGTGTTGAGCGGATTGCTTTTCCAGCGGTCGTGCGATCTGGGGCTGGGTTTTGGTTTCAATGTTTTTGCGGCCTCCATGCTGATCCGCATGCTGGCGCAGCAATGTGGATATGAGCCGGGTGAACTGATCTGGCAGGGTGGTGATGTGCATTTGTACCAGAACCATGCCGAACTGGTTGAAGAGCAATTGTCGCGGACCCCGGCGGGCGATCCCAAACTGCATCTATTGCGCAAACCCGATAGCATCTTCGGCTATGAGATCGAGGATTTCGAGGTGCTGGATTATCAGCCGCAAGCCCATATTTCCGCGCCTGTCGCCGTTTAGGTCAGCTATATTGACCTAAAAAGGAGTTTGAAATATTCTAACAGGAGCGGACAACAAACAAATGTGATTCGCGTGGAGCCCCGCGAGGGGAGCGAGAGGAAGCGATGACAGGCAAAAAGTCCAATCTTGCGCCGTTGCGGCTGCATATTCCGGAACCCAAATTCCGTCCCGGCGACGAAGCTGATTTCAGTGATGTTGCGGTGCCTCCGGTTGACGCCATAGCGCGTCCGGATGAGGCATCCTTGCCAGCGGACATCCAGTCACTGGCATTCGGACTGGTCCGTGTGCTTGACGACGATCATCAGGCGAAAGGCAGCTGGAACCCGAACCTCGATGCCGACCAGTTGCGCCTCATGCTTCGCAACATGATGCTTACCCGCGCGTTCGATGACCGCATGTTCCGCGCGCAGCGGCAGGGCAAGACCAGCTTTTACATGAAATCGACGGGCGAAGAGGCGACTTCGGTCGCGACCGCCATGGCGCTCGCCAGCGATGACATGTGCTTTCCCAGCTATCGCCAGCAGGGCATTCTGCTGACGCGCGGTTATCCGATCGTGCGGATGATGAACCAGATCTATTCGAACAGTCAGGACCATCTGAAGGGTCGCCAGTTGCCGATCATGTATTCGGCACCTGAGTGCAGCTTTTTCACCATTTCGGGCAATCTAGCGACGCAATATCCGCAGGCTGTGGGCTGGGCGATGGCAAGCGCGTCGCGCGGAGATACTCGCATTTCAGCCGTCTGGTGCGGTGAAGGTTCGACCGCTGAGGGAGACTTTCACAGCGCGATGACTTTTGCGGCAGTCTACAACGCGCCGGTGATCCTGCAGGTGGTGAACAATCAGTGGGCGATCTCGTCCTTCTCCGGAATTGCGGGCGGCGAACGGACGACCTTTGCGGCACGAGGACTAGGCTATGGTATCGCCTCGCTGCGTGTCGACGGTAACGATCCGTTGGCAGTCTATGCCGCAATGCGCTGGGCGGCGGACCGGGCGCGGACCAATAACGGCCCGACCTTCATCGAATATTTCACCTATCGCGCCGAAGGCCATTCGACCTCGGATGATCCGGGTGCTTACCGCGCGGCGCAAGAGTTTGAAAAATGGCCTCTAGGCGATCCTGTCGACCGGTTGAAAAAGCACCTCATCCTGCTTGGCGAATGGAGCGATGCGCAGCATCAGGTGCAGCATGACGAACTGGCCGATCTAGTAAAGAAGACCCAGAAAGAGGCCGAGGCAAACGGCATATTGGGGCATGGCATGCACCAGCCGTTCGAGACGATGTTCGAGGATGTATTCGAGGAAATGCCCTGGCACCTCAAAGAACAGTGCGAACAGATGATTGCCGAGCAGCACCGCAAATTCGGCCCCGAGTGGGAGCCGAAATGATGGGCGACACCAAAACCATGAACATGATCGAAGCGATCAACAGCGCGCTCGACATCATGTTGGAGCGCGATCCTGACGTCGTCCTGATGGGTGAGGATATCGGCTATTTTGGCGGTGTTTTCCGCGCAACTGCGGGATTGCAGGCCAAGCACGGCAAGACCCGTGTCTTCGACACCCCGATCAGCGAATGCGGCATCATCGGCGCGGGTGTCGGCATGGCGGCTTATGGTTTGCGTCCCGTCCCCGAAATCCAGTTTGCCGATTATATCTACCCCGGCCTCGACCAACTGGTCAGTGAAGCCGCGCGCCTGCGTTATCGGTCTGCAGGCGATTTCATCTGCCCGATGACGGTGCGCTCGCCCTTTGGCGGCGGGATTTTCGGTGGGCAAACGCACAGCCAATCGCCGGAAAGCCTGTTCACCCATGTCTGCGGCATCAAGACAGTGGTTCCGTCGAACCCCTATGACGCCAAGGGCCTGTTGATTGCGGCGATTGAAGATAATGACCCTGTCATCTTCTTTGAGCCCAAGCGCATCTATAACGGCCCGTTCAGCGGCTATTACGACCGCCCGGTCGAACCTTGGTCAAAACATGCCGCAAGCGCGGTTCCCAAAGGCTATTACCGCATCGAACTCGGCAAGGCCGGGATTGCACGCGAGGGCGAAGCGCTGACTATCCTAACCTATGGTACGATGGTGCATGTGGTGCAGATGGTGGTCGCCGAAATGGGCATTGATGCCGACATCCTTGACTTAAGAACGCTTCTTCCATTGGATGTAGAAGCAATTGAAAGTTCAGTGAAAAAAACCGGTCGCTGTCTGGTGGTTCACGAGGCCACCCGCACTAGCGGCTTTGGTGCTGAACTGGCCGCACAGGTGCAGGAACGCTGCTTCTACCACCTTGAAGCGCCGGTTGAGCGCGTCACCGGCTTTGATACCCCTTATCCGCACAGCCTCGAATGGGCCTATTTCCCCGGCCCGGTTCGCATTGCCAGTGCCATTGAAAAGATCATGAAGGACTGACGTCATGGGTAAGTTCACATTCAAGCTGCCTGACATTGGCGAAGGCATTGCCGAGGCCGAAATCGTCGCCTGGCATGTTGCGGTAGGCGATCGGATCGAGGAAGATCAGCCGCTGGCGGACATGATGACCGACAAGGCGACCGTGGAAATGGAAAGTCCGGTAGCGGGTATCGTCACTGCGGTAGCAGGCGAGGCTGGTGACGTAATCGCCATTGGCTCGATGCTCGTAGAGATCGAAACCGAAGGTGCGGGCAATGAAGAAGCCGCACCTAAACCTGTTGCTGAGGCGCCCATAGTAGTAACGGAACCCGCTCCGCCGCCGCCGCCAGCCGCACCGGCCAAGGCACCTGCCGAAACTCCCGAACCTGAGCCCGTCGAAGTACAGACTGCAGCGTTGCAAGAGAAAATCACTGCATCTCCAGCAGTTAGGACGCGCGCTAAAGAGCTTGGTGTTGAACTAAGTGACGTCAAGACGTCGGGCGGGCATGTCCGACACGCTGATCTGGATGCCTATCTGAACTATGGATCGGGGCAGGGCTACCGCGCGCCCGGCGCGTCGGCCAAGCGTGCCGATGAAGTGGTCAAAGTCATCGGCATGCGTCGCCGCATTGCCGAAAATATGGCAGCGTCAAAGCGCAACATCCCGCATTTCAGCTATGTCGAGGAATTTGACGTCACCGCATTGGAAGCGATGCGTGCGGATCTGAATGCCAATCGCGGCAACCGGCCCAAGCTGACCATGTTGCCCTTCTTGATCGTCGCGATCTGCAAGACATTGCCCGATTTTCCGATGATCAATGCCCGTTATGATGACGAAGCAGGCGTCGTTACGCGCTATGGCTCGGTGCATCTCGGTATGGCGACGCAAACCGACGCAGGCTTGATGGTACCGGTTATTCGTGACGCCCAAGACAAGAATGTCTGGCAGTTATCAATTGAAATCAATAGACTAGCCAACGAAGCTCGCAATGGTTCTGCAAAGAGCGAAGAGCTATCCGGGTCAACTTTGACGGTTACGTCACTTGGACCGCTGGGTGGTATTGCGACCACGCCCGTCATCAACCGCCCCGAAGTGGCGATTATCGGCCCGAACAAGATCGTCGAACGCCCGGTTTTCGTAGGTGATGCGATAGAGGCACGCAAACTGATGAACCTGTCCATCAGCTGCGATCACCGTGTTGTCGATGGTTGGGATGCAGCCAGCTATGTGCAAGCGCTCAAAAAACTGGTCGAAACGCCCGTTCTGCTGTTTGCAGACTAGGGCTTACAGCCCCAGGCCCTGAAAGCTGGTCTGGTCGAACTTCAGCTTGAAGGTCAGGAAGGGGCCGCTGCGGGTGTAGCGCGCCTCTTCGAAATCGCGATCTTCGAAGCCGACAAAGTTAAAGCCGAGCGTTACATTGGCGTTTTTGAATGGCGTCACAGTCAGCGTCGGTCCACCCGACCAGGCGATATTCTGCCCACCGGTGCCGATACGCACCGTGCCAGAGGCACCGATATCGGCGACATCCGACAGGTCGAACTTCAGATCCGCGCCGACAACATTGCTCCAGCCCTTCACATCGTCCGCGCCAAAGCGGTCGGTGTTGTAGCGGGTGCCCCAGAAAAGCGCGTATTCGCCGCGTTCGATGAAGTTGCCATCGCGTTCGTCGATCGGGGTGTAGTTGACCGACAGGCTGTTGATGATGCGGGTCGACTTTACGTCTCCACTCACCAGCAACGGCGCGCCACCGACCGGGCCGGGAAGGCCTGCGGTTGCGTTCTTGACTGCATCATAGCGATATTCGGTCTTGTTGAGGAACGACCACTGGCTGCCCGAGGGGCGGTTGGCCCAGCTGACTTCGGCCTGTGCAGTTGTCGTCGATGCGCCGCCGTTCTGCTTTGCCTTGAACCAGTTGAGCGCTCCACCGACAGCCTTGCCTTCGCCAATCTGGCGCAGGATTGCGGTCGTCAGACCATAACGCTGGGTGGAGTCACCATCGCGCCATTCGGCACGACCCGTCCAGCTCCAGCGTTCGCCATGATAGCTGGCGCCGCTGGTGATAGCGACAAAGTCTTCGGTCAGCGTGCCATCGCTACCCAGGAAGCCACCCGATGCAACGGGCTGAAGCGGGTTGATCACATCGCTGCGATCAAAGCCGCCGATGGTTTGGTTGCCATCAAGGGTGAAGTCGACCGACCATTTGTCGTTGATCTTGAATGATTGGGCGAGGCCATAAGAGGCAAAACTGCGTGCACCGAATTCGCCGATATCCTGCTGGTTGGCGCTCGCCACGATGCGGCCGCCTGCCCAAGGGGCGATGTCAAATCCGAGACGCGCGGTGCGTGCGTCGATATTCTCACCCTTGGCAATTTCGTAGCTGCCGACCAGCGCGATATCATTGCGGATCGCATAGCGCGCACCGAGACGGTGGCGGGCAGGGAAGTCGATGCTTTCGTCTTCGCCGCCGAGTGCGAATTCGGTCTGCGCGTCAAGTTCGAGCTTGCTGGTAACTTTGTAAGAACCGGCGATACGCGCAAGTGTCGATTTGTTGGTCGAACCGTCAGCCAGCTTGTCATCGGCATGGGTAATACCAGCGCGCAGCGAAGCTTTGTCGTCGCGATATTCGAGTTCGGTCGAGCCCGCGATGCGACGCGCACCGGTATCGATATAGTCTTCCTGATAACCGATTGCCGAGATCGACAGCTTGTCGGTCAGGCGATAGCGGCCATCAAGGCCAAACTTCTCCGTACCGACTTCGCTACGGTTGGTCTGGCCGACACCGAAGCGGGCCGACTGGCGACGATAATAAGCCAGCACGTCAAGCTTCGAGCCATGATGCTCGGCTTCGAGCAGCATGGCCGAGGCGCCGCCGGCATCGGCGGTTGCACTGCCTGCATTGGCCTTGCCGTCGGTAGCTGCAAATTCGGCGCGCAATTCGGTGTTGGCGGTCGGGCGATAGCGGACATCGGCGCCGACGAGGTTGGTCTTGTCGGTATCGGTTTCGTCGTGGATCGCGGTGGCGGCAATCTGCAGCTTCTGATCGGGCGACTGCCATTTGACGCGACCACCTGCATTGTTGACACGCTTGCCAATACCATCGACTTCATATTCGGCGATGATGAATTGCGGGTTGAGGCCGCTCGAGCGCGACAAAATGGGTTCACGGAAACGCAGCGTTCCGGCGAGATAGTCGATGTCGTAATCGATATGGCGCACAAGGTTTTTGCGGTCGATGATGATGTTCGACTGCAGGCGATCGCGCGTTTCGATGGTGATGCGTTCGCTGTTGGCCAGGATATCGCGCGCGGCGAGCGCATAGGGGCCGGTCAGGCCGGTTCCCTGGATTTCCTCGCGACGATAGCGATAGGGCGTGTCGGCGGCAAAGGCCTGCGCATGCACTTCGTCGCTGCGATATTCGGCCTTGATGCCGTTGAAGCTGCGCTGATAACGGGCGAGTTCCGGTTCATCGATGCCGGTTTGATAGTCACCGAACAGTGCATAGAATTGCGGGCGTTCGAGCTTCAGATACAGGCGACGGATCGATGCGGCGTCGTAACGCTGCTCGCTGCGGTCGGCATAAACAGTGTAATAGCGGCGCGGATCGATGGTGCCTGCGAAGCGGGCGTCATCAGCCTTCTTGTCGCTGTCATAAGCCAGCGTCATCAGCCATTTGCCGCTCACCCGGCCCTTGGCATAGAGCGCGATACGACCGTCGACGTTCAGCTGGTCGTCTTCGCCAACCAGATCCTCAAGGCCTTCTGAAAGCTTGTTAAAGCCAAGGGTTCCGGCAGCAAAGCCAACTACGGTCCAGGGGCGGCCGCCCGGATCGAGCCAAGTTTCGACGCGCTGTGTGCGCTTTACTTCTCCATCCTGGAACGGAAGAGTGATCGCGACGGTTCCTGAAGCTGTGGTCGGTTCGAGTTCGATATAAGCGATGCCTTCGTCGCCATGCACGCGCCATACCGGCGCGGCGCGTTCGAGGCCCGACAGCTGTTGGGCCTGCTGGGCGTCAATTTCGACCGCAGCGCGATAAGGGTCGGTGACCTGAAAATCGCCAACAGCGCCATGCGGGATCGGTTTGCCGTTGCGGTCGGTCAAGCGAACCGCAATACGCGGACGCGTGACGCCATCGGCGAGGAGAACCGACTTTTCCTTTACAAATTGCGCATTGATGGGCGCATTGGCGTAATAGACATTGTGCTCGACTGTTTCGATGAGGTTGCCGTCATTGTCGGTAACCTTCGCGACCAGGCGGTTGTTGCCCTGTTCGATGCCGATACCGCGCCAGATTGCCACACGCATCTTGCCGTCAGCGCTCTTTTTGGTGCCATCATAGCTGAGTGAATCTACGGCTTTGCCATTGATCGACAGTTCAACTTTTTGGCGTGGGAGATGCTTGAAAGCGACGCGGATTGTTTTAACGCGCGGATTATGCCCGGTTTCGGGGAAGAGGAAACCGACGCCCGGCTGTTGCCCGGCGAACCAGTCGCGCTCCGCACCAGCGGCCTCCTGATCGGTAGCTGCATCCGGGAGCGGAACAGCCATTTGTGCGGCATTTTCACGCGGCGCAACCTGTTTGGCCCGGAAATCGGCGCGTTTCAGGCTGCCACCACGTCCTTCAACGAAACGCGAGATAGCATTTCCGGCGCTGCGCGTGTTCTTGGCGCAATCAACCGGAGCCTGATCGAGCGGGAATGTGGTCGGGTCGACCTGAACCACGTGCAGGCCGGGCACGAGGCCTTCGAAATGATAACGGCCATCCTGATCGGTAACGGTGTAGCTGCCATCCTGCAGCATCACACGGACGCCTGCGATTCCCTTCGCCTGACGTGGGTCAACCGAACAGCCGCCTTCGGTAATGCGTCCGATAAGCGTGAATCGCTCAGAAATTCCGTCGCGAACGATACGGATGGCCGCATCAACGGTTTCGCTGACTGCGCCACGGTTATCGCGCGCAGAGGCACGGTTTATTGCATCACCGGGACGGGCATCGACCCGAACTTCCGCCAAATAGGTCAAAAGCCCCGAACCGCCGCCCGCAAGTGGTGGCAGAGCGACCGAAAATTGGGACCCATCGGCAGCAGCCGTTGCAGTTACCTGCACGCCGTTGTAGCGCACACTTTCGAGGCGTAACCGCATGGAATTAGGTAATATATCGGTAACCGTAACCGGTCCGCTATTTCGCGAGCGATCGGGATTCCGCACCTCGATACGATATTGCACCACGTCGCCTGGCATTGCGGTTACCGCGGAGGTCGTTTTGCGCAATTGCAGGCTACCGCCCGGGCGATCCATAGGGACGTCTATGCGCACCGGCGCCGGGTCACTCAATGTGATGATACCGCCGTAAGATCCCGGTGCGATCACAAACTGGCCGCCATCTGGCCGCGTTAGCAGAGCGATTTCGGCAGGTGTTGCCACCGAGGGATGGGTGTAGGGCGCCGGTGGGCCGATGACGAGACGATAATCGCCCGGGCTCAGGAACGGAAAACGGTAGAATCCCGGCGAAAAGGCATAGGTTGCGCCGCTACTGTCGGTAATAGTGCTGCCCGCGACAATCGAGCTCGGGAACGACGAAACCCCATCGTCACCGAAAACCTGCGCCGGAAGGCCTGTATTGGCATCGACAATTGTAACTTGGGTGCCGGTAACGGCCGTTCCG
Source organism: Sphingorhabdus sp. (assembly GCA_017987825.1). GTDB lineage: Bacteria > Pseudomonadota > Alphaproteobacteria > Sphingomonadales > Sphingomonadaceae > Sphingorhabdus_B. Next base: position 38,853 of record JAGNSY010000001.1, on the reverse strand, counting down.
TCAGCACTATCAAAGGTCAAGCCAAAGGGATCAACCAAGATGTCGACATCAGCGCCGGCAATCGGAGTGCCATTTTGCGCGTTTCCAAGGTCGAAATGCAGCTGATCGCCCGGACGGACCGACAAAACGCAATCGCCCTGCACAGCTGCCGGCGGTGCGGCCTTGGTGTTGATTAATGCGTAGAAAGTTGAGCTGTTCGCCGCTGACTCGGTCAGCGTGATGCGCTCGCTATCGCCGCTATCGGTTACAATCTGCGCTTCAAAACTGTCGATCGCACCTGGATTTGTGTTCTGGCCCGGTGCGATGACCTTCAAGACAAGTGGTTCGCCCGCCCGAATGGCCGTTGCGGGCATTATTGAGGCCGGATTTGTCGAATATCCAGCAAAAACGCCCTGTAGATTGACCGGTTGAAGCCCGTTTGTTCCTCGGCACATGGTTTGTGGAAGAGGAACCGAGCTAGAAGAGCCGGAATTCGTAAAATGTAAGACTTCGAGCGTGGCTGGTTGCGGATTGGATCGATCCACAACGATGTCTACACTGTTCGAAGGCCGCGATAGGGTTTGCCCGCCCGATGTCCATTCGGCCTGCGCGGTGTTGCTGATGATATTCGGCAAGCTTTGCGCATGCGCGGGAAGGCAGGCGGCAGCCAAGTGGGTAGCTGCCGCCAGCGTTCCGGCGCGGAAGATAACGGATGTGGTTAATGTGCTCATAAGAAGTGAGGGCGACAGGCAGTACAGCTGCCCGCCGCCCCCTTTTTCCTCAGTCGATGGTTACGCGGAAAACCAGCGTACGGGTTTGACCCGCACCAATGTTGGTCAGCGTGCCTGACACGATGTTACTGGCGAATGAGCCTGTTCCACCGCCTGCCGTGCAGGTATTACCACTAACGACAGTGCCGTCGGTCGCGGGCGTGAAGCTTGCATCAAAAGTAACGTCGGGAACGAGCGAAAGATCGTCCGATACGGCAACATTGGTCGCCGTCTGTGAACCCGTGTTTGCAACAACGATGCAATATTCGACGGTCGCGCCAGGCACGGCCTTCGGATTGGTTGCATCTGCACTGGTTCCCGCACCATTGAGGTTATCGCGAACGACACGGCTCAATTTGGTGACAGTCAGGCTTGCAGTGCTGACTGTGAAATCGTCCTCATCCGATTCAATGCCGTCACGGCCCGTGTCGGCAAAGATGGTTTCAACGCCATCAGTATTGGCCGTTGCGTCGGTTGCAGCGGTGATTGCCGTGTTGTTGCTATTCAGAGCGGTTGCCGAAAGCGTGACGCCTGCAACCTGACCATTGGTCTGGGTCAGCGCAACGTCTCCAACAATAAAGACACGAACCGACGTGTCGGGAGCCAGATCGTTGATTGTGGTCGCTGTGTCGACGCCAAAATCATATTGGTTGTTGCCATTGCTATCGACAAAAACTTCCAGATTGCTGACATCAAAAACGTCGGTACCACCGTGGGTCGCCGTGCCACCACCCAATTGCGTCGGGTTAAGCGAGAAATCCAGAGTATCGTTCGACGTATTGCTGACAACAAATGTCGTATAGGCATTTTGCTCACCTGGCACGACCGAGGTCGTGACATTGGCATCTTCCTGCACGGTAAACAAAATTTTGCGGTCAACTTCGAACATGTTCGAATCCGTAGCCGCAGTTTGGCTGACGCCGCCTACCTGATAGGCGACGGAAACATTGTTGGTAATATCGGTGCCGACAAGGGTTCCGGCGGCATAAGCGGAACTCGCGTTCATTATGACAGCCGGAAGGGTGCTCGCGGCAACGAGGAATTTAAGCTTACTGGTCATGCTTATGCTCCTGTTACTGAGGGTTTGATTGCTTTTGCCGCAGCAATCCTTACGGTTTTCGGTGGAGGTCATCGTACAACCCCGCGAAAGACGAGCTTGCCGGCCGATCCGGCCGCAAGCGTTTGATTCAAATTCCATTTGACGTGCGTGACGTCACCGGGAAGAGCCGGACGGAAGGTGCCGTCGGCTTTGCTGACTTTAAGCTGTGTCAGAAGACCCCAGTTCTTTCCGCCATCGATCGACACGATTTCAGTGCCATCGGCGGTGCCCGAAAAGGCAACCGCGCGCGGGATGGGGTTTGTGACGGTGAATTTGGATGCGGGTTGTGCGCCGACATTCTTGTAACGCACGACGAACACCAATTGATCACCAGGAAGAACCAGTTTGGGTTCCTCCAATATCGTAGCAACCGAACCGTCAGGACGCTTATGTTCGCGTTCAACAAACACGTCGCTGGCCAATTCTAGCGGCGCAGCTACCGAGGGTGCGGCAACTAGGGAAAGCAAAGCAAAAATGGTCTTTTTCATATCGATGCTCACTGTATAACTGTCTGGAAGGTGACGGTGCGGGTTTGACCGGCGGGAACGTTGCCCAATTGAACACTCACACGTGTGCCATTGAAATTGGCTGCATCGACGTCTGCTGCGTCAGTCAGGCTGGCGGCCTGTAGGGTGATGCTGCCTGCAACATAAGTTGTGCCAACAGGGACTGGGTCATTGATGACCAGATTGTTCAACGTTCCGGCGCCGCTCACCGTCGCCAAAATTGTGTAAGTGATTGTGGCCCCGGGTACTGCATTCGTACCGCCAAAAGGATCTGCGACGGTTGCCGATTTAGCCAGAGCTACCGACGCAGCGTCAACGCGGAGAAAACCGCTGGCTTCGCCATCTGCGCCGCTCGATCCGACCACGGCATTGCCACCACCTTCGCCAGCACCTGCGAATGTCGTGCCGGGTGCACCCGTGCCCGTCGTTGCAGCAGCAACCAGGCTTACATTTGCGCGTTCGCCATTGGCTTGAGTTGGCGCGATATTCGTCAGGACGAAAATGGTGATGCTCTGGTCGGGCGACAGTAGCGGATCGTTGGTGCCCGCTACATAGACGGTATCGACGCCGGGATCGTAAACGCCGTTGTTGTTCGTATCGATGACAATCTGAGCCAGCGTGGGATCAAAATCGTCACCGCTGTTCGCAACATTGGGCGTCAGTCCAAATGTTTCAGGACCATTGCCGTTGTTGGTCACCCGGTAAGTGATCACGGCATTGGTAGCGCCCGGTGTTGTCGGAACGTCGCCGGGGGTGCTGCTTGACACTGTGACGTCGAGCAGTTCGTCGACAAGGATCACCGAGGTGTTCGACTGGATATCAATCGTGCCCGAACCCGTGTCGTAACTGGCAGTCGCAATATTTTCGATATTGGTGCCGGCCAGCGTGCCTGCAGCCCATGCCGCTTGGCCAGGCGCAAGCAGAGTACTTGTGAGTGCGATTGCAGACACTGCCGCAGGACGCAGAAATGCGTTGCGGAAACGTTTGCAGGAAGAATTGGTCTTCAACATGACGCCCTTATCGCAAAAGGGGGTCAAGAAATGGTTAAGCCCAGATAGGGGCTGTTAATCAGATATAATATTGATATATAATGATAATATGGACCGCAATGATGTCGAATCTTGTAAAATCAAACGGAAATGGTAAACTACGCCAAAAGATTTAGAGATGACGAGCAAATGCGCCTGGTGCGGATGCGCAAGAAAATTTCGTTTCTTCCATTCTCTCTGTTGACAGCCAGAGCGCCCGCTTCTAGGAGCGCCGTCACCGCATCAAGCGGGTGTAGCTCAGTTGGTTAGAGCGCCGGCCTGTCACGCCGGAGGTCGCGGGTTCGAGCCCCGTCACTCGCGCCATTTTCCTGTTTCCATCCAGATCAGCAATGGCCGCAAGGGCGCGATCCAGATCGTGCCCAATATCAGATATACAATCGCTTGCAGCCAAATTGGCCAGCCGCCGATGACGTCGGATTGGCTTCCAATAATCCACGCCAGCAGCGCGATTATGCCCAAAATGATGAACATGCCCATAGGCTTGCGCCAACTGGGCTTGGGCGGAGGATTGGGATGGTTCATCTGCTGATCCAGCTTCTTTCGGTAAGAACGGCGTCCAAAGGCATGTCCCAAGGGTCTAAGGGCAGGCTGTCGGCCTGTTGAATTGACCAAGCTATGCCGACAGCGATGCTGTTACCCAGCAAGCTCAATGCACGGTCGTAATGTCCCGCACCTTGGCCGAGCCGCATCAGATTGGCATCGAATGCAACAAGCGGCACGAGCACGACATCCGGCGTCACTTCCGGCGCATCTGCCTTGGGTTGCGACAATCCAAATGGTCCGCTTTCCAGCGGGTCGCCTGCCTGCCATCGCAGAAATCGCATCGGCGAAAGCTTGCTGGTGACATGGGGCAAAGCGAGCGTGCATCCGCGTTCGACAGAGGCGACCAAAAGCTTGGAAGGATCTGCCTCTGAGCCTATCGCGACATAGCCTGCGACGACTTTTCCGGGTTTACATAACTGCGCCAGTGGGGAGGGGAGGCAGCTGAAAGCGATTTCCGCTTCGCCGCGATTCAGGCTGGCAATGAAGCTGTCCCGCCTGGCCCTGAATTCGCGTCGCAGTTCAGATTTGACGTCACTCGGCGGCACTTGCAACCCTTTGAAAAACGTAGCGGAACCACCATGGGTCGTTTTCCGGAATATCCTCTGACGCCATTACGTCAGGTGGGCACCATATGCTTCGGACCCCACTGTAACCAGAGTGGCCCGGGCAGGGATAGCTCCCTTGGATGATATTATCGCCTCAGGGATGTTCTCTTCAGCTCGTGCCGGGCAGTCCCGCCATCATCAATCTAGGCGTCCTGCGATGCCTGCTCAAGCCCGGAAGCAAAAGATTCTACGCGTTCGGCCAGTTTTTCGAGCGATTGGACCATTTTCACCGCCGTTTGCTCGTCAATCGCCTTGTTGGCGGGCACCATCGCCACACCACCATTGGCTTCGTTCAACTGATCGGCGAGTAAAAGCGCTGCAAAAAGGAGCTGGCGGCTCTCGTTCAAACCGCCTGCGCTGCCGCCCGCTTCGCGCGCCTTGCTGTCAACCATTGCGCCCAAATCGAGCAAGCGTTGCTCCTCGCCGTCGCGGCAGGTTACGATATATTCGCGCCCGACGATATTCAGTCTGACTTCAGCCATGTGCTGCCCCCTCTTGCGCCAACAGCCGATCGATTTCGGCGACGGCCTGTTCGGTTGCGGCTTTCAGCGCAGAATAGCGTTGTTCCAGTTCAGGGCTTGTCGATGATGTTTGTGGCAATTTGGCCAGTTCCAGCCGTGAAACGGCCCTCTCCAGTCTACCGATTGCCTCGATCATTTGTTGTTGTGCCATGGCTTGTTCCCTGTTCTTTGCACAAACTAGCAAAATCGGCGTGATTGGCAACGCGCGATCTATTGGCAATCGCCGCAAATCTTGGTGACTTTGGCTTGACCCGTGCCGCCTCGCTCCCCAAAGGAGGCGCGAGCCGACTCGTGCAGTCATCATGAAAATCTTGTGCTGGGGCCGCTCTACAGGGCGGCAAAAGGGGTAATTTGCATGTCCGCCGATCTTCAGATGATGGCCAACGCGATCCGGGCGCTTTCGATGGATGCCGTTCAGGCGGCCAATAGCGGCCATCCGGGCATGCCGATGGGCATGGCCGATGTTGCAACCGTGCTTTACGCCAAATATCTGAAATATGATGCTTCTGCACCGAAATGGCCCGATCGGGATCGTTTTGTGCTATCGGCAGGGCATGGATCGATGCTGGCCTATTCGACGCTGTATCTTAGCGGCTATGCTAGCCCGACCATTGAAAACATACGTAATTTCCGTAAGTTGCATAGCCCATGTGCGGGACATCCTGAAAATATCGAGCTTGAAGGCGTCGAAAGCACCACCGGTCCGTTGGGGCAGGGTTTGGCGATGGCGGTGGGCATGGCGCTCGCCGAACGCCATTTGAATGCGGTTTTTGGCGATGATCTAGTCGATCACCGCACCTGGGTGATCGCAGGCGATGGCTGTTTGATGGAAGGCATCAACCACGAGGCCATTGGTCTGGCAGGGCATTTGGGACTTGGTCGCCTGATCGTGCTATGGGACGATAACCGCATCACCATCGACGGCAGCACCGACCTTTCGACCAGCGAAGACATCAAGGCGCGCTATGTCGCGACCGGATGGCATGTCGAAAGCTGCGATGGGCATGATTTTGCTGATATTTCAAAGGCAATAGACGCTGCACTTGGGGATGGACGTCCGTCGCTGATCGCGTGCAAAACACTGATCGGCAAGGGCGCGCCGAACAAGCAGGGGACGTCCGCGACACACGGATCGCCGCTGGGCGCCGACGAGATTGCCGCTGCCCGGGCAGAACTGGGTTGGAACTATCCACCGTTCGAGGTTCCCGCCGATATTCTGGACGCATGGCGCGCCGCAGGCAGCCGTGGTGGAAATGAACATGCGGAATGGAATAACCGTTTATCTACAAATTCTAATGGCGCAGAGTTTATGCGCCGTATGAATGGTGACCTGCCGCAAAGCAGCGCTATGCAGGACTATCTGGCGTCGTTGATTGCCAACCCAGCGAAGGTGGCGACGCGCAAGGCATCGGAAATGGCGCTGGAAGCGTTGACGGCGGCTGTTCCGGAACTGGTCGGCGGTTCGGCGGACCTCACCGGATCAAACAACACCAAGACAAAGTCGACCGGCCCGCTGACGCGTGACGATTATGCGGGCCGCTACATTTATTATGGCATCCGCGAATTCGGCATGGCGGCCGCGATGAACGGTATGGCGCTGCACGGCGGTATCATTCCCTATGGTGGCACTTTCCTTGTGTTTTCGGACTATTGTCGCAACGCTATCCGGCTTTCGGCGATTCAGCAGCAGCGCGTAGTCTATGTGATGACGCACGATAGCATTGGCCTGGGCGAAGATGGCCCGACCCATCAGCCGGTCGAGCATCTTGTCAGCCTGCGGGCGATGCCCAATCTGACGGTTTTCCGCCCTTGCGATACGATTGAAACCGCAGAATGCTGGGAACTGGCGCTGAAGAACCGCAAGGGCCCAGCGTTGCTCGCACTGTCGCGCCAAAACCTGCCACAGCTGCGCACGGACATCAGCGAGAATATGTCGGCCAAGGGCGGTTATCGTCTGCGTGCCGCCGCCGCACCGCGCAAGGTGGTGCTGGTCGCGACCGGGTCGGAAGTCGAACTGGCAATGACGGTTGCTGATGCACTTGAGGCCGCAGGGCAGGGCGCTGATGTCGTTTCCATGCCCAGCTGGGAGCTTTTCGACATGCAGGACGCCGCCTATCGCGCCAATACCCTGCCCGATGATGGGCTCAAGGTTTCGATCGAAGCGGGCGTTACCTTGGGCTGGCAGCGTTATACCGGCAATGATGGCCTCAACATTGGTATTGACAGTTTCGGCGCTTCGGCTCCGGCAGAAGCACTTTATGACCATTTTGGCTTCTCGGTCGATGCAGTATTGAGTAAAATTCAAGCTAAGTTAAAAGCTTAAAGGGAGTATTTAATATGGCTACCAAAGTTGCGATCAATGGTTTCGGCCGCATCGGCCGCCTCGTTGCGCGCGCAATCCTTGAACGGAATGACCATGATCTTGAACTGGTCGCGATCAACGATCTGGCCGACGCCAAGTCGAACGCGCTGCTGTTCAAACGCGACAGCGTGCACGGCGCTTTTCCGGGCACTGTAGAGGCCGATGGAAACGACATCATCGTCAACGGCAAGCGTATCCATGTAACGGCTGAGCGCGATCCGGCAAACCTGCCGCACGGTGCGAATGGCGTCGACATCGCTCTCGAATGCACCGGTTTCTTCACCGATCGGGACAGCGCGGGCAAGCATCTGGCCGCTGGCGCCAAGCGCGTTTTGATCTCTGCTCCTGCAAAGAATGTCGATAAAACAATCGTTTATGGCGTCAACCACGGTGTCTTGACGTCAGATGACAAGATTGTCTCGAACGCCAGTTGCACCACCAACTGCCTGGCACCGCTCGCCAAGGTTGTTCACGAAACCGTCGGTATCGAGCGCGGCCTGATGACAACGGTGCACGCCTATACCAACGACCAAAAAATCCTCGATCAGATCCACGAGGATATGCGGCGCGCGCGTGCTGCGGGCATGTCGATGATCCCGACCACAACCGGTGCCGCCCGTGCCGTTGCCGAAGTGCTGCCAGAATTGAAGGGCAAGCTCGACGGTGCGGCCATCCGCGTGCCGACGCCCAATGTCAGCCTTGTTGACCTGACCTTCACACCATCGCGCGACACCAGCGTTGAGGAAATCAACGCAGCGCTGAAAGCTGCATCGGAAGGCGCGCTGAAGGGCGTTTTGGCTTATTCGGACGAGCCGCTGGTTTCGATCGATTACAACCATTGCCCGGCAAGTTCGACCATCGACAGCCTCTCAACCGTGGTTATGGAGGGCAAGCTGGTCCGCGTTGTCAGCTGGTATGACAATGAATGGGGCTTCTCCAACCGCATGGTCGACACCGCTGGCGTGATGGCCGGTCTGCTCTAAGGAAGACAACGTCATGGCCTTTCGCACCCTCGACGACCTCGGCGACCTCACCGGCAAACGTGCACTGGTTCGGGTTGATCTGAACGTACCGATGGCGGAAGGCCGCGTCACCGATCTGACACGCATGCACGCGCTCGCGCCGACGGTAAACGAATTGTCGGCCAAGGGTGCCAAGGTTCTGTTGCTGGCGCATTTCGGTCGTCCCAAGGGTCAGAAGCATAGCGAAATGTCGGTGTCGATGACGCTTGATGCATTGCAGGAAGTTTTGGGGCGCGAAATCATGTTCGTCCCTGAAATCTATGGCGATGTTGTTGCGCAATCGCTGTCGATCCTGTCGAATGGCGATGTGGCGCTGTTGGAAAACAGCCGTTTCTGGGCGGGTGAGGAAAAGAACGATCCCGAACTGGCGAAGGCAATTGCCGCCAATGGCGATCTCTATGTCAACGATGCCTTTTCGGCCGCCCACCGTGCGCATGTGACCACTGAAGGTCTGGCGCATCTGCTACCTTCTTATGCCGGTCGTTCGATGGAGGCCGAACTCAAGGCGCTGGAAGCAGCATTGGGCGCGCCCGAGCATCCGGTGGCCGCGGTGGTTGGTGGAGCAAAGGTGTCTTCCAAGCTCGATGTCCTCAACAATCTGGTCACCAAGGTCGATCATTTGATCATCGGTGGCGGCATGGCCAACACCTTCCTCGCGGCGCGCGGCGTCAATGTCGGCAAATCGCTATGCGAGCATGATCTGGCTGACACCGCCAATGCCATTTTGGATGCAGCCGACGTTGCCGGTTGCACGGTGCATTTGCCTTATGACGTTGTCGTAGCAAAGGAATTCCGCGCCAATCCGCCCGTGCGCACCGTCAATGTCCATGAAGTGGCAGAGGATGAGATGATCCTCGACGTTGGCCCCGCTGCGATTGAGGCTTTGGCCGATGTTTTGAAGAATTGCCGCACCTTGGTCTGGAACGGCCCTATGGGTGCATTCGAAATTGAACCCTTTGACGCCGCCACGGTTTCGCTGGCGCGCACAGCCGCGGCGCTGACCAAAGAAGATTCGCTGGTGTCAGTCGCTGGCGGCGGAGATACCGTTGCGGCACTGGCGCATGCTGGCGTCACACAAGACTTCACCTTCATTTCGACTGCAGGCGGTGCCTTCCTTGAATGGATGGAAGGCAAGATATTGCCCGGCGTCAAAGCGCTCGAAACCACGGCCTGAAATTTACCAATAGAGCGGTTGCGACTTGCGCGATGGAACGCTAATGGCCGCCGCGACATACGTATGCACACATAGGGAGCTCCCATGAACACCGCTGACATGACCGCCAAGATTGCCGCCGGACAGGGCTTTATCGCCGCACTCGACCAGAGCGGTGGTTCGACGCCCAAGGCGCTCAAAGGCTATGGCATCGAGGAAGGCGCGTGGAGCAATGACGAGGAAATGTTCGGCCTGATTCATGACATGCGGTCACGGATCATCCGGTCGAAGGCGTTTACTGGTGACCGCGTGATCGGTGCAATCCTGTTTGAACGCACTATGGAAGGCACCGTAAACGGCAAGCCGACCCCCGCCGCGCTGATCGAAAAGGGCGTGGTGCCCTTCATCAAGATCGACAAGGGACTCGAAGACGAAGGATTTGGTGGGTTCGGGGGCGTGCAGATGATGAAGCCGATGCCGGAACTGGATGATCTGCTCGCGCGTTCAAAGGCGCTGGGTGTGTTCGGCACGAAGGAACGCTCGGTCATCAATTCGGCCAACCGCGAAGGCATTGCTGCCATCGTCGCGCAGCAGTTCGAAGTTGGTCAACAGGTGCTGTCGCACGGCATGATGCCGATGATCGAACCCGAAATTAACATCAAGAGCGAAACCCGCGCCGAATGCGACGCGATCCTGCTCGAAGAAACACTGAAGCAGCTCGACGCGCTAGGTGCGGATCAGCAGGTGATGCTCAAACTCTCACTACCGGTTGAAGCAGGCAAATTTGATTCACTGGTGCAGCACCCTAAAGTGTTGCGCGTCGTCGCATTGTCTGGAGGCTATAAGCGTCCCGAAGCATGCGTTGAGCTTGCCAAAAATAGTGGCATCATCGCGTCCTTCAGCCGCGCGCTGCTCGAAGACTTGCGGCATCGGATGAGCGATGATGAATTTGACGCCTCGCTCGATGAAGCCATCGAGGCTATCTACAGAACCTCTATAACCTGAGCCATTTGGCCTAGCTACCGCGTTACAAACCGCCTGCAAAGCTCAGGCTAAACCGGTATTCGCCTAGATCGATCTTTCCATCTTTGGGGCGGGCAGGACGGACATTGGTCAGAGTCATCATGCCGTCAGCGACTGCCATCGGCTGGTCGCTCGAGAGTAATAACTCCCTTGGTCCGTCTGCCCGCATCCAAAGCGCTTTGATCCTGACGCGTCCGGGCCAGACGCATTGAACCTCGGCGGGACAGCGACTATCTTCGATTACCGCAACAGGCTTTATAACTGGGCCGTCGACATAGACTGCCTGCCCGATACGGGCGTTCGACGGGTCTTGGGAATGTGCGATGGGTATGGAGATGCAGCCCGCAAGGATCGGAAATGACAGGAGAGCGGTGAAGGTACGCATTTGCATTTACAGCGAATTGCCGACACCGCTATGAACCGAATATGACCAGACCTGCCTGCCAACTTTATCTGATTTCTCCATTGAATGTTGACGGTGACTTTCCGTCGCAACTCGAAGCGGCTTTATCTGCCGGACCTGTCGCTGCCTTTCAGTTTCGGGTGAAGGATATTGACCAGCATGAAGCCGCTCGCCTGGCGGTGCCGTTGCAGGAAATCTGCGCGCGGCATGATGTAGCCTTCATCGTCAATGACAGCGTATCGCTTGCCAAGCGGATCAAGGCGGACGGTGTCCATCTGGGGCAGGAAGATGGCGATCCGGCGGAAGCGCGCGAGGAACTGGGCCGCGATGCGCAGATAGGGGTCACTTGCCACAACAGCCGCCACCTAGCGATGGAGGCTGCGGAAGGCGGGGCCGACTATGTGGCCTTTGGCGCATTTTTCCCGACGACGACCAAAGAGGTGAAGCATCAGGCCGAGCTGGAGACGCTCGAGATGTGGTCGCAATTTACCGAAGTCCCCTGTGTGGCGATTGGCGGTATCACACCGGATAACGCCAAAGCCGTTGTCGATGCGGGTGCTGATTTCATCGCGGTCAGTGGTGCCGTCTGGAACCATCCGGACGGACCGGCAGCGGCGGTAAAGGCATTCAACGCTCTTCTTGCCTAATCAGCCTCGCCCCGCTAAAGGCCGCGGCCAACGGGGTGCATAGCGCCCCTTGCTCTTTCCAACTGTCAAGCGAGTGTTCTCATGAAAATCAGCGGCGTCGAAATTCGTCCGGGCAACATCATCGAATATGAAGGCGGCATCTGGCGTGCAGTCAAGATTCAGCATACCCAGCCCGGCAAGGGTGGAGCCTATATGCAGGTTGAACTCAAGAACCTCCGCGATGGCCGCAAGAACAACGTCCGCTTCCGCTCGGCCGAAACTGTTGAACGCGTTCGCCTTGATCAGAAAGATTTTCAATATCTGTATGCCGAAGGCGACAATCTGGTTTTCATGGACAAGGAAACCTATGATCAGGTGACTTTGCCGACCGATTTGCTCGGCGATGCAGCGGCCTTCCTTCAGGACGGCATGGATGTCGTCATGGAAATGTATGAGGATGAGGCACTTTCTGTCGCCTTGCCCGACACGATCGAAGCGACAATTGTAGAGGCCGACGCTGTCGTCAAAGGCCAGACCGCTTCTTCCAGCTACAAGCCTGCTATTCTCGATAATGGCGTGCGCGTGATGGTGCCGCCGTTCATCAGTTCGGGCACGCGCATCGTCGTTGACGTTTACGAACGGGAATATGTCCGGAAGGCTGACTAATGCCTGCATTATCTGGACTGATGTCCGTCATAGAAAAAGCTGCCCGCAAGGCGGGTAGCAAGTTGCGCCGTGACTTCAGCGAAATCGAACAATTACAGGTCTCGATGAAGGGGCCTGCCGATTTTGTGACCAAAGCGGACCAAAAGGCCGAAGACACCATCTTCCGCGAACTCGAAAATGCACGGCCCGACTGGGGCTTCCTGATGGAAGAAACCGGTGAGATTGCCGGCAAAGAAGGCAAACCGCGCTTCATCGTCGATCCGCTCGATGGCACCAGCAACTTTTTGCATGGCATTCCGCATTTCGCGATTTCGATTGCTGTGCAGGATCCCAAACCCGATGGTTCGGGCTGGGGCGATCTGTATATGGGGCTGGTCTACAATCCGATTACCGATGAAAGCTTTTGGGCCGAAAGAGGGAAGGGTGCTTTCCTAGGCCACAAGCGACTTCGCGTTTCGGCACGTCGCAAGTTGAGTGAGGCGCTCGTTGCGACCGGCGTTCCGTTCAAAGGGCATGGCGACATTGAGGAATGGGGCAAAATCTACGCCGCCATCGCCCCCGAAGTCGCCGGCATCCGACGTTTTGGTGCCGCTAGCCTTGATCTGGCATGGCTCGCAGCGGGGCGCTATGACGGTTTCTGGGAAAGCGGATTGTCTCCTTGGGATACGGCTGCAGGCTGCCTGATCGTGCGTGAAGCTGGTGGTTTTGTGACCGACTATCGCGGCCGTTCGCCTGCTATTGCCGATGCCCAATTGCTGGCCGGAAACGACCAGTTACACAGCCGCTTGCACAAGCTTCTGGTCGGCGCGCTCAAATAATACAAAAAACGGTGGAAAAAAGCCGTGTCCGCCCCTTGCGGCGGTGCACAATCGCCCCTAAAAGCGCGCCAATTCAGGCCTGAAGCGAGTCCGTTTTGACCGATCTGTCGCAATATCTGCCGATACTCCTTTTCCTGGTCGTCGCACTGGGATTATCGAGCCTTTTCGTGTTTCTGCCGATGGCGGTTTCGCGCCTTACTGGCGCGCACCAGCCGACCGAGGCGAAGCTTGCCGAATATGAATGCGGCTTTCCCGCGTTTGAGGATTCGCGCAGCCAGTTCGACGTCCGTTTCTACCTCGTCGCGATCCTGTTCATCATCTTCGACCTCGAAGCCGCCTTCCTCTTCCCCTGGGCGGTTAGCCTTGGTGAAACCGGTTGGGTAGGCTGGGGCACGATGATGTTGTTCCTGTTCGAACTGGTAATCGGTTTCATCTATGCCTGGAAAGTGGGAGCGCTCGAATGGGAGTGATCGAAACAGCACCGGCAGGCGGCGTTCCCGCCGATACGGATTTCGTCAAAGACCTGTCTGAAGAGGTCAATGACAAGGGCTTTGTCGTCACCTCGACCGAGGATCTGTTCACCTGGGCGCGCACCGGCTCGCTCTGGCCGATGACCTTTGGTCTCGCTTGCTGCGCGGTCGAGATGATCCACGGTTATATGCCGCGTTATGATTTCGAACGCTTCGGCATCGCCCCTCGCGCCAGCCCGCGTCAGTCGGACGTGATGATTGTCGCTGGCACGCTGTGCAATAAAATGGCACCGGCACTGCGCAAGGTGTACGACCAGATGTCGGAGCCGAAATATGTGATTTCGATGGGCAGCTGCGCCAATGGCGGCGGTTATTATCATTATAGCTATAGCGTCGTGCGCGGTTGTGATCGCATCGTGCCGGTCGATATCTACGTCCCCGGTTGCCCGCCGACGGCGGAAGCGCTGCTCTATGGCATCATGCAGTTGCAGCGCAAAATCCGGCGCGAAGGGACGATTGAACGATGAGCAGTCCCGCTCCCCTTATCGCCACGCCCAAAGGCACCGTTGCCGCGCTCAAAAAAGCGCTGGGCAAGGACCTGCTTGCGATCGAAGAAGCGCATGGCGAAATCGCCTGTCATGTCAAAACCGACAAGCTGGTCGGCGTGATGATGCAGTTGCGCGACACTTGCGACTATCAGCAGCTGATGGAAATCGCAGGTGTCGACTGGCTCGACCGCGACCCGCGCTTCGAAGTCGTTTATTGCCTGCTCAGCCTGACCAAGAACCACCGCATCCGCGTGCATGTGGCGACCAATGAGGATGTGCCGGTTCCTTCGGTGACTGAAATCTGGCCGGTTGCGGGCTGGCTCGAACGCGAAGTGTTTGACATGTATGGCGTGACCTTTGCGGGCAATGATGATTTGCGGCGCATCCTGACCGACTATGGCTTTGTCGGCCATCCGCAGCGCAAGGATTTCCCGCTGACCGGCTATGTCGAACTGCGCTATTCGGAAGAAGAAAAGCGCGTGAAATATGAGGCTGTCGAACTGGCCCAGGATTTCCGCAGCTTTGACTTCATGAGCCCTTGGGAAGGTGCCGACTATGTGCTGCCCGGTGACGAGAAGGGAGCCAGCAAATGAGCCTCCAGAAAGATCTCGCGCCGACCACCGGCGATGAAGTCATCCAGAATTACACTATCAATTTCGGCCCTCAGCATCCGGCAGCGCACGGCGTTCTTCGCCTCGTCATGGAACTCGATGGCGAGATTATCGAGCGGCTCGATCCGCATATCGGCCTGCTGCACCGCGGCACCGAAAAGTTGATCGAACATAAAACCTATTTGCAAGCCTTGCCCTATTTCGACCGGCTTGATTATGCCTCGCCCTTGGCGATGGAGCATAGCTATGTGCTCGCCATTGAAAAGCTGCTCAACCTCGAAGTGCCGTTGCGCGCACAATATCTGCGCGTGCTGTTTGCCGAATTGACCCGCATATCGAACCATCTGCTCAATCTGGCGCACCATGCGCTGGACGTGGGCGCGATGACGCCGGGCCTGTGGCTCTATGAAGCGCGCGAAGATTGCATGACCTTCTTTGAACGCGCATCGGGCGCGCGCATGCACACCGCATGGTTCCGCCCCGGCGGCGTGCATCAGGATGTGCCGCTAAAGCTGCTGACCGATATTGGCGACTGGCTCGACGATCGCCTGCCGCGCCTGTTTGAAGACGGAATGGCGCTGGTCGTCGACAACCGCATCTTCAAACAGCGCAATGTCGATATCGCGATTGTCAGCAAGGAAGACGCGATCAAATGGGGCTTTTCGGGCCCGATGATCCGTGGCGCAGGCATCCCTTGGGATATCCGCAAGTCGCAGCCTTATGATGTCTATGCCAAGATGGAGTTCGACATCCCTGTCGGCACGCGCGGCGATTGCTATGATCGCTTCATGGTCCGTGTAGAGGAAGTGCGTCAGTCGATCCGCATCATGAAGCAATGCTTGGCCCAAATGCCAGAGGGCCCGGTGTGCAGCGACGACCGCAAGATTGTTCCGCCAAAGCGCGCCGAGATGAAGGCGTCGATGGAGGCGCTGATCCATCATTTCAAGCTCTACACCGAAGGCTTCCATGTGCCCGAAGGCGCGGTCTATGTCGCGACCGAAAGCCCCAAGGGCGAATTTGGCGTCTATCTGGTATCGGACGGCACCAACAAACCCTATCGCTGCAAAATCCGCCCGACAGCATTCAGCCATCTGCAGGCAATGGAATTCATGTCGAAGGGCCATATGCTCGCCGACACCACCGCGATTATCGGCGCGCTCGACATCGTTTTCGGGGAGTGTGACCGGTGAGCAAACTGGCCATCGCCGAGCAGATGATCGCGCATTACAACGCGCAAGACGCAGACGCCTATGTCGCGCTGATGACCGATGATGCCTGTGAAGCGGGCTATCGCGGTGCCGTTGTCCGTGAAGGCAAGGAAGGCACGCGCGCCGGATTGAAAGCGATGTTCGCTGAGTTTCCAGAGAACCGCGCCGAAATCCTGAAAGGCTATGAACTGGGCGAATTTGTTGCGCTGCATGAGCGGGTATTCCGCTCCGCAACCGCCGAGCCGTTCGAAGTTATGTCGATCTACAGTTTTGAAGGCGACAAGGTGTCGCGCGTGGAGTTTGTCCGATAATGGCCGACGCTGCCCACATCCCTGACGAAACCGAAACCCGCGCCAAGTGGGGCGGTTTTGCCTTTACCAAGGCCAACAAGAAAACCGCCGACATGTATGTCGCGCGCTACCCCGCTGGCCGTCAGCAATCGGCGGTGATGGCGCTGCTCGATCTGGCGCAACGGCAGGTGGGTGAGGAAACCAAGACGCAGGGCTGGCTGCCGGTACCGGTGATCGAATATGTCGCCGCCTATCTCGGCATGCCCTATATGCGCGCTTACGAAGTCGCGACCTTCTACACCATGTACAATCTCGCGCCGGTCGGTCGTTTCCATGTGCAGGTTTGCGGCACCACGCCTTGCATGCTGCGCGGGTCAGACGACGTTATGGCCGCGTGCAAGAACCGGGGGCTGGTCAAGGGTGCTACCACGCCCGACGGTCTGTTCACCCTGACCGAGGTCGAATGCCTCGGCGCCTGTGCCAACGCGCCGATGGTGCAGATCAACGACGATAATTTCGAAGACCTGACCTATGACAGCATGTCGGCGCTGCTCGACGCGTTGGCGAACGACAAGCCGGTGAAAATCGGCCCGCAGATCGACCGCCAGACCAGCTGCCCCGAAGGCGGGCCGACGACATTGAAGGAAATGGTTAAGGCCAATCACGACTATCGGGGGGAATGGTGATGGAACAAGCCAAGACCAAAGGCCTGCCGCTGGTTGGAATCATTTTCCTGCTGCTTGGCGTCTTCAAATTCATCAATGGCGATGACTGGATTGTCTGGATCATATTGGGCGTGCTGTTCGGCGGCCTGAGCGTATTCAGCCGGAAGCAGAAGGGTTCAGACGAGCAATGAGCCTTCAGGATAAAGACCGCATCTTCACCAACGTTCATGGCTTCCAGCCCTGGAACCTGAAGGCTGCGCAAAAACGTGGTGATTGGGACAAGACCGCGAACCTGCTCAAGATCGGGCAGGACGAGATTATCGAGCGCATCAAGGCCTCCGGCCTGCGTGGGCGCGGCGGGGCGGGTTTCCCGACGGGGATGAAGTGGAGCTTCATGCCCAAGGCACCGACGCCCGAACGGCCCAATTTCCTCGTCATCAACGCCGATGAATCCGAGCCCGGCTCGTGCAAGGACCGCGAAATCATTCGCCACGATCCGCACAAGCTGATCGAAGGCGCGCTGGTCGCCGGTTTCGCAATGCGCGCGCGCGCCGCTTACATCTACATCCGCGGCGAATTTATCTATGAAGCCAAGGTGCTCGAGGCTGCCGTGGCCGAGGCCTATGCCGCTGGCCTGATTGGCAAGAATGCCTGCAAATCGGGCTATGATTTCGAGGTCTTCGTCCATCGCGGCGCAGGTGCGTACATCTGCGGCGAAGAAACCGCGATGATTGAAAGCCTTGAGGGCAAGAAGGGTCAGCCACGCCTGAAACCGCCTTTCCCGGCGGGCGCTGGCCTTTATGGCTGCCCGACCACGGTCAACAATGTGGAATCGATTTCGGTTACGCCGACCATTCTGCGGCGCGGGCCCGAATGGTTTATGGGCTTCGGCAATCCGGGCAATGCAGGCACCAAACTATTCCAGATTTCGGGCCATGTTAACACGCCATGCGTGGTTGAGGAGGCGATGAGCATTCCCTTCCGCGAATTGATTGAGAAACATGCAGGCGGCATAAGAGGCGGTTGGGACAATCTGCTCGCGGTGATCCCCGGCGGTTCCTCGGTGCCGTTGGTGCCCGCCGCGCAGATCATGGACGCGCCGATGGATTTTGACGGGCTGAAGGCGCTGGGCTCTGGTCTTGGCACCGCCGCCGTTATCGTGATGGACAAATCCACCGACATCGTCCGCGCCATTTCGCGCCTGTCCTATTTCTACAAACATGAAAGCTGCGGCCAATGCACGCCGTGCCGTGAAGGCACAGGCTGGATGTGGCGTGTGATGGAACGGCTGCGCGAAGGCAATGCCGATGTGTCGGAAATCGACACCCTGTTCCAGGTGACCAAGCAAGTCGAAGGCCACACCATCTGCGCATTGGGTGACGCAGCGGCTTGGCCGATCCAGGGCCTGATCCGGCACTTCCGTCCGGAAATCGAGCGCCGGATTGCCGAGCATGGCGGCATGCTGGAGGCGGCGGAATGAGACGGCTACTTGCTGCCTTCATTATTGCTGTGAGCGTTGCCGCCTCACCGGTCGCCGCGCAATGGACTGGCACGCGCACTGGACCAAGGCCTGCTAAAATACCTGACAACAATTTGAGCAAAGCGGATTTGTCGAGAGCGACTATGCGTTCGTTCTCCAAATGCGTGATTGGCGTGTCGCGCCAGCGCGTTATAAACTATCTGGACACATTCCCAAGTTCGAAAGAGGCGTTTGAACTGGCGAATGGTCTTTCCAGGGATGACTGCCTCGTCGGCGCAGATCTGCGCTTCAGCGAAAAGCTCTTTCGTTGGTCTGCATATGACGAACTGTATAATGCTGAGTTCAACGACCATGATCTCACGACCATCGCGACCATTCCGGAAACAGACTATGTTGCAATGACCAAGGGTCTGAACGCCGAACAATTTCAGTTTGTAGCGATTTGGCAGTTGGGCGAATGTACCGTCCGCGCTGCGCCGAAGGCCGCTCAAACACTTGTTAGGTCCCAAATCGGATCCAGCGCTGAAGAGGCTGCAATTCAGGAAATTCTTCCCTTTGTCAGCGGCTGCGTGAACAAGGACAATGAACTCAAATTTTCCAAAGCGGTGTTCCGCGGCGTGATGGCGGAAGCACTCTACAAACTGGCTATGAAAGCGAATGGCGCGGCCACCGCACGAGGTAGCAACTAATGCCTAAAGTCACCGTAGACGGCCAAGAAATCGAAGTCCCCGCAGGCGCTACCGTCCTGCAGGCGTGCGAACTGGCGGGGAAGGAAATTCCGCGTTTTTGCTATCATGAACGGCTGTCCATCGCGGGCAATTGCCGCATGTGTCTGGTCGAGGTTGCCCCCGGGCCGCCAAAGCCGCAGGCGAGCTGTGCTCTGCCCGCGACCGAAGGGCAGATCATCAAGACCGATAGCGAAATGGTCAAAAAAGCGCGCGAAGGGGTGATGGAGTTTCTGCTCATCAACCACCCGCTTGATTGTCCGATTTGCGACCAGGGTGGTGAATGCGATTTGCAGGATCAGTCGGTCGCTTATGGTCGCGGTGCGTCGCGTTATGACGAAAACAAGCGCGCGGTGACCGAGAAATATATGGGCCCCATCGTCAAGACGGTGATGACCCGCTGCATTCAGTGCACCCGCTGCGTCCGCTTTGCAGAAGAAGTGGCTGGCATTGAGGAAATCGGCGCTATCGGTCGCGGCGAGAATATGCAGATCACCAGCTATCTCGAGCGCGCGGTGACGAGCGAGCTTTCGGGTAATGTCGTCGACCTCTGCCCGGTCGGTGCGCTGACGAGCAAACCTTACGCGTTCAACGCGCGCCCGTGGGAGCTGAAGAAGACCCCCGCGATTGACGTGATGGATGCCGTCGGCACCAATATCCGCCTCGACAGCCGGGGCAGGGCCGTGTTGCGTGCCGTTCCGCGCATCAATGAAGATGTCAACGAAGAGTGGGCGCATGACAAGACCCGTCATGCGGTTGATGGCCTGACCCATCGCCGCCTCGACAAGCCCTATGTCCGCAAGGACGGGAAGCTGGTTGCAGCAAGCTGGCAGGAAGCCTTTGAGGCGATCAAGGCCAACTGGTCGGGCGAGGCTGCTGTGCTGGCGGGCGATCAGGTTGACTGCGAGACGATGTTTGCGGCGCGTGAATTGGCTGGTTCTAAAATGCTTGAGGGCCGGCAGACCGGTTTGGCCTATGACACTTCCTCGCTGTCGGCGGTCAATTTCAACACCACCATCGCAGGCATCGAAAATGCCGATGTGATCCTGCTGGTAGGCAGCGACCTGCGCCGTGAAGCACCGCTGGTGAATACGCGCATCCAGAAAGCGGTCCGGAAGAAGGGCGCGAAGGTTTTTGCCATCGGCCCCGAAACCGACCTGACCTATAAGGTCGAATGGCTGGGTGACGATCTGGGCGCGCTAAGCAAGGCGCCCAAGGCACTGGCCGATGCGCTGAAGACCGCTGAACGCCCTGCGATTATCGTCGGTGGCGGTGCGCTGCGTTATGAAGGCGTGCACGGCGCGGCGCTGGCTTTTGCCAAAAAGTACAAGCTGTTCAAAGATGGCTGGAATGGCTTCAACGTCCTCCATTTCGCGGCTGCGCGCATGGGTGGTTTGATGCTCGGCTATGCTTTTGATGGCGGTATTAAGACGCTGGCAGCGAAAAAGCCGAAGCTGGCCTTCTTCCTCGGCGCGGACGAGGTCGACTACAGCCTCTTTGCTAAGACCTTCAAAGTCTATGTCGGCCATCATGGTGACAATGGCGCGGCTAACGCCGATGTCGTGCTGCCTGGTGCCGCTTATTCGGAAAAATCGGGCACCTGGGTGAACCTCGAAGGCCGCGTCCAGCGTGGAGAACGGGCTGTCTTCCCGCCGGGTGATGCGCGTGAGGATTGGGCGATTTTCCGAGCGCTATCGGATGTGCTCGGCAAGCGCCTGCCGTTCGACAGCCTCGATGCCTTGCGCGCCGCTATGGCAAAGGCTGTGCCTGCGCTTGGTCAGGAAGGGCTGGCCGATTATGGCTGGTCCGAGCCCAAACTTGAAACCAAGGTTTCGGGCAAGATCGCCGACTATCCGATCAAGGATTTTTACCTCACCAATAGCATTTGCCGCGCATCGCCCACGATGCAGCGTTGCTCAAGTGAGTTGGTGCACGGTGAAGCGTTTCTGGAAGCGGCGGAATGATGGGCAACCTCTCCAACATAAACACCGTCACCCTGAACTTGTTTCAGGGTCCATTTATCCTTTCAAGCTCTGGTCGTGCTGCGCGATGGATGCTGAAACAAGTTCAGCATGACGAATTGGGAGACGTGAAGTGACGGCCTTCTTCCAAACTCTGGGCATGTCCTACGAATGGGCGTGGTTCGCTGCCACGCTGGCAGGCATCCTCATGATCTCGCTGTTGCTGATGCTCAGCGTTGCGATGATCATTTATGCCGAACGCAAGCTGTGGGCGGCGTTTGCGCTGCGTCGTGGCCCGAATGTGGTCGGCCCGTGGGGTGTGCTGCAAAGCTTTGCCGATGGCCTGAAGGTTTTTCTGCAGGAAACCATCGTCCCCAGCGCGTCCAACCGCGGATTGTTCCTGATTGCGCCGATCGTCACCTTCACCGTCGCGTTGATGGCTTGGGCGGTGATTCCGTTCAATTCGGGCGCGGTGCTGGCCAATATCAATGTCGGCCTGCTCTACATCCTCGCGATCAGTTCGCTGGGGGTTTACGGCATCATAATCGCGGGTTGGGCGTCGAACTCCAAATATCCCTTCTTCTCCGCGATCCGCGCTGCGTCGCAGATGATCAGTTATGAAGTCTCGATCGGCTTCATCCTGATCTGCGTGGTGCTGTGGGCCAAGACCTTCAACATGCTCGGCATTGTCGAGGCGCAGAAGGGCCATGTGCTGGGCTTTGTAAATGCCTTTGGCCTCAACCCGCTGCTGTTTCCGATTGCGATCATGTTCCTGATCAGCGCGATGGCCGAAACCGCGCGCGCGCCGTTTGACCTGACCGAGGCGGAAAGTGAACTGGTTGCCGGTTATCAGACCGAATATAGCTCGATGGCCTTCGCGCTCTACTGGCTCGGCGAATATGCCAATGTGCTGCTGATGTGCACGCTGAACGCCGTGCTGTTTTGGGGCGGTTACCTGCCGCCCGTTGATTGGGCGCCGCTTTATTATGTGCCGGGCATCATCTGGCTGTTTGCCAAGATCTGGATATTCTTCTTCATCTTCGCCTGGGTGAAATCCACCGTGCCGCGCTACCGCTATGACCAGCTGATGCGCTTGGGCTGGAAAGTGTTCCTGCCGATTTCATTGCTGTGGGTCTGCATTGTCTCCGGCTATCTCATGTACACAGGGCATTTCGCATGACCACCATCGCCCATCTCATCAAAAGCTTCACGCTGTGGGAATTTGTCAAGGCGCACTGGCTGACCTTGCAATATTTCTTCAAGCCCAAGGCGACGGTCAATTATCCGTTCGAAAAGAATCCGCTGTCCCCGCGTTTTCGCGGCGAACATGCGTTGCGCCGTTATGCCAATGGCGAGGAACGCTGCATCGCGTGCAAACTGTGCGAGGCAGTGTGTCCGGCACAGGCGATCACCATCGAGGCCGAGCCGCGCGAAGATGGTTCGCGCCGCACCACGCGCTACGACATCGACATGACCAAATGCATCTATTGCGGTTTCTGCCAGGAAGCATGTCCGGTCGATGCCATCGTCGAAGGCCCCAATTTCGAATATGCCACCGAAACCCGTGAAGAGCTGCTGTATGACAAGGCTAAGCTTCTCTCCAATGGCGATAAATGGGAGCGCGCTATTGCCGCAAACCTTGCCGCCGATGCGCCGTATCGATAGGGGGCGCGCAGCATGATCCAGGTCATTTCCTTCTACATCTTCGCAGCGGTGCTTCTGGCGTCCGCCGCAATGGTGATATTCGCGCGCAACCCGGTTCACAGCGTGCTGTGGCTGATCGTTGCCTTTTTCAACGCCGCCGGGCTGATGGTGCTGGTGGGGGCTGAATTCATCGCGATGCTGCTCGTCATCGTCTATGTCGGCGCGGTCGCGGTGCTGTTCCTGTTCGTCGTGATGATGCTCGACATCGATTTTGCCGAACTGCGCGCCGGTTTCACGCGCAACCTGCCGCTCGGCATCTTGCTGGCGATTGTGCTGGTGGTCGAACTGGTGCTCGGCATCGGTGCCTTCCGCGCGGGGGCGGTCGAACTGGGCAATGCGGTCGCAGCGGCCACGCCTACTGACAAGCCCAATATCGAGGCGATGGGCGCGTTGCTCTATACCAAATATGTTTTCCTGTTCGAAACCGCCGGCCTGATCCTGCTGGTGGCGATGATCGGCGCGATCGTGCTGACCCACCGCCAGCGCAAGGGCATTTTTGTGCAGAACATCTCGAGCCAGAACCAGCGCCGGCCGCAAGATGCGGTGCGCAATGTGAACCAGCCCGTCGGGCAGGGGGTAGAGCTGTGATTGGTATCGAACATTATCTGGTCGTTAGCAGCATCCTCTTTGTGATGGGTGTGCTGGGCATCTTCCTCAACCGGAAGAATGTGATCATCATCCTGATGGCGATCGAGCTCATCCTGTTGAGTGTGAACATCAACCTTGTCGCTTTCAGCGCCTTTTTGGGCGATCTGGTGGGGCAGGTTTTCGCGATGTTCGTTTTGACCGTTGCTGCGGGTGAAGCGGCAATCGGGCTTGCCATTCTCGTCATTTACTTCCGTGGTCGCGGCACGATCGCCGTTGACGATGTCAACCGGATGAAGGGGTAAGCCGGTCTTATGTCGTCCATTATAATCATCGTATTCGCGCCATTGCTCGCGGCCATAGTCGCCGGGCTGGGGCAGAATTTCATCGGCAAGACGGCGGCCAAGGTCATCACCACCGGCGGGCTATTCCTGGCTTGTGCGCTCAGCTGGCCGATCTTCCTCGGCTTCATGACCGGCAACGAAAAAGCCTTTGTCGAGCCCGTGATGCAATGGGTGCAGTCGGGTGCGTTGAAGTTCGACTGGGAGTTTCGCGTCGATGCGTTGACCGCGGTGATGCTGGTGGTGATCACCACCGTTTCGGCACTCGTCCACCTCTATAGCTGGAGCTATATGGAGGAAGATCCGGATCAGCCGCGCTTCTTCGCCTATCTCTCGCTGTTCACCTTCGCGATGCTCATGCTGGTGACCGCCAACAACCTCGTCCAGATGTTCTTTGGCTGGGAAGGCGTGGGCCTTGCCTCCTATTTGCTGATCGGTTTCTGGTACAAGAAACCCAGTGCAAACGCTGCCGCAATCAAGGCCTTCGTGGTCAACCGCGTTGGGGACCTTGGCTTCATGCTCGGCATTTTCGGCGTGTTCTGGCTTTTCGGTACCGTCTCGATCCCCGACATCCTAGCCGCCGCGCCCGACAAGGCCGGGTCCAGCATTGGCTTCCTCGGGCTGCGCGTCGACACGATGAGCCTGCTGTGTATACTGCTGTTTATCGGCGCGATGGGCAAGTCGGCACAGCTTGGCCTGCACACTTGGCTGCCCGACGCGATGGAAGGCCCGACGCCGGTCTCTGCATTGATCCACGCGGCAACGATGGTGACCGCAGGCGTGTTCATGGTTTGCCGCCTGTCGCCGCTATTCGAGACAAGCCAGTTCGCTTTGAATGTCGTGACCATCGTAGGCGCAACCACCGCACTTTTCGCGGCTACCGTCGGTTTGGTCCAAACCGATATCAAGCGCGTGATCGCTTATTCGACCTGCTCGCAGCTCGGCTATATGTTCTTCGCCGCTGGTGTCGGTGCCTATAGTGCTGCGATGTTCCACCTGTTCACGCACGCCTTCTTCAAGGCATTGCTGTTCCTCGGTGCGGGTAGCGTTATCCACGCGATGCATCACGAACAGGACATGCGTTACTATGGCGGATTACGGAAGCACATCCCGCTGACCTTCTGGGCGATGACCGCGGGCACGCTGGCCATCACCGGTGTCGGCATTGTCGGCATTGGCGGTTTTGCGGGATTCCATTCGAAGGACGCGATTATCGAAGCAGCCTATGCCTCGACCGCGCCTTGGGGTGGTTATGCCTTCTTCATCGGTGTCTTTGCAGCATTGCTGACCAGCTTCTATAGCTGGCGCTTGGTCTTCCTGACCTTCTTCGGAAAGCCGCGCTGGGCACAGTCGGAGCATATCCAGCATGCGGTGCATGACGATCATCATGGCCATGACGACCATGCGCATGACCATCATGGCGTGCATGACGATGGCACCGCCGGTTATCACCCGCACGAAAGCCCTTGGCCGATGCTCGTGCCTTTGGGCGTACTGACGCTGGGTGCGATTGCTGCCGGTTATCTGTTCAAATATGATTTCATCTATGCCGAAGAAGGCGGAACGGCTTTCTGGGCCGCATCGACGCTCTATTTCAATGAGCATCTGATCCACGCGATGCACAATGTGCCGATGTGGGTGAAGCTTGCCTCGACGGTTGCGATGCTGACCGGCCTGTTCACCGCGTGGATGATGTATATCCGCAAACCGGGTTCGGCGCATGCGCTGGCCGGGCATTTCGAGCCGCTGTACAAATTCTTTCTCAACAAATGGTATTTTGACGAGCTCTACAACCTGATCTTCGTCAAGCCTGCCTTCTGGTTCGGACGCCTGTTCTGGAAGGGGGGCGACATCGGTATCATCGATCGCTTCGGCCCGAACGGGTCTGCCGCCGCCGTTGGTCTGGGTAGCCGTATCGCCGTCCGCATGCAGTCGGGCTATCTCTACACATATGCGTTGGTGATGCTGCTTGGCCTCGTCGCCGCGATCAGCTGGTTTATGGTGCAAGCGCGATGAACGCCGCCGAACTCCCCATCCTTTCGATCATGCTCGCAGTGCCGATGATCGGCGCGCTGGCATGCCTGTTTGCCCGCGCCGAAATGGCGCGCATTATTGCGCTGACGGCAACTTTGTTCAACCTGTTGCTCGGCGTCTGGCTGTGGGTCAGCTATGATCCTGCAGGTGCGCAGTGGCAGTTTGTCGAAAGCGCACAGCTGTTCGGGCCGATTGGCTGGAAACTGGGCATTGACGGTATCTCGCTTCTGCTCATCATGCTCTCGGTCTTCCTGATGCCGATCTGCATTGGCGCAAGCTGGCGGGCGGTGACCGAGCGGGTTGGCCTGTACATGGCAAGCTTCCTGCTGATGGAAACGCTGATGATCGGCGTGTTTGCGGCGCAGGATCTGATGCTGTTCTACATTATGTTCGAAGCCGGCCTGATTCCGATGTATCTGATTATCGGTATCTGGGGTGGCAAGGACCGTATCTACGCCTCGTACAAATTCTTCCTCTACACATTGCTCGGATCGGTCTTCATGCTGCTGGCGATGCTGTGGATGATCCAGCAGGCGGGCACGGCGGACATCCCGACGCTGCTCAATCATGATTTCCCGCCAGAGGCGCAGACGATCCTCTGGTTGGCCTTCTTCGCTTCCTTCGCGGTGAAGATGCCGATGTGGCCGGTGCACACATGGCTGCCCGATGCGCACGTTCAGGCACCGACGGCGGGCTCGGTCATCCTTGCAGGCGTATTGCTGAAAATGGGCGGTTATGGCTTCCTGCGCTTCTCGCTGCCGATGTTTCCTGAAGCGTCCGCACAGTTTATCTGGCTGATCTTCGGCCTGTCGATGGTGGCAGTGGTTTACACCAGCCTCGTCGCGCTGGTGCAGGACGACATGAAGAAGCTGATCGCATATTCGTCGGTCGCGCATATGGCGATTGTGACGGTGGGCCTGTTCACCTTTAACCAGCAGGGTATTGAAGGCGCTATCATCGTGATGCTCAGTCACGGGCTTGTTTCGGGCGCGCTCTTCCTCTGTGTTGGTGTCATCTACGATCGGCTGCATACCCGCGAAATCAGGCGTTATGGCGGGCTCAGCATCAACATGCCCAAATATGCGCTGTTCTTCATGCTGTTCACTATGGCGAGCGTTGGCCTGCCCGGAACCAGCGGCTTTATCGGCGAGTTTCTATCGCTGGCAGGCGCCTACAAGGTGTCGACTTGGGCGACGCTGATCGCGACCACGGGTATCATCCTTGGGGCTGGCTATATGCTCTATCTGTATCGCCGCGTCGCTTTTGGCGAACAAGTGAATGCCGATGCAGCAGCGATGCAGGATCTGGACAGCCGCGAATTGTGGCTGCTGGCACCCATTGCAGCCGCTGTGCTGTGGATGGGCGTTTACCCTGAAAGCTTCCTTGCGCCGATCCGTCGCGACGTCGCAACGATTGTCGAACGCATCGAGCGCGCGGCGCCCGCAGGTGACAGCAAGCTAAAGGAACATGACAAGTCGACCGCCAAATATCGCGTGCATGCGCATGACGGCGAACATGACAAAAAGGCCGAGGGGGCCGCGCACTAATGGACCTTTCAACCTCGCTCTATTTGGTCCGTCCGGAGCTGATCCTCAGTTTCTCTAGCCTTGCCCTTCTGCTTATTGCCGCCTGGCGTCAGGAAGCCGGTCGTCTGGTCAGCATCTTGTCTGTGGCCGCGCTGGTTGGCGCAGGTGCCTATGCGGTGCACTATTTGTGCGCTGGCACCGATGCTTCAGCCTTTGACGGCCTTTACCGCGCAGATGCCTTTGGCAGCTTTGCGAAGATCCTGATCTACTTCGCCGCAGCCGTCTCGCTAATAATCGCGCCCAAGGCGCTGGAAAAAATGGGCGCGATGCGCGCGGAATATCCGGTGCTCATCATCCTTGCCGCTGTCGGCATGGGCGTGATGGTCTCGGCAACCGACCTGCTGACGCTCTATATCGGCCTCGAACTCAACAGCCTTGCGGCCTATGTTCTAGCGAGCTTTGCGCGCAATGATGGCCGTTCGGCAGAGGCAGGCCTCAAATATTTCGTCCTTGGCGCGCTCGCCAGCGGCATATTGCTGTTCGGCATGTCGCTGCTTTACGGGTTCACCGGTTCGACCAGCTTTGAAACCATCGGCAGCGCGATGACCGGTGAGATCAGCATGGGCCTGATCTTTGGCTTGGTCTTCGTGCTTTCAGGCCTTGCTTTCAAGATCAGCGCTGCGCCGTTCCATATGTGGACGCCGGACGTGTACGAAGGCGCGCCAACGCCGGTGACTGCCTTCTTCGCCAGTGCCCCCAAGATGGCGGCGAGCGCGCTGCTGATCCGTATCGTGATTGAGGCATTCGGCAATCAGGTTCAGGCATGGCAGCAGATCGTCATGGTCGTAGCCTTGATGTCGATCATCATCGGCGCTGTCGGCGCGATCGGACAGCAAAATCTGAAACGCCTGCTGGCCTATAGCTCGATCAACAATGTCGGCTTCCTGCTGATAGGTCTGGCCGCTGGAACCGAGCAGGGCGTGGCAGCAATGCTGGTCTATCTCGCCATTTATGTCGCGATGACATTGGGTGGCTTCATCTGCCTGATGCAGTTGAAGGGCCGTGACGGCGAAATGAAAGAAAATATGGCTGATATTGCCGGATTGTCGAAGACACATCCGGCACTTGCGGCCGTCTTCGCCATCTTCATGTTCAGCCTCGCCGGTATTCCGCCGCTTTTCGGTTTCTATGGCAAGCTGGTGGTTTTCAACGCCGCGATCGCGGCAGGGTTGTTCCCGCTGGCGGTAATCGGCATCGCCGCATCGGTTATTGGCGCTTTCTATTATCTGAAGGTCGTCAAGACGATGTATTTTGACGAATCTGTCGACAGCATCGATGCCGCCGATGACAAGGTTTTGGGCTGGACTGGCGGGGCACTTGGCTTGGTCGTTTCGCCCTTGGGTTATTTGGCCATCCCGCTTCTCGGCGCGGTTACAGCGCAAGCTGCCGGAGCCTTGTTCTGAGCATTTTGTTTGAGCAGGTCGCGCTGACCAGTTCCACCAATGCCGATCTGCTTGCGCGCGCTGTTATGGGTGCGCCAGAGGGGCTCTGGCTGCGTGCCGATCAACAGGGCGGTGGCCGGGGACGCATGGGTCGCGACTGGGTCAGCCCGGCAGGCAATCTTTATGCGAGCACGATAGCACGGCTCTCGCCCAATGATCCGTCGCCTGCGACTTTGGCCTTTGTCGCCGGGCTTGCCGCCCATGACACGATCAAGCTGGTAGCACCTGATATCGCAATCCAGCTGAAATGGCCCAATGATGTGCTGTCAGCCAACGGACGGAAACTGTGCGGCATCCTTTTGGAACGGGCTGGCGACGCAATCATTGCCGGATTTGGCATCAATCTGGTCTGGCACCCTGCGAATATCGGACGCCCCGTCAGCGATCTCAGGGCATTGGGAGGCAACCCTCCCGAAGCGCAAGCGGTCTGCGAGGTTCTGGCGGAACAATTCGCGTCCTGGTTGCAGAAATGGCGACAACAGCCTTTGGCTAACCTGTTACGTGCTTGGGAAGCGGCCGCACATCCCAAGGGTACGGCTCTGCGTGTTAACCTGCCCGACGGCGAGCAGGTGGATGGCTTGTTTGCGGGTTTGGGTGACGACGGCGCGCTCAGCCTGCGCTTGGCGGACGGTGCAATTCGTGCCATTCACGCCGCCGATATATTCCTGATTTGATAAGGACAGCGCCATGCTTCTCGCAGTCGATAACGGCAACACCAACGTCAAATTTGCATTGGTCGATGATGCTGGCGAAATCGTGCAGCGTTGGCGGATTGCCACCGATGCGCGGCGCACGGCCGACGAATACGCTGTCTGGCTTGATCAGCTCTTGCAGATGGAAGGGCATAAGCGCAGCGAAATCGATGCGGTGATTATCGCGACTGTCGTTCCGCGCGCGCTGCACAATCTGCAGGTTCTTAGCCAGAAATATTTCGGCATTGATGCGCTTGTGGCTGGGCGTGAGCCGGTGGGCTGGGGCATCGCATTGAAGGTTGATGAGCCGCGTGCCTTGGGCGCTGACCGGGCAGTCAACGCCATCGCCGCACAGGCGATCGAGCCTGAAACCGACAAGATTGTCATCAGCTTTGGCACGGCCACAACCTTTGATCATATCGGTGCCGACGGCTCTTATCTGGGCGGTAGCATTGCCCCGGGGATAAACCTGTCACTCGATGCGCTCTACAATGCCGCCGCAATGCTGCCGCGCATTGCCATCGAGCCGCCGCCGTCGCAGAGTGTCATCGGTCGCGATACCGTGGGGCAAATGCAGATCGGCATCTATTTCGGCTATGTCGGGCTGATCGAAGGCCTTCTCGGGCGGATGAAGGCGGAGATTGGCAAGCCGGTGAAAGTCATCGCCACTGGCGGGCTGGCCGCACTGTTCCAGCAACATAGTCATCTATTTGACAGGGTTGAACCCGATTTGACACTGCGCGGGCTTGCCAAGCTCTATGCAAACCGCGAAGGCGGGGCATGACAACTCCAAAAAATGAACTTCTGTTCCTCGCGCTTGGCGGGTCGGACGAGATCGGCATGAATGCCAACCTCTATGGCTGTCAGGGCAAATGGATCATGGTCGATCTGGGTGTGACCTTCGGCCATGAAGATTATCCGGGTATCGACCTGATCATGCCCGATCTTGAATTTATCGAAGACCGCAAGGCTGAGCTGCTGGGCATCATTCTCACCCACGGGCATGAAGACCATATCGGTGCCGTACCGTTCTTCGCAGCAGACTTGGGTGTGCCGCTCTATGCGACGCCCTTTACCGCTGCGCTGATCAAGGGCAAACTCGATGAGCAGGGCATCGCCAACGAAGTCGACCTGAACATTGTGCCGATGGAAGGGCAGATCAATCTTGGCCCGTTCGATATCCGTTTCGTTCCACTCGCGCACTCCATCCTTGAAATGAGCGCGCTGGTTATCGATACGCCCTATGGCAAGGTCTTCCACACCGGCGATTGGAAACTGGACGAAACCCCCGTGATCGGTAAGCCTGCTAGTGCTGAACAACTGACGGCGATTGGCGACGAGGGCATCCTTGCGATGGTCTGCGATTCAACCAATGTCTTTAACGACAAGGCCAGCGGTAGCGAGGCTAGTGTCCATTCTGATCTGCTCAAACATGTGACCGAGGCGCGGGGAAGGGTGGTTGTGACCACCTTTGCTTCTAACTCAGCGCGTTTGCAGACGCTTGCCGATGTGGCGCGCGAAGCCGGGCGAAAACTATGCTTTGCGGGTAGGTCGCTGCACAAGATTGTCGAGGCTTCGCAAGCAACGGGTTACCTCAAAAACCTGCCCGAAATGGTCGATATGGAGGCTGTCGATGCCTTCCCGCGCAATCAGGTGATGGTGGTCGCGACCGGTGGGCAAGGGGAGGCACGCGCTGCTTTGGCCCGGATCGCAGAGGGCAACCATCCTGTGAAGCTGGAGGAGGGTGACACTGTCATCTTCTCGTCGAAACAGATTCCCGGCAATGAAATGGCGATCGGCCATGTGATGAACCAGCTAGCGCGGCGGAACATCATCATGGTCACCGAAAAGCAGGCGCATGTGCATGTTTCCGGCCATCCGGGTCGCAGCGAACTTGCCAAGCTCTATGAATGGGTGAAGCCCGAAATATTGGTGCCTGTGCATGGCGAGCGCCGTCACATGGCCGAACAGGCCCGCTTTGCGCACGAGCAGGGTGTTCGCAAGACCATCGTCCAGTCAAACGGCGATGTGATCCGCCTCGCGCCCAAAGGCCCTCAGCAGGTCGGCAATGAACGTACCGGACGGCTTGTGCTGGATGGCGACACGATTATCGCATCCGACGGCGACACGATTACGCAACGTCGCCGCCTGTCCTGGTATGGCATCATCAACGTCGCCGTGGCGCTGGATGGCGACAATAACCTGCTTGGCGATCCGGTGATACGATTGCATGGCATTCCGATCGAAGCCGAGATTGACGACTTTCTGGATGAAGCCAATGCCGCAGCCGAAAAAGCCGTACGTGACTGGCGTGGCGATCTCAGCGACCTACGGGAGAATCTACGTCTTGCCGTTCGCCGGGTAGCCACTAGCTGGACGGGCAAGAAACCTATTGTCGATGTGCTGATTGTGGAAACTGCATGAACTGGACCTCCATCATAGCGATTTATGCGCTGTTCTGGGTGCTAAGCGCGTTCGTTATCTTGCCAATCGGCATTCGCAGTCAGGAAGAACTCGGAATTGAAAAGATTCCCGGACAGGCGGATGGTGTTCCCGGAAATTTCAGGCCGGGCCTGATACTGTTGCGGACGACATTACTGTCAGCGGCTGCGTTTGGGCTATTCTATGCCAATTACAGCTATGGCTGGGTCGACCGGCATAGCTTTGATTTCCTGATTGCCGGCCCTCAAGCGTCCAGCGATTAGTTGCGCAACCGCTCGATCGCCTGGGCGAGCGCGACATAGAGTTTACCTACATCCGAGGATAATAGGGTGACGCCAATGGCATTGCCATCGCGGGTACTCAGCAGGACGCGCATCATCGATTCAAAATCGTGGATATAGCGGTTCACATGCTCACGGAACTCGGCGTCCTCATCATAATGCGCGGCAATAATCTTCGCTTCACCACTGTCGAGGAGGCGCACTGCACGGCGCGTAAATACGCCGCGGTCGCCCTTCAGATACGCTGCCCATGCCGTATCGGTCACTTCATTTGACAGGATTTTGGCCACGTCGATCGCGGCAGAATTCAAGGATTCGGTCAGCAGTGCCATGCGACGGGCAAAGCCTTCGTCGTCAAGTCCGGCAAAAGCGGTATGCGCTTCGTTGACACGCTGTTCGAGGTTGGCGGCCATTTCGTCCACCAGTTTAAGTTGCGAACCGATCCGTTCTTCGACACCAGCGGCCAGCGTCAGGTTGCGGTCAAACGCATCGCGCATCGCTGCATCAAGCGCCTTTACCTGCTCGTCCACTGCAGTTTCGATGGCAACGCGGTTGCGCTCGTTCATCTTGTCCGCGACCGTTGCCAGTTCTTCATCAACAATCTTACGGCTTGCTTCGGCCGCTTGTTTGGTCGTCTCGCGCACACGGAGAAGCGACGCCACAAGCTGCTCATTGGCTATGCCCGAAAGCTCTTCAAGCGCGGTGCGCGTATGCACAATCGCGGCCGACAATATATCGACCTGTTCATGCTGCGCAGTTAGATATTCTGCCGAGCTTTCGTTCAGATTGGCCAACGCATTCCTTTGAGTCGACACCATCTGTTCGAGCGAGGAAACCGATTCTACCAAAGAGCCGGTCCCGCTATCCGCCTCTGCCAGACCGCTGTTAATTGACGAAAATGCGGCCTGAACTTCTGCAAACATTGCATTGACCCGATCAAGCTGGGAAACAAGTCGCTCAGCGGTTTCGTCTGCAATGCCGTCCATGCTTGCCCGCATTTGCCCGGCTTGCTGGATCAAAGACTCTGTTTGCTCCTGAGTGCGAGCCAGTTTTCCGTCCAGCTCTTCGCCACGCTCATTGAGCGCCGACACACTAAACGCCAGCTTGGCAATGCTGTCGCTTGCGTCATCACCGAATTTGGACAATTCGCCCCGGCATTCAACGATCGATTCCCTAACTCGAGCAAGTAACGCTTTGCTGGTCGAATCCTGCGCGTCGCTTACGGCCTCGAGATGGGCTATCGCTTCGCCGAGGCTGCCCAGATTGCCTTCCAGTCGCTGGTGGCTTGTGGCCATCCGTTCATCAAGCTGGTTTGCAGTATCAATCAAACGTTGCTCGGCCTCGGTGACGCCAGTTGCAAGCGCCGCGAGCATGGTTTTGGCCTGATCCTCGGACTGTTGCACGGTCTGAGTGAGATGGCTGGTTGTAGCCGAGAGTTTCCCGTCAAGCGACGCGGTGCTTTTGCTGATCTGAGTGTCGAGAGATTGAAGCGTATCATTCGCGCGCGCGGCGCCTTCGTCCATCGTTTTCAGAACGCCTATGATCGCCTGAATCTGGCTATGCGCGGTATTTCCAGCAATGCCGATCTGATTAGTCGCATCCTTCGCCGCGCTGGTCACGACGGGCAAATGATTGCGAAGTTGCTCAAGATTGGTCACCGCCGCGTTGCTAGCGACCTGCAGCATTTTTGCCCGCTCGTCGGAATCGGTCAATGCAGTGCTCAATTGCGTCGCAGCTTCGGTTAGCCGTTGAGACGAGAGCCTGCCGATAGATTCAAGTTCTTTAGCATTTTCGGCGAGGAAGGATCGCGCCAATGCAATCTCACCGTTCACGTTGCGCATCCGTTCTTGCAGCGCATCGCTTTCAACCCGCAACAGCGCCGCTACATCACCGAAACGCTTGGCCTCGGTCGAACTCATGCGCAGCGAGAGAAGCCACAATAGGGCAATAACGGCGACGGGGGCCGACCATTGCACAATCAGCCCGCTTATTCTGTCGGGCGCGGGAAGTGCAAGTATCTCTGGCAAATGTGCCCAAATGAAGAACCCTGTCCAGCCAATTGCCACTGCCGACAGTGTAAGCATCAGCAGAATTTTGCCCCAAGGTCGCGCCGGCTCAACGGCATCGAGCCATTCGCTTTCCAGATATTCTTCTGATGACGGTGTATTTAAAAGTTCGTTCTGAACTTCCATCTGCTCGTCAGCAATAATTTCGGAAGGGCCTGTTTCGCTCTGCGAGCGGCCGATTTCGACTATCTTGGATTGTGCCGTCATGGGACACATTTACCACAATTTAGGACTGTTGAAACGCAAAGTTAACCTGCCTGTGGATAAATATAGCATTATGGCAATGGACTATGGCGCATTTGACACATCTTTGAGTGCCGCGGCGGGCGATGATGCTGCGTTGGTGGCGGAATTGCGCCATGCATTCATCGATAGCGCAAAGCGGCAGATTGATTTGCTGGGCCGATCGCGTTGTGATGCGAATTGGCAATATTGCTGTTTTCGTCTGAAGGGCCTGGCCGCAAGCTTTGGTGCCACAGAGATGATGTCGTTGGCCGATGAGGCTAATGCCGGTGCGCCGGGTGATCCGGTTGTTGTACGAAAGCTGGTGAAGTTCCTCAGCCAGATCGAGCAGGGCTCCTAAGTCTCCGTTCCGAACTTGCTGACGTTTCCGTCGGTCAGAATCTGCTTGGCAATTTGTCTGCGAACGGCATAGCGGTGCGATGCCCGATCCATTGCAGAATATTCCCCATATTCAATGCGCGTTGATCTGCGTTGAAGCACCGCTCGATGATGCAGGCATGCCGATAGCCTTGCCAAGAATATTTGGAAAACCCGCTATTTTTCATCAAGTAAAGCAACTGCAGCGGTTCGGTGTAAGTGACATCATCATATCCGTCGACGCTGTTCCTGCTGAATTGCCGCATCTGATCGAGCAATTGCGTGTGGACGGCAACAATGTGCGTCTGATGCGGTCAAACGGCAGCGCCGCAGATGCTATTGGCTTCCAGCATCCGTTCCTGTTGATTTCTTCGGACATATGGGTTGACGATTTATCGCTGCAGGATGCTTTGCGCTGGAAATCGAACAGCATTGGCATAGTTGAAGAAGAACCGGCCAATAATCGGTTCGAACGCATTGATCTGAACCGGCGCTGGTCAGGGATCGCCGTTTTGGAGGCCAATTTCCTCCAATATTCGACGTCTATGCCAGAGGGCTGGAATCTGGCGTCCTTTCTGCTGCGCCATGCTTTGCAACTGGGGGCCAAGGAAATCACGATCAGCCAGCAACGGATAACAGATGGTTCGCTGCTCAAAATTTCAAATGAATCGGAATATGAAAAAGTTGCTGCGACCATTTTGTTGGCAGGCCATGAGCTTGGAGTGCTTGAATCTGCGATTGGAGCTTTGGGCCACCGGTTGATTTCGCCCGTATCGAAGACCCCTTGGCTGCCTGCCTTGGTTAACTATGCTCCGATTGCACTATCGCTGTCCTCTGCAGGTTTGGCTTATGCGAACTTTCCGGGGTGGGCACTGGCATTGTTGATTTCGGCACTATGCCTCGACGTCTTTAGGCAGCAAATTCGATCGACAGAATATTTCAGTAAATCAAAAGACTATTTGCGAATAGCTGGCCAAGTCATTGCGCTCGCAACAGTTGCGACTACGTTGTGGCGTGGCGGGCAAACGCTTTCCGATGCGATATTTCTGACGGCTATCGGATCCGGGTTGATCTTGATGTCTCATATGGCGCCGACTTCCAGGTTGGTTCGGTTGGTATCACCTTTGACCGTCGCCATCTTGCTCATTGCGGGTTTCGCCTTTGGCGCTCTGGCGCTGGCATCCAAGGTCAGCATAGCGGCCATTCTTGCGCTGAATATCTGGAGCCTTTGGCAGCAACAGCGAACTGCCGGACAGTTAAATTCAAATTAACCCCGAAAACCCTATATCAAAGGCGTAGTTCCAGTAACATCGGATAGGAATCTGGGAGACGCTGAAAGCCCCGAGCTGCTAAACGCAGCAACCGCCTCTGCGATAGATGCGCAGATGTTGTGCGATGATCTCGCGCAGCTGCTGTTTCCGCGCGTCCAGCACACGCCCAGTGAGGCGATGCAGGCGTCGGTCAGGTTGGTTCTGCAAATGCTTGTACGCGGTATCGAATCCGGACTCGGCGTTGAACAGAACGATGCGGTCCCGCGCAGTTGGGATATTTTGTGCCGTTCCGGTTTGCTGCGCGAACCTGCGCTGCTGGAATTTGCTTTGGCACGCATTGCGGAAGAACATATTTCGCGCCGGGTGAATGAAGGCCGGCCCGACATATTCCGGCAAATCGCGGTGGAGATGCTTGACAGCAAGGATTCCTCCCTCGCTCAATCGGCCCGAAATTTGTTGGTTGCAGAAAATAGTTTGGAACTGCATACGCCCGAACGTCTGATCGACCAGATGCCTGCCGAGCTATTACACCTGCTGTTGTGGCGGGTAGTGGCAGTGTTTCAATCCGCTTCTGCCGGAGATGCTCGGGCCTATGTCGATGCCGGCAATGTACTCCTTTCAAGGCATGATGAATCCCGGACACTGAATGCAGCTGCCGCAAAACTCGTCTATTTCTTACCCGATGATAAGCGCGCCAAATTGGCCGATCCGGTCCTTGCCGGTCTCTCATTATATGCAAGCGGTTTGGCACAGGAATTCCGGATTAGCCATGATAGGGTATTGCGCTTTATCGACGAAGATTCAGTCGCGCCCTTCCTGGTCCTATTGCGGGCGAGAGATTGCGATGCGGCAACGGCAATGTCGATTGTGCAGTACCTGCGCGGCCCGCGCGCCGACGATTATCGACTGCCCGAGTTGCTGGAACAGTTTGCGGTACTCAAAACAGAAGAAGCGAGGTCGGCGATTCTGCGTTGGCGGCTTGGTGCAGAAACTAATGCGAGGCATGGGTGATGCAAATTCTACCAGCGCGCCTTGCACTTCCGATAAAATGTGTTGTCGATCAGGATGGTCGGCTGATTGCTGCAGACGCAGCGATACGCAGGCTGCATATTTCGAACAGTGGGCATGAAGGGGGAATCTTGGCCGTTCCCGGCCTGCTCGATCTCGCATTTCTATGCTTGCGGACCGGGCTGCGGTTTGAACGATCTGTGTTTGTTGCAGACAAGGATCACGACATCGAACTCTGGGTAGAGGCCGAAAAACAGAATCAGAATGTGCAACTGTCGGTCGTTGGTTGGCAGGAACGGGATTCGTCACACCCCACGTCGCAGCCGTTTAAAAGCAGTCTCATCCAAACGCCGGATCGGAAATTTCCACTATCGATGCAGATAAACCATGCCGCGGTTGTATTGCGGGCGTCTGGCACGTTGTTGGAACTGTTCGGCAATGACTTTATAGCCGCGGGGTTTGATGACCATTTTGAGCTTGTCGATCAGCAAGGCACAATTGCAGATCTATTGAAATCGCCGGACGGAATACCGGATAGGCTGAGTATCAGGCAACGTTCGACCGGAACGGAACGTGAGGCACTGGTAGATGTTGTCAAGTCCGGCGTGAACAAAGTTGTAGGTGTGCATCTGGTTTTCCTGATGCCAGAAGTGGGTGTTGCTGATCAGGATAGTTCGAAGGAAGTTACGCGACAACATAATAGCGGAATGGGGCTGGGGAGGCATTTTGCGAGTGCGGTGCGCCAGCCATTAGGCCGCATCTTGGCCAACGCCGAAACCATTGGTTCAGAACTGAATGGGCCAATCCTCGAACAATATTCAAGCTATGCGAAAGATATCGCGTCGGCGGCGAAACATCTCTCGGAACTGGTTGGAGATCTGGAAGATCTGGATGCGATCGACAGGCCGGAGTTCAAAGTTGCTCGGGAACCAGTCGAGTTGGGCGATATCGCCCGCCGGGTTTCCGGTTTGCTAGCGCTCAAGGCAGCAGACCATCAGATTGCCCTGATTTCCCCGGATGATGACACAAAATGCGAAGTCGTTGGCGAGTTTCGTCGGGTTTTGCAGATAATGCTCAATCTTGTCGGCAACGCCATCCGCTATTCGCCCGGCGGCACGGAGATACGGATCACTATTGACCCTGCTGCTTCGTCGATTTCGGTCGAGGATGACGGGCCGGGCATCCCTGAAGAAGACCGCGAACGGGTGTTCACCAAGTTCGAACGACTGGGGCGCTCGGGAGATGGTGGCAGCGGACTTGGGCTGTTCATTTCGCGCAAACTTGCACGCGCCATGGGCGGCGACTTGATCGTTGAAGAAGGCACAGCAGGCGGAGCGCGATTTACGCTCAGCCTGCCAACCTCATAGTCGTTTCGGATTTTAACCTAGCGCTTGCCGACCGGCACGTACGGACGTGCAGTCGGGCCAGTGTACAACTGGCGCGGACGGCCGATTTTCTGGCCGGGATCGGAAATCATTTCATTCCACTGTGCGACCCAACCTACGGTACGGGCGAGGGCAAAGAGAACAGTGAACATTGTGGTCGGGAAACCGATCGCCGACAGGATGATGCCCGAATAGAAATCGACATTCGGGAACAGCTTCTTCTCGATGAAATAGGGGTCGTTGAGCGCCATTTCCTCAAGCTGCATCGCAACTTCGAAGATAGGGTCATTGACCTTGAGCGCGGTCAGCACTT
>JAGNSY010000023.1 GCA_017987825.1 Sphingorhabdus sp. | reverse complement strand
ACCCGTCGATGGCAAATGCTTCTTCACCGGGGAGCCTGCGGTCGAACGCATCCTCATCGGTCGGACTTACTGATTTGACGCGCAAGCCGCGCCATCTGCCGGGCCTCCCGACACGCGAGCAAATCCTCGAGTTCATTGAGCAATCCACGGAACCGGCGGGCAAGCGGGAAATATCGCGCGCCTTTGGCTTACACGGCAGCGACAAGATTGCGTTGAAGGCGCTGCTCAAGGACATGACTGACGAGGGGCTGATCGATGCAGCCCCGGGCAGGGCGTTTCACAAGATGGGCGGCGTGCCGCGTGTGACTGTGCTGAAGATCGTTGATGTTGACGGTAACCAGTTGATCGCCATTCCCGAACGGTGGGAGGCGGATGGAATTCCTTTGCCTAAGCTGCGCGTGGTCGAACGTGGGCGTAAAGGCGCACTTGGCATCGGCGATCGCATCCTCGCGCGCACCGAAGAGGCTGGCAAAGGCTGGCTCGCTCACCCAATGAAAAAGCTGGCCAAGGCGAGCGAGCAGATATTGGGTGTGGTCGAGGAAAGCGACAATGGCCGTTTCTGGCTTAAATCGACCGACAAGAAAGCGCGTTTCGATATCCCCCTGTTCGAAATCGGCGAAGCGCAACCCGGCGATCTGGTGCTTGCAGAGCTCGGCGGGCGGGCGGGGCAGAAAAAGGCACGGGTCACCGATGTGCTGGGCGATCCTTTCGCCCCGCGCAGTTTCAGCCTGATTGCCATCCACAAATTCGGTATTCCGTTTGAAATTCCCGAAGAGGTTGAGGCAGAAGCACTGCACGTCAGCAAACTGCCGGTTACCGCTGAAAAACGCGAAGATCTACGGCATTTACCGATCATCGCCATCGACCCCAGAGACGCGCGCGATTTTGACGATGCGGTTTGGGCTACACCGGATGATGATCCGAAAAATACGAGTGGCTTCAAAGCTATCGTCGCGATAGCTGATGTCAGTTATTATGTACGCCCCGGCAGCGCGCTTGACCGCGAGGCGGCAAAGCGCGGAAATAGCGTCTATTTCCCCGATCGCGTTGTTCCGATGCTGCCGCATGCATTGTCGTCTGACAAATGCTCGCTGCGGGCGAATGAGGACCGTGCGGTGCTTGCTTGCCACATGCAGATCGATGCCGGAGGGCAAGTGACGTCATGGCGTTTCACCCGCGCAATCGCCCGGATTTCAGCCAATATTCCCTATCAGGATGCGCAGGATGCGATTGACGGGACGCTCGATCATCCGATGTTGGAAACGGCGCTCAAACCGCTCTGGGCGTGCTGGGACTTGCTCAAAAAAGCCAGAAACCGGCGTGGACCGTTGGAGCTCAACCTGCCCGAACGACGCATCACGCTCGACGATGAGGGCAGGGTAGTCGGCGTTGCCGTGCGTGAGCATCTCGATGCGCATCAGGTGATCGAGGATTTCATGATCGCGGCCAATGTCGCAGCGGCGAAGGCTCTGGAGGAAAAGAAATCCTCGCTAATCTACCGCGTCCACGAACCACCGGCGCGTGAAAAGCTGGTCGCGCTCAAGGATTATCTCAAAACCTTCGATCTGGAATTCGCGCTGGGGCAGGTGGTCCGCCCGTCGACCTTCAACGCGATCATCGACAAGGTGCAGGAGCATGACGAAATCCTGCCGCAAATCATGGAGGCGGTGCTGCGCAGTCAGACACAGGCCTATTACACCCCGCAAAATGCCGGACATTTCGGGTTGGCGCTGGGCAGCTATGCGCATTTCACCTCACCCATCCGCCGCTATGCCGACCTGATCGTGCACCGCGCGCTGGTGAGCGCCTATGATCTGGAAATGCCCGCGCCCAAGGATGGGGCTATCAAACCGGTGACGGGCTTATCGGCCAAAGATTTCGAACGGCTTGACGTCACGTCCGAAATGATAAGCCGCGCCGAACGGCGCGCGATGGAGGCCGAACGCGAGACCACCGACCGTTATGTTGCAGCCTTCCTGTCATCACAGATCGGCCAGATCATCGATGCGCGCATCACCGGTGTCCAGAATTTCGGCTTTTTCGCGACAGTAGAGTCGATTGGTGGCGATGGTTTGGTTCCGGTCTCAACCCTGGGAGCCGAGCGCTTTGTCTATGATGAGGCCAGCCAGACATTGACCGGCGAGGATAGCGGCGATGAATATCGCCCCGGAATGCGGCTCAAACTGCGTCTGGCAGAAGCCAATCCGGTGTCGGGCGCGCTACGCTTCGAGTTGCCCGAAGGCGGCAGCTATGCACCCGCGCGCATGCAACGGCCATCTGGCGTCAAACATAAGGGCAAACACATGGCCGGGAAGCGCGGGCGGCCTTCGAATATCCGGCATCAGGGTAAGAAAAAGCGTTAGAAGGGTTTCACGCAGAGACGCGGAGTTTCGCAGAGACGCAGAGAGTTTTTCCTGAGCCGAAGGCTCATTTCACTATTGTCGGTTAAAATCCAAGCGGTGCGTTCAATTTGAAAGCGGCTTCGCCGCAGACACGCTTCTCTGCGTCTCTGCGAAACTCCGCGTCTCTGCGCGAAACAAAAAAATCAGCTCAATTCATCCAGTGCCGCATCGCTGAGCGACCCCGGTATCACCATCACAGGGCAGGGCAGCGAGCCCGCATTGTTGCCGGTAAAGTGCGCGACCATCGGGCCGGGATTTCCCTGTGCGGCGGCACCCAGCACCAGCGCCGCAATCTCCGGATGTTCGTCGAGCATTTCTTTGACCACATCGACGCCTTCGCCATCCTTGATGGTAATGCTCGGCTGGATACCGAGTTCGTCAAAGATTGATCCTGCGGCCGCACGCACCAGTTCTTCAGCCTTTTCGCGGTTCTCAGCCTCCATAGTCGCCTGCACGCCGCCCCAGGCGACGAAATCGGCGCGTTCGACCAAGGTCAATATATGCAAACTGCCGCCGGTTTTGGCGGCACGGCGCGCGGCAAAACGGAGCGCGAGGCGCGCCTCTTCGGTCTCGTCAATAACAACCAGATAGGTGCGCATCGCCGTTTCCCCGTCGCGGCTTGGGTGCCGACCCTTTATGTATTCGTATGAACCTGCGTCAAAACTTATCGGAGTGCAAGCGATAGCCGCTTGACGCTGGGGAAACCAAGCCCTTATGCCGCTGCGATAAAGCCAGACCATAAACAGGATGCCCTGATGCCCATCGAGCTCAAAATGCCCGCACTGTCCCCCACCATGGAGGAGGGCACGCTTGCCCGCTGGCTGGTGAAAGAAGGCGACAGCGTGTCGTCGGGCGATCTGATCGCCGAGATTGAAACCGACAAGGCGACGATGGAGTTCGAGGCAGTCGACGAAGGCGTGATTTCGCAGAT
Organism: Sphingorhabdus sp.; assembly: GCA_017987825.1. Taxonomy (GTDB): domain Bacteria; phylum Pseudomonadota; class Alphaproteobacteria; order Sphingomonadales; family Sphingomonadaceae; genus Sphingorhabdus_B. Next base: position 13,532 of record JAGNSY010000023.1, on the reverse strand, counting down.
TTTGGTCGCCGAAGGCACCGACGGAGTGAAGGTCGGCACCGTGATCGCGATGATTCAGGGTGAGGATGAAAGCGCCGCTCCCGCCAAGGCAGCAGCACCAGCGCCAGTGGCTGCAAAAATGGAAGCGCCAACAGCTCCGACTCCTCCTCCACCCGTAGCGGCTGCAGCGCCAGCGGCACCTGTCGCCGCCTCGGGCGACCGCATCAATGCCAGCCCGCTCGCGCGGCGCATAGCTGCTGACAAGGGCGTCGATCTGGCTGGACTGACGGGAACCGGTCCCAATGGCCGCATCGTCAAAGCCGATGTCGCAGGTGCCTCAACCAACACCGCTAGTGCTGAGCCTGTCGAAGCACGGGTTACAGCCGAGAGCCGCCCTTCGACAGGCTCAGGGCTTACGGTACAAAATCAACAGGTCCCCGACTTCGGCATCCCGCACGAAGTCGTCAAACTCAGCAATATGCGCAAAACGATTGCGCGCCGCCTGACCGAGAGCAAGCAGACCGTTCCGCATATCTATCTGACGGTCGACGTCCGCCTCGATGCGCTGCTCAAATTGCGCGGCGAACTCAACGCCAGCCTCGAAAGCCGCGGTGTCAAGCTGTCGGTCAACGACATGCTGATAAAGGCACTCGCGCTGGCGCTGATTCAGGTGCCCAAATGCAATGTCAGCTTTTCGGGCGATACCATGCTGCAATATAGCCGCGCCGATATCAGCGTTGCGGTGTCGGTGCCCACCGGTCTGATCACCCCGATCATCGTCGATGCTGCGAACAAATCGCTTTCCACCATCTCGACCGAGATGTCCGCACTCGCCGCCAAGGCGAAGGATGGCAAGCTGCAACCGCACGAATTCCAGGGCGGCACTGCCAGCATCAGCAATATGGGCATGATGGGCATCAAACAGTTCGAAGCCGTCATCAACCCGCCGCAAGCCATGATCATGGCGATCGGCGCAGGCGAGAAGCGGCCCTATGTGGTCGATGACGCGCTGGCGATTGCAACGGTGATGAGCGCCACCGGCAGCTTCGACCACCGCGCGATTGATGGCGCAGACGGGGCGGAGCTTATGAAGGTATTCAAGGAATTGGTGGAGAAGCCGTTAGGGTTGGTGGCGTGATAACCCCCTCTCCCCTTGCGGGAGAGGGAGGGGCCCGCGCCGAAGGCGTGGGAGGGAGAGGGGGTGTCCCTTCAAAGCCTGACCTGCTCGCCCGCGCCAAATGGATGCGTCTCAACCCGACAGAGGCCGAAAAGCGTCTTTGGATGATATTGCAAGCCAAACGATTGGTCGGCTATAAATTCAAACGGCAGGTCATCATTGACAGCTACATTGTCGACTTCATCAACTTCGATCACCGTTTGATTGTTGAGGCTGATGGCTCTCAGCACGCCGAAAGCGAGTATGACAAAAGGCGTGACGCATATTTGGAAAAGCAGGGCTTCTCGGCGCTGCGTTTCTGGAACAGCGACATTTTGAAAGACAGCGATGCTGTCGCCGAAACCATCTGGCACGCATTGCAATCACCCCCTCTCCCTTCCGCCGCTACGCGGCTCCCTCCCTCTCCCGTAAGGAGAGAGGGAATAGAAAGTGCTTCAAATGTCTAACTACGACCTGATCGTCCTCGGTTCCGGCCCCGGTGGCTATGTTGCCGCCATCCGCGCCGCGCAGCTCGGCCTGAAAACCGCGATTGTTGAGCGTGAAAATCTCGGCGGCATCTGCCTCAATTGGGGGTGCATCCCGACTAAGGCTTTGCTGCGCTCGGCGGAGATCTATCATTATATGCAGCATGCGGGCGATTACGGGCTGACCGCGGCGAATATCAGTGCGGATATCGACGCGGTGGTGAAGCGCTCGCGCGGCGTTGCCAAGCAGCTCAATCAGGGCGTCACGCATCTGATGAAGAAGAACAAGATCACCGTCCATATGGGCGATGGCAAGCTGACCGCGCCCGGCAAATTGACAGTGACCAAAGACGGCAAGACCGAAGAGCTGACCGCGAAGAACATCATCGTCGCAACAGGCGCGCGCGCGCGCGACCTGCCTTTCGCACCTGCAGACGGCAAGCGCATCTGGACCTATCGCCACGCGATGGTGCCGCCTGAAATGCCCAAGAAATTGCTGGTGATCGGCAGCGGCGCAATCGGCATCGAATTTGCCAGCTTCTACAACGATATGGGCGCGGAGGTGACCGTCGTCGAAATGATGGACCGCATTGTGCCGGTCGAGGACGCGGACGTTTCAACTTTCCTTGAAAAGGCACTGAAGAAGCAGGGTATGACGATCATGACCGGGGCAGGGGTCGAAAGCCTGAAAGCCACCGCTTCGGGCGTCTCCGCCGCGATCAAGGGTAAAGATGGCAAGGTCGTTGCGTCTGAATTCACCCATTGCATCGTCGCCATCGGTATCGTCCCCAATACCGAGAATATCGGGCTGGAGGCGCTGGGCGTTGTAACCGAGCGCGGGCATATCAAGACCGATCCGATGTGCCGCACTAATGTGCCTGGCCTGTGGGCGATAGGTGACGTCACGGCGCCCCCCTGGCTTGCGCACAAGGCGAGCCACGAGGGCGTGATAGCTGCAGAAGCCATATTCGGCGGTCATCCGCACGCGATGGACCCGAAAAACATCCCCGGCTGCACCTATTGCCACCCACAGGTCGCCTCGGTCGGCCTTACCGAAACCAAGGCCAAGGAAGCGGGCTATGACGTCAAGGTTGGCAACTTCCCCTTCATCGGAAACGGCAAGGCAATCGCGCTGGGCGAGGCGGAAGGGTTCATCAAGACCGTATTCGATGCCAAGACCGGCGAGCTGCTCGGCGCGCATATGGTGGGGGCGGAAGTCACCGAGCTGATCCACGGCTACACCATCGGCAAGACAGCCGAGCTGGTCGAAGCCGATTTCATGCACACCGTCTTCCCGCACCCGACGCTATCCGAGATGATGCATGAGAGCGTGCTCGGGGCTTATGGGAAGATGCTGCATATGTAATCGGCAGTTGACCAAAAGCCTCGTTCGGCTAGCTTCATAGCGGGTCGCGAAGGAGGCTTATGAAACCGATCAATGCACTGTTTTCCGCGACTCTGGCTCTGCTTCTCACCGGCTGCTGGACGTCCGAAGCGCCGCTGATGCCCGATGAGGTGATGGACACACCGTCGCTGTCGGGAACCTATTCACGCTTCGAAGGCGAGGTTTTCACCGGCGATCGCTATGTTGTGTCGCTGGATGGCAATGAGTTGGCGGTTGAACATTCGGAATTCGGCAACGCAGCCAAACCAGCCTATTTCATCACCTTCGACGCGTTGGTGGACGACCTGTATCTCGCGCAGGTCGTTAACGCGAATGGCAAGATGGAAGCCTATCGGCTGTTCCGCATCAATGACGATGGCAACGAAGCATTTGAAATGGATTTTGACTGCGGCGATCCAGAAACGGCGCTGCCGGGGGTCGAAAGCGACGGCACCGACTGCCAGTTTTCAAACTATGACTCACTCAAAAAAGCGGCGCTGGCTCGTGCCAATGAATTTAGCGAACAGAGCAAAGGCGCTGTCGTCGTTTCCCGCTTCGACCGCATTCTACCTGATTGATCGGCTGATCTGCCAATTGCCGAAAAATCGCTGTCCTACCGCCGCCCAATCTGCCTAATGTTTGAAAGCAAGATTCGGGAGAAGATAGACATGGGTTATGGCGTGAACTTTCTGAGAAATGCTGGGGTTTTGGCGGTGGCATTGGCGGCAGTTCAGTCTGCGCCGTCCTGGGCGAACACGGTCATCACCGGCGCGCGCATGCTTGATGTGCTGACCGGCAAGACCGTTGAATACCCCGCGATCTTTGTTGATGAAGGCGGCCGCATTACCAGCATTGCCGATGCGCGAACCGTCAAATGGGGCAGCGACGTCACCCATATCGACCTTGGCGATCGCACATTGCTCCCCGGCCTGATCGACATGCACGTTCATCTGGACGGTCCCGCCGATATCGGTGGCTATCGCGGGCTCGAATTTACCGACAGCTTCTGGGGCATGACGGCGGTGGGCAGTGCCAAGGCGATGCTCGATGCGGGCTTTACCACCGTGCGCAATGTCGGATCGGACAACCGCAACGACATCGGCCTGAAACAGGCGATCGACAATGGCTATGCTGTCGGCCCGCGCATTGTTCCTGCAAGCTATGCGCTTGGCGCGACCGGCGGGCATTGCGACTCCACCTTCCTTCCACCGAGTCTTGAAAAGGACGGGAAAGAAGAAGGCATTGGCGATAGCATCGACGAGCTGCGCTATCAGGTGCGTCGCCAGCGCAAATATGGCGCGGAAGTTATAAAGATCTGCGCAACCGGCGGTGTTTTCTCGCGTAACACCGAGCCAGGGCAGCAGCAGCTATCCGAAGAGCATATGCGTGTGATTGCCGACGAGGCACATCAATGGGGCATCCGCGTCGCGGCGCATGCGCATGGCGGTGATGGCATCAAGGCTGCGATCAAGGCGGGTATCGATACGATCGAACATGCCAGCCTTGTCGACGATGAAGGTATCAAATTGGCGGCGGGGCGCGCCCGTCCGGTCTGGTTCGCAATGGACATCTACAACACCGAATATACCCAGGCCGAAGGCGCCAAAAATGGCGTGCTCGAGGATAATCTGCGCAAGGACCGAGAGATTGCGCAGATCCAGCGCGATAATTTCCGCAAGGCGCACAAGGCGGGCGTGAAGATGGTGTTTGCGTCCGACGCGGGTGTCATGCCGCATGCCGAAATCGGCAAACAGTTCCGCGTGATGGTCGAATATGGAATGACGCCGCTGGAAGCTATTCAGGCAGCGACGCGCAACGCCGCACAGGCGCTTGATCGGGAAAAGGACGTCGGCGCTTTGGCGGTAGGGCGCTACGCCGATATTGTAGCGGTTGATGGTGATCCGCTTTCCAACGTGCGCGAACTCGAGTCGGTCGACGCAGTTGTAAAAGGTGGCAAACGCATCCGCTAAGCCAATGAGTTCAGCATCAATTCAGTGGCAATTTGAAACATTGCGATTGCCCGCAGCCCTGTGATAATCAGTCGATGTGGGAAGATAAATCGTTCGCTAGAAACTGGGGAGCAACGAAATGATTATGAGCTTGGCGCTGGCCATGGCGCTCAACATGGCGGCAATGAAGGGCGATGCGCTCGATGAAGCGCGCAAGGGCTTCAACAATTGCCTGATCCGCGAGCATAATGAATCGGTGAAGGTCAAAAAATCTGGTTCGGAATTCAACGAACTGATCCAGAAAGCCTGCACGACCGAACGGCAAAGCTATTTTGACCTGCTGGTCAAATCAGAACGCAGCTATGGATCGAAACAGGCTGACGCCGAAAAATATGCCAATGAAGAGATCCAGATGATGATCGATAGCACCACCAGCGCGTTCGGTGAAAACGCGTCGAATGGCGGACAATTGGCAGAAGAGAAGTAAGGGATTGGCGGACAGGGTGGGATTCGAACCCACGGTGAGCTTACACCCACGCCGGTTTTCAAGACCGGTGCCTTAAACCACTCGGCCACCTGTCCGCGTCGCGGGTCGCCCTAGCTATCAATTGTCATGCTGGCAAGCGGTCCGCGCCGGTACGGCTGCTTTTCCCGCTCTAAAGTTGCGCGAATGTCTCCACCGCGATGAGGGGAGCGGCCGGCGCGGCAATCTGCTGTTATTATTGTGTAAGGACAGCAAAACCATGTTATCATTTACCATAGGCTGAAGAGGAGGCTGTGTGGCTTTGCGTTTCGGGAAATATCCGGTTGATGGTGTGGCGGCAGCATTGTTGCTTGCGGCGTTGAGCCCGCCTGCTGCACTTTCGGCACAGCAGGCACCTGTTGTCACCACCGAGCAAAGCCATTCGCACGCCTTCGCCCAATATCTGCAGACCGTCCGCGCCCGGGCCGAGAGGGAAGGGGTCAGCAAGGCCACGCTTGATCGTGTCATCCCGACGCTGACCTATCTCCCCCGCGTGGTGCAGCTTGATCGCGGCCAGCCCGAAACCCCGGGCGCGACCGCCATTCCGGATTTTGAACCCTATCGGCGCAAGCATGTCGATGCAGCGCGTATAAACCGTGGCCGCTCGAAATATACCGAATTGCGGCCGTTGCTGCAGCGGATCGAAAATGAAACCGGCGTGCCCGAAGAGGTGATGATCGCCATTTACGGCCATGAGACCAATTATGGCGCGGTCATGGGCAATTTCCACGCCCCCGACGCGCTGGCCTCACTGGCATTTGAAGGTCGCCGCCGCGATCTATTCGAGGCTGAACTGGTGGCCGTGCTCAAGATGATCGACCGCGGCGTGCCCAGCTATGCCATTACCGGAAGCTGGGCTGGTGCGCTTGGCCGCCCGCAATTCCTGCCTTCGGTCTATCTGCGGCTCGCTCGCGACGGTGATGGCGATGGCTATGCCGATATCTGGAAAAGCGAAGTCGACGCGATGACCTCGATCGCCAATTATCTGATGAATGCAGGCTGGCGCCGGAATGAGCCGTGGGGCTTTGCCGTCAATGTGCCCGGCTCGCTCGATCGCACCAGCATCCAGAGCACGTTGGTGCCGCCCCGTTGCGCCCGTGTATTTGCCCGCCACAGCCGCTGGATGCGGATGTCGGAATGGAAGCAACGCGGTATCAACGTGCAAAATGGTGTCTGGCCCGATGATAATATGCAGGCCGCCTTGATTGAACCCGATGGGCAGGGGCAGACCGCATATTTACTGGGCAGCAACTATCGCGCGATATTGGACTATAATTGCTCCAATTTTTACGCTCTTTCGGTGGGGTTGCTTGCAGATGCGGTTCGAAACTAGATTTTTGGCAGCCAATGCCGCGCTTTTGGCGCTGGCAGCATGTGGCGGCGGCGGCGACAATGCCGTTTCAACGGCGAGTTCAGCCTCGGTCGAACGGGTAAGTGACTTCCCTATCAAGCTGGGTGATCCGTTCACCGTTGGTACAACCAGATATACGCCCGAAGACGTCGCGCTCTATGACGATGTCGGTCTTGCCGGCATTTATGGGGGCGAGTTGGCCGGGGCCACGACCGCCAATGGCGAACCTTTTGTTGCCTCGGCGATCTCCGCTTCGCACAAGACCTTGCCGATGCCGAGTTATGTCGAGGTCACTGCACTCGATACCGGTCGCACCATCCTCGTCCGCATCAATGATCGCGGCCCGATGAGCAACGACCGTTTGATTGACCTTTCCGAAGGTGCGGCCCGACAACTGGGCATCGCCGACAAGGGCGCGACCGGGGTTCGTGTTCGCCGCGTCAATCCGCCGGAGAATGAACGATCAACCTTGCGCGCAGGGCAACCGGCAACGGTGCGGATGGATACGCCGGAATCGCTGCTGAAGGTGTTGCGCGACAAGCTTGCCAAACAGGCAAAGCCGGTGGTGGTGGTTGCACCGCCTGAAAAGCCGGTAACAGCGGCGCCTGCCAAGAAAGAGCCAACAAAAGCTCCCAAGCCCGCACCGGCAGCCAAGAAGGAAGACGCCAAACCGGCTCCAGTGGCAGCAAAGCCCAAGGACGAAACCAAGCCCAAGGCGGCCACTGGCGGCTCGCATGTCGTGCAGGTGGCGGCCTTCGCCTCGCGCGCCAATGCTGATGCGCTGGCCAAGAAACTCGGTGCATCGGTAGCGCCTAGTGCCGATGGCAAATTGTTTCGCGTGCGTTTCGGGCCATTTGCAACCGAGAAAGAGGCACAGGCGGCACTCGCCGATGCCAAAAAGCGCGGCTATCCACAGGCAAGGATGCTCCGCGAATAGCTTTGACTGGCGAAGGTCGCATTCGCCGGTTAACTAGCCGGAATGCGACTGCTTTTGTCCTTCATCCTGTTGTTCCTCACGCAACCTGCCTTTGCAGGCGAGCTGACTTATAAGACGCAGGCACCGATCGCCTATCTGGTCGATGCGCATAGCGGCGTTGTCTTGCTTGAAAAGTCCAGCGACAAGCACATTCCGACGGCATCAATGGCTAAGATGATGACCGCTTATGTAGCCTTTGAAGCAATCAAGGCGGGCAAGCTTGACCGGAAGCAGAAATTCGCCATGCGCCCGGAAACTTGGGCCAAATGGAATAATCGCGGATCAAGCATGTTCCTGCGATCAAAGCAGCAGGTTAGTGTTGAAGACCTGCTCCACGGCGTGCTGACGCTTTCGGGCAATGACGCGTCGGTGATGTTGGCTGAAGGCATCAGCGGTAACGAGAAGGCCTTTACCGAGGAAATGAACGCGGCGGCCGAGCAGCTGGGCATGAAGAACAGCCGGTTTGGTACCGCCAATGGCTGGCCCGACAAGGGAGGCACCTTTTCCACCGCGCGGGATCTGGGAGTGCTGGCAAAGCGGATCATCGAGAATCACCCCGAACTGTTTGCCGAATTTTTCAATCAACGCTCGTTCAAGTGGAACAATATCGCGCAGCCCAATCGCAATCCGTTACTGGGTGCCATTGAAGGCGCCGACGGAATGAAGACCGGGCATAGCAACGAGGCAGGCTATTGCCTCGTTGGGACAGCGCAGCGTGGTCCCCGAAGGCTGATCATGGTGGTTGCAGGTTTGCCGACAATGCAGTCGCGGGTGGAAGAAGCGCGGGCGATGATGCGCTGGGGCTTTGATAAGTGGGAGGAAAAGCCCTTGTTCGAGCCGGGTCAGGAGGTGGCCGAAATCCCCGTCCAGCTCGGAACCGACGGTGCGGTCGGAGCAATCGCCCCACACAAGATTTCCGTGCTCGGAATGAAGGGCGATCTCGCTAAACCCCGATTGACCATGCGCTACACCGGCCCCTTAAAAGCGCCGTTGCGCAAAGGCGACACCGTTGGCGAATTGACGGTGCACTATCCGGATGGCTTGCAGCAAAAATTCCCGCTGGTCGCCGCGAATGATGTAGATGCGGCCAACTTTGTGGAACGTGCGTGGAATGGCTTCGTTTCGCTTTGGAGCAAAACTGCATGACGCAGGGACGGTTCATCTCGATCGAAGGCGGCGAAGGCGCGGGCAAATCGACGCAGATCGCCCTGCTGGCCGAAAGGCTCAAAGCCCACGGCCTGTCGGTCGACTTGACCCGCGAACCAGGAGGCACCGAAGGTGCAGAAGCGATCCGTCAGTTGTTGCTGGGGGGAGGGGACGACCGTTGGGGCCCATCCGCCGAAGCCATGCTCTTTGCCGCCGCACGCAGCGACCATGTCGAAAAGCGCATCAAGCCAGCGGTGACGCAGGGCATCTGGGTGATCTCTGATCGTTTTCTCGACAGCAGCAGGGCCTATCAGGGGGCAAGCCTAGGGGTGAGCGATTCTGTCATCATGGACCTGCACCGGATCGGCAGCGGCGGCTATCTGCCTGATCGGACGATTGTGCTCGATTTGCCACTCGAAGCGTCGCGCCAGCGCACACAAGCGCGCGATGGGGACAGCTCCGACCGCATCGGCGGACGTGATGATGCCTTCCACCAGCGGGTGCGCAATGCCTTCCACCAGATCGCGCAGACCGAGCCCGAACGTGTCCGTCTGGTCGATGCCAGCGGCACGTCGGACGAGGTTGCAGCGCGCATCTTTGCCGAGATCGCCGACCTGCTGCCATGACCCGTATTTTCGGCCATGACGCGCATTTCCAGAGCTTCGCCAAGGCGATAGCGAGCGGGCGGTTGCATCATGGCTGGATTTTGGCGGGTCCGCGCGGGGTAGGGAAGGCGGGTTTTGCGCAGGAAGCCGCACGGATGCTGGTCGATCCAGAAAACCGCTATGCCTCTATGGTCGATCACCACACCCATCCCGACATCATCTGGGTGCAACGCTTGCCCAAGGAAGCGCCCAAAGAGGGCGAGTCTGCCGATCCCGATGCCGAACTCAAACGCAGCATCGCCATCGACCAGATCCGTAGCGTGCAGCATAGCCTGACAACGCGGCCTTCAATGGGGCCGAAACGTGTCGTTATCATAGACGCAGCGGACGATCTGGAACGCGGTGGGGCCAATGCGCTGCTCAAATCACTCGAAGAGCCGCCGGTCGGCACCTATTTCATGCTGGTCAGCCATGCGAGCGACCGGTTGCTGCCCACGATCCGCTCGCGCTGTCAGGTCATGCGCTTCGAAGCATTGGGCGATGCCGAAATGCAGCGAGCACTATTGCAGGCTTTGCCGCAGGCGTCGACAAGCGAGGTCGATGCGCTGGTCCGTTCAGGCCGCGGGCTACCCGGGCAGGCGATGATGCTCGCGGGCATGGATTTCGGCGCAATCGAAGATATGGCAGATGAAATCGTCCGAAGCGGCGATCCGACCAACAAGCTGCGTCATAAATTGGCCGAGACTCTATCGTTGAAGAATGCGCAAGCAAGCTATGAGGCGTTTCTGCGCTTTGTTCCGGTGCGGATCGCAGCCATTGGTCGCACACTCGATACCGGGGCTGCCATCAAGGCAGTCGATGCCTTTCATGAAGCCGACAGGCTGGCCGCGCGCGCCATCGGGCTGACACTTGATAAACAGGCGGTTCTCCTCCAAATGGGCAACCTGCTGGCCGGCCTGCAAAAGCGCGGCTGATAAGCCTTCCTTGCGAAAAACAGAAAAGACCATGTCGGAACCCTATTACATCACAACTGCCATCGCTTATCCCAATGGCCGCCCGCATATCGGCCATGCCTATGAAGCGATTGCCACCGATGCCATCGCCCGCTTTCAGCGCTTGATGGGCCGCGATGTGCGCATGGTGACCGGCACCGACGAGCATGGCCTGAAAATGGCGCAGACGGCGCGCGGCGCCGGGCGCGATACTCTGGAATTTGCTGATGAAATGTCATCCTATTTCAGAGAAATGTGCACGAAATTGAACATTTCCAACGATGTTTTCATGCGCACCAGCGACAAAAAGCATCACGAAGCAAGCATCGCCATCTGGAAGGCTATGGAGGCAAGCGATGACCTCTATCTCGATCGCTATGAAGGCTGGTATTCGGTCCGCGACGAAGCCTTTTACGGTGAAGAGGAACTGACCGAAGGGGAAGGGGGTATCAAACTCTCGCCCCAGGGCACGCCTGTCGAATGGACCGTCGAGGAAAGCTGGTTCTTCCGTCTGTCCAAATATCAGGACGCGCTGCTCGCGCTGTATCGCGACAATCCGGACTTCATCCGCCCCGAAAGCCGCAAGAATGAGGTTTTGCGCTTCGTCGAAGGCGGCCTCAAGGATTTGAGCGTCTCGCGCACCAGTTTCGATTGGGGCGTGCCAGTGCCGGGATCTCCGGGGCATGTCATGTATGTGTGGGTCGATGCGCTCACGACCTATCTTTCCGGAATCGGCTATCCTGACAAGGATGGCGATTTTGGCCGCTACTGGCCAGCAAATGTCCATATCATCGGCAAGGATATTGTGCGTTTCCACGCCGTGTACTGGCCGGCCTTCCTGATGTCCGCGGGTCTTCCGCTTCCCAAACAGGTGTTCGGGCATGGCTTCATCCTCGCCCGCGATGGCGCCAAAATGGGCAAATCAGCGGGCAATGCCGCCGATCCGCTCGAACTGGCCGAACGCTATGGCGTGGACCAGTTCCGCTATTTCCTGCTGCGCGAGGTCAATTTCGGGCAGGATGGCAGCTGGAGCGAGGAAGCGATTGTCACGCGATCCAATGCCGAACTCGCCAACAGTTTCGGTAATCTGGCTCAACGAACGCTGAGCCAGATTTTCAAAAATTGTGACGGCTATCTGCCCGCAATTCATGGCCATACAGAGGGCGACAATGCGTTGTTCGAGCTTGTCGGCAAAACCGTGTCGGAAACGATCCCTGCAGCCGTTGAAAATCTTGCCCTGTCGCAGGCGGTAGAGGCATGGATTTCAGCCGTTTTTGCCTGCAATGCCTATATCGATGCGCAAGCACCCTGGACGCTGAAAAAGACCGATTTTGCGCGCATGGAAACGGTATTGGCGACGCTCTATATCTCGATTGCGCAATTGGCGGTTGCCATTTCGCCGATCATCCCGGCAGGCGCCGAAAAGTTGCTCGACAGCATGGGGATTCCGCCCGAATTACGCAATTTCAAAGGCATTGCCAGCCACTGGTATTCGCCACTGGCAGAGGCCGATTTCAGGCTTGAACAACCGCAAGGGCTATTCCCCCGGCTGGAACTGCCCGAAGAGGCCTGAGCCATGTTCGTCGATTCGCACTGCCACCTCAATTACAAAGGCCTAGTCGAGCAGGAGAAGGGGGTGCTGGAGCGCGCCCGTGCGGCAGGGGTGGGGGCGATGCTCAACATCTCGACGCGCGAAAACGAATGGGATGCGGTGATTGGTCTGGCAGAACGCGAGCAGGGCGTTTGGGCCTCTGTTGGCATCCATCCGCATGAAGCTGATCAGCATGGCGAGATAACCAGCGAAAAACTCGTCAAAAAATCGCAAAATTCACGCGTGATCGGTATCGGTGAAACCGGTCTCGATTATTATTATGATTATAGCGATCGTGACCAGCAAAAGGCCTGTTTCCGCCAGCATATCATCGCAGCGCGTGAAACCGGATTACCGATCATCGTCCACACGCGCGATGCCGAAGAAGATACAGCGAAAATTCTGCGTGAAGAAATGGAGTGGGGCGCCTATCCCGGCGTGATCCATTGTTTCACCGCAAGTGCGGATTTTGCGCGGATTGCACTTGATCTGGGGCTCTATATTTCGCTGTCGGGCATTGTGACTTTCAAAAATGCCCGCGATTTACAGGATATTGCAAAGACTATTCCGGAAGACCGTTTGCTGATCGAGACGGACTCACCCTTTCTTGCACCGGTTCCGCACCGCGGCAAAACCTGTGAGCCGGCCTTTGTGAGCAATACGGCAGTGTTTTTAGCGGACCTGAAAAACGTTCCAATCGAAGAGCTTGCAGAGAAGAGTACGGAAAACTTCTTCAATCTTTTCAGCAAGGCCTCACGCGATGGATAGGCTGGTGACGCCCGAAGCCGTTTATGCGATTATCATATTGGTCGTCATCGCCAGTGGCCTGATCGCACGACGGCTTCCGTTAAAACAATATGCCAAAATGATCTTAGCCTGGATCGGTATATTTGCTGTGCTTTTTATAGGTTTCAGCTTCCGCCCCGAACTGTCGATGGCTTGGAACCGCGTCAAAGGCGAACTAACCGGTGCGCCACGGCAAAGTGTTGAAGGCGAAACGCTGCGCCTTGTGCGGCAGGATGACGGGCATTTCTGGCTACGCGCCTCGATCAATGGCGTTGAAGCCGATTTCATGGTGGACAGCGGAGCATCGACAACAGCCGTCGGCGCGGCTTTGGCCAAAGAAGCCAAAGTGCAGCTGGACGGTCGATCAACCGAACTGGAAACCGCCAATGGTGTGATCGAAGCGAAACTCGGTGAAATCCGTGCGCTCCGCATTGGCGAGTTGCATATTGACGATCATAGCGTCGTCATCGCCGAAAATTTTGGCGATACCAATGTCGTCGGCATGAACTTCCTGGATAGCTTTGATAGCTGGACGGTGAAGGGTGATATCATGGAGCTCAAGCCCTGAGGGGGTTTTCTCCAAATACACATTATGTTCTATTTAACATA
>JAGNSY010000162.1 GCA_017987825.1 Sphingorhabdus sp. | reverse complement strand
CGGGGATCGAACCGTCGATCGAACCTGCGCCGCCATAGGCTCCGGGTGCGCCGGGCTCTTCTTCAGGCGGCAGGCGCTTGACCTCCAGATTGCCGCGCACCAGCGTGCGGAAGGCGCGCGGCAGTTCTGCGCGAATCTTGCCCAACCATTGCTCGATAAAGACCATGATTTCGGCCCGGCCTGCATCGCCTTCGCTGAATTGATAGCGCGGGTCCTTCGCCAGCGCGTTCATGCGTTCGCCGACCGAACCCTTCGTATAGCCAAGACTTTTGAGGATGGGGTCCATCTGGCCGTGCAAGGTGCGCAGCTCATCGAGCCCCATCTGGTGCACCTCTTCGGGCGATATTCGCGTCGTTGTGCTCGCCCGCAGCGCCCAGGCATAGAATTCGTCGCCTTGCGGACGCGCCCACATGCCGGCCTCCATGCCAGCCTTGGGCAGTTGCGCCTTGATCTCGGCCAGTTGCCGTTCAAGCGCAGGGGCCACCTTGTCGCGCGCTATTGTGGTCGCGCGCGAACCCCAGTCACCCGAAATCCCCAGCGCCTTGGTGCGCCGTGCAATGCTTTCGGCAAGCCCGCCGCCCTGCTGCGCTCCGCTCACGCTCTGCTCCATCTGCCGGATCGCCTTTTCGATCAGGAAGGCGGGGGCGATCAGGCCCTTGCTCGCTGCTGCCTTCAGGCGGCCCGTTTCTCCATCGAGGACGGGGGCATAGCCTTCAAGACGTGAGAGATAGGCATCGGCATCGGCTCCGTCGCGGATCGGGTGGTCGCTATCGAGGAAACGCGGAATGTCGAGATAGGCGCCGACATTCTGGATCACCACATAGGGCGTGTTGCGCCAGCCGCCGACCGCGACATCGCCATAGGGTAGGGCAAAGCCTGCCAGTGCTACATCATAGGCGCTTTCAACGACGCCAAGGCTGGTGCGCGTTGCATGGTCGAGGCCTGTGGTATCGAAGGCACGAATGCGTTTGATATCCGCCGCCAACGTGTCTGCCACCGCGTTCTGGCCCGCAGCCGATCGGTCGCCGAGTTTCCCGCGCATCGCCGCGCGCATGCCGGTGTCTATACCGAGTGAAGTTGCACCTTCGGGCGAATGGGCGAGCAAATTGTCCGCGATGGAATCGAGCAGCGCCGAAGCCCTTGACGCCGGTGTTCCCGCAGGAGCAGCAGGTGTCACGTTTGCGGAATTGCCCCTTGCACAGCCACCCAGCGCCAATGTCGCGGCGCTGGCGCCCAAGGCTGCAAGCGTTTGGCGACGGGAAAAGTTTTGCGCGCGGTCGGGCATTATCGGCTCCTCTTCTGAGTTGTCGGCGGTGATACCCACCATGACGTAAGCGTCAATAGCGGGCGGTCGTTCAGATGAGGGGTTTCGGCGAACGACATCGGGATACAAAAAAGCCCGGCACTTGGCCGGGCTTTTCGAATAGTATGAAGGCTGCTTGCTCAGTCGAGCAGTTCGGCGGGAACCACGCCGCCATTCTTCGCCAGTTCGCGCATCACGGCCTTGTGCAGCCAGATATTCATTTCTGCGCTGCCTTCGAGTTCGCCGGGATAACCGAGTTCCATTGCCAGATCCTTGCGTTCCTGCAGCGAGCTTTCCATGCCGAGCATCTTCATCAGATCGACGATCGACGTGCGCCAGTTGAGTTTGCGACCATCATTGGCGTCGATTTCTTCGAGGTGCGCAATCACATCTACGTCGCTGATTGCGACCGGTGCAGCCTCAACGGGTGCTGCAACAACTGGTGCTTCAGGGGCTGGCGTAGCGGCGACGGCTTTCTTGCCAAAAATGGCGTCTTTGATCTTTCCGAAAATGCTCATGTGTGTTCCTTCCTCATCGGGCGGTTTTAGATTGAAAATAGAATAGGCTGCTTCGATGACGTTTGGGAGAAGAAAGCGTCGCGCAATTGTAAAATCGAGGCAGGGCGATAAATTGGTCTATCGTTCGCGTGTTGAAGCTGCGAGATTGATAGCAATCTGCCTGATAATAGGAGCGATTAAATGGACATGATGGAAATTCTCAAGCAGTCGGGCGCAATCGGCTCGGTCGCGCAACAGCTTGGCGTCAATGAACAGATTGCGCAAGCAGGTGCCGAGGCGCTGCTTCCCGCCATATTGGGCGGTTTCAAGAAAACGGCACAAGCGCAGCCCAGCGGTCTCGAAGGACTGGGTGGAATTTTGGGTCAGCTTGGTGGCGGCGGATTGCTCGACAGCGTTCTTTCGCCCGAACCGACACCTGTTGAAAAAGGCAATGATGTGCTCGGCCAGATTTTTGGCACCAAGGATGTCAGCCGTTCGGTTGCAGGACATGCGGCTGAACAGACTGGTATCGATTCGTCGCTGTTGAAGCAGATGCTTCCTTTGCTGGCGATGATTGTTGCCGGTTACCTTGCCAAGCAAGGCGGCGGCGAACAGGGCGGCGGCCTCGGTGGTCTGATCGGCAGCGTGCTTGGTGGCGGTCAGGCATCTGGCGGCGGTGGCTTGGGCGGTATGCTGGGCAATGTGCTTGGCGGCGCGCTGGGTGGTGGTCAGCAGGCTGCCCCCGCTGGTGGCCTCGGCGGTCTCGGTTCGCTGCTCGACCTCGATGGCGACGGAAATCCGCTGGATGACATTATCGGCATGGCGGGCAAGCTGACCCGCTAAAGTCAGCCTACCGGTTCGACTTTTAATATAGCACCTTCTGCACCGGTGACGCGCACTTTTGCGCCTGCCGGTGCGTCGGCGCCATGGACATTCCACACGCTGTCACCGACTTTCACGCGGCCACGCCCATCGGCAATTGCCTCGACAACGGTGACAATCTCCCCGGTCAATCGTGCGCCGCGATCATTGAGTTTCGGGTCGTCGCTTTCGATCGGATTGTCCTTCAGGAATTTCTTCCCGGCATAAACAGCCAGCACCGAGGCGATGGCGAAGATGGCGACCTGCATCGGGATCGAAACGGGCAGCAGAAAGGCGAGCACGCCCACGCCTGCCGCTGCCATTGCCAACCAGATCAGGAAAAATCCGGGGGCGAGCATTTCGGCGGCCCCCAATATCGCGGCAAGCGTCAGCCAGAACCAGTGCGGCGGAAATTCGGTCAGCCAGTCACCCATATCACTTTTCCTTCTTTTCCAGCGCGTCGCGCGCCAACTCGCCGATGCCGCCCAGCGTGCCGATCAGCTGCGTTGCCTCAACAGGGAACAGGATGGTCTTGGCATTGGGTGAGGTTGCAAACTGGCTGACAGCCTCGGTGTATTTTTGCGCTATGAAGTAATTGAGCGCTTGCGTGCCTGAGGTGGCGATTGCGTCCGAAACCATGGTTGTTGCCTTGGCCTCGGCCTCAGCTTCGCGCTCGCGCGCTTCTGCGTCGCGGAAGGCGGCTTCACGGCGGCCTTCTGCCTGCAGGATCGCGCCCTGCTTTTCACCTTCGGCACGCAGGATTTCGGCAGCGCGCATTCCCTCTGCCTCAAGGATTTGTGCGCGCTTTTCGCGCTCGGCCTTCATCTGGCGGGCCATCGCGTTTGAAATGTCGGCAGGCGGGCGAATGTCTTTCACTTCGACGCGGGTGATTTTCAGCCCCCAGGGCGATGTTGCATGATCGACGACATTGAGCAGGCGACCGTTGATGTCGTCGCGTTTCGACAAGGTCTCGTCGAGATCCATCGACCCCATCACCGTGCGCAAATTGGTCGTGGTGATCTGCATGATCGCGACATAGAGGTCGCTGACTTCATAAGCCGCCTTGGCGGCATCAAGCACCTGGAAGAAGACGACCGCGTCAACACCGACCATCGCATTGTCCTTGGTGATGATTTCTTGTCCGGGAATGTCGAGCACCTGCTCCATCATATTTACCTTGCGGCCAACACGGTCGAAGAAGGGAATGATGATGGTCAGGCCGGGTTGGGCAGCATGGGTGAAGCGGCCAAATCGTTCGATCGTATAGACATAGCCCTGCCGGACCACGGTGACGCCCATCATCAGGAAGATGATCACCAGTATTGGCAAGACGAACAAAAATATTTCCATGACATAGCTCCCGTTTGACGTCTGCCAATCTCCCAAATATGCGCAAGGTTCACAAGCGAAATCGGATGGGGAGCAGGGCGCATGACTTTGGTCGAAAAACTGAAATTGGTCCGGACTGCGCTTTACGTGCCTGCAATCAATACGCGGGCACTCGAAAAGGCGCGCGGGCTTGATGTCGACATGCTGATCATCGATCTCGAAGACTCGGTGCCAGCTGAAAGCAAAGCCGAAGCGCGGGCCGCGGCTGTCGAGGAAGTAGCGAAGGGGTTTCCAGGCAAGCTGGTCGCGATTCGCCTGAACGGGCTCGACAGCCCCGAACTGGCCGCGGACATAAAGGTGGCTGAAAGGTCGCTCGCCGATTGCTTTGTGCTGCCCAAGGTGGAGTCGGCATCCGATCTCGATCCGGTCGTTGCGAAATTACCCAATCCGGTGTTGGCGATGATCGAGGGGCCTGCTGGTATCTATAATGCCCGCGAAATTGCCGCCCATGCAGCCGTTGCCGGGCTGATCGCCGGGGTGAACGACATCTGCGCCGATATGGGGATCA
>JAGNSY010000161.1 GCA_017987825.1 Sphingorhabdus sp. | reverse complement strand
GAAATGCTCGCCGACGACTTTGCTAGCTTGAGTTCGGGTGCCGCCGGGGCATTCATATCCGGATCAAGGAAGAAGAATGCCGAGCCCGAAAAATTCTCGTCAGCCCGTTCAGCGGCATCTGCGAGCAAATCCTTGGTCGACGGCTTGCTTGGCACGCTCCACGCCCATTGGGCAGAACTTGGCAATAGAGCCAACAGCAGAAAGGCGACTACCACCAGCAGCACCTCGCGCCAGCCGAACAAGCGCCGTTGGCGCTTGGCAGGCGCTTGCCGTTTTTGCGGCGCGCTATCAGTCTGGAACGGTTGGTGCAGCATGGCTGTGACGAAAGTTATACCCCTGTAACGAGTCGCCTATAGGCGCAAAGCATTACAATCTGGAGTGCTATTTTGGCGCTGTTCCATCGCGGGACGCGCGGAAAGCCTTGGATTAACGCGACATATTTTAACGGCGCTTGTAAAAAATTGTGCAGCGCAGCAACAAACTTGCGTTTGCAGCGGAAATAGGCGCTTTTGCTTGCACCATCATCGGCATCGCGCCTAGAAGGCCGCCCGCAATAGACTTAGTGGAGTAATGAAGATGGCGGCGAATTGGACGCCCGAAAGCTGGCGCAACCATGACGGCAAGCAGATGCCGACCTATCGCGATCAGCAAGCGCTGGCCGCGACAGAGGCAACGCTGCGCAACTTTCCGCCGCTGGTATTCGCCGGTGAAGCGCGCAACCTGACATCGGAACTTGCCGATGTGGCAGAAGGAAAGGCGTTTCTGTTGCAGGGCGGTGACTGCGCCGAAAGCTTTGCCGAATTCCATCCGAACAATATCCGCGACACCTTTCGTGTGCTGTTGCAGATGGCTGTCGTCCTGACCTTTGCCAGCAAGCTTCCGGTTGTGAAAATTGGCCGGATGGCGGGCCAGTTTGCCAAACCGCGCTCGACCGATACCGAAGTGATCGATGGTGTCGAGCTTCCCAGCTATCGTGGCGATATTATCAACGACATCGCCTTCGAAGCCGTTGCGCGCGAGCCCGATCCCGAACGTATGGTCAAGGCATATAGTCAGGCTGCGGCGACGCTGAACCTGCTGCGCGCCTTCAGCCAGGGCGGCTATGCAAACCTGCAACAGGTGCATGCCTGGACCCACGATTTCATGGGCCGTTCGCCTTGGGCGAAGAAGTTCAAGGATGTGGCGGACCGGATTGGTGAAGCGCTGGCCTTCATGGAAGCCTGCGGCATCACGCCCGAAACTGTTCCCCAGATCAAGGGCACCAGTTTCTACACCAGCCATGAAGCACTGTTGCTGCCCTACGAGCAGGCGATGACGCGGCAGGATTCGCTGACCAACCAATGGTATGACACCTCGGCGCATATGCTGTGGATCGGCGACCGCACCCGTTTTGAGGGTTCGTCGCATGTTGAATTCCTGCGCGGTATCGGCAACCCGATTGGTATGAAGTGCGGGCCGAGCCTTGAGCCGGATGCTCTGCTCAAGATGCTCGACACGCTGAATCCGGCACGCGTTCCGGGCAGGATGACGCTGATCACCCGTTATGGGCATGACAAGATCGAGGCTGGACTGCCGAAGCTGGTGCGCGCAGTGAAGCGCGAAGGCCATCCGGTTATCTGGTCGTGCGACCCGATGCATGGCAATGTGATCAAGTCGGCCAGCGGTTACAAAACCCGTCCATTTGAACGGATATTGGCAGAAGTGCGTGGTTTCTTCGCCGTACACCGGGCGGAAGGCAGCTTTGGCGGTGGCATCCATATCGAGATGACAGGCCAGAATGTCACCGAATGCACCGGCGGTGCGATTGCTGTGACCGATGAGGCGCTCGCAGATCGCTATCATACGCATTGCGACCCGCGCCTGAATGCGGCGCAGTCGCTTGAACTGGCCTTCCTGCTGGCAGAAATGCTCAATCAGGAATTGGCTGAACGCGCCAAGCAGGCTGCGTGATGACAGGCGAACGTGTTCGCATAATCCAGCGCGATGTCGTCAAATCGGGCATCGGCTTCGGCAGCGCGCTGGCGATAGTGATCAGTTACACCGCGCATAAATCGGTATTGTGGGCGATCATCCATGGATTTTTCAGCTGGTTTTACGTCGTGTATTTCCTGCTGACGCGGTGAGCGCCCTCTGCTAAAGACCCTTCATGGGGTCGCGCCTGCTTTTGAGTTCGATATTGATGCTGGGGCTGTCGTCGTGTGCCGGGCCCGTCGAGACCCGTGTAAACAGCACAGGGCCCGGCGTCGGAGCATCGACAACCATTCTGCAAGAAGCCCTTCCGGTTGCCTCGACGGCGGCACAAGCACGCGCTGCCGTGATCACATTATTGGCGGATAAGGGCTACCGTGTAACACAGACCGGCAATGTCCAGCTGCATGTAGCCTTTGCCGAACGCGATGCAGCCATATCGGTAAAGTCCAAATCGGGCGATGCCGTGACCGATATTGCCGCTGCGAAAGTGCAAAAGCCGCTGCAGAGCTGCGCCGATCGAGAGATGCGGCTGGCGGTCACGTTGACGCGGATTGCCGACGGTGCCGAACTATATCGCGGCACAGCATCTGAATATCATTGCAAGGCGCAGATGGCGGAGGTTCTTCCTGCTCTGGTCACCGCTGCTCTCGCCGATCTTTCGCAGCCCAAAGGCGCCTATAAAATTAAGCGTCAGGGTCTGGAATAGGCTCCACCGCTTCGGGCAAGCGCAGGTGAAAACATGCGCCTTTCGCGCCATTTTCAACCCAGACCTTGCCACCATGCCGTTCCGCAACCGCACGGACATAAGTCAGGCCAAGGCCGCTACTCTTGATGCGCGCATCGGGCGCAGACCGAGCCGCAAATCGGGTAAACAGCCTGGGCAGCAACTCAGGGTCGATACCCGGCCCTTCATCGCAAATCGTCAGCTCAATCATATTCCCGTCGGCATCGCTGATGCGCCGGGTGGTTAAATGTATCGAACCGCCAAGCGGGCTGAATTTGACTGCATTGTCGAGGATATTGGTAATCGCCCGGCCAAGACTGTCCGGCTCTGCCAGCACAAATGCGATGTCGCTTTGATCGGTGACGTCTATCGTCACTTCGCGTTCCCGGGCCAGCGGCCATAGATTGTCGGCAACATCGTGGGCAAGGTTGGCGAGCAAAACATCGCTGCCCTCGAACGGGCTTTCACCCATGCGCGCGACATCCACAAAGTCTTGCGCCAGTGAGATCGTCCGGCGGGCATGGCCCTCTATGCGACGGCTGACATCCTTGTCCGGCACAGTGGGCAGCAACGCGATAATAGCCGACTGGGGCGAACGCATATCGTGCGACAGCAGTTGCAACGCTTCCTCGCGATCGCTTTCCGCCTGTGCCAATGCACTGATATCCGCCAGATAATGGATCTGCCCGACATGCACATCGACATCGTTGACAACCGGGGCGCTACGCATGACAAAATGGCTGCCATCGGGGGAGACGAAGCGCACAAATGGCTGGTGATCGCTGACGGGTTCCCGCTCTATGTCCCGCAGATACTCGTCGACATTGCGCCGGTGCGCGGGTGCAACAATGCGATCGAGCAAAGATTTCAGCGCCGTGCCTTTCAGCTTTGGTCCCAGATACTCTTCGATCCTGTGGTTCGCCATTGTCACTGTGCCGACGGTATCGGTCACGAACATCGGATCGGGCAAATGTTCGAGCGAATCCGAGACGAAGCGCCGCAAGTCGCGCAAATGGTCTATGGCGCTGCCCAATGCCGCGCTTTGCCGCCCGACCAGATCGCTCCCGCGGTCGGGGTTGAGGGCTAGCGGCACGATTTCGCCCTCGCGCTCGAGTTCGCCCAATTCACTCTGCATGAAGGCGCTCATCGCTTGCAGGCGACGCCAGCCCCATAGAGGATAGACCAATATGATGCCGATCAGCGCGGCACCCGGCGGAAACCAGATACTCGCGGACAAGGCGCCCGTGCTTGCCAACAATACGGTCGCAATCAGGCACAGCGATACGATCAACGCCGTTCGGGGCTGCCAGCGCAGAAAGCCCAGCATCAACACCCACATTGGCACCAGTGAGAGTAGGGCAATTTGCCAGTTCGGCGCCGGTGTGATGAAGCCGTCCCGGCGCAGTGCCGCGATCATGTTCGCCATGATCTCTGATCCGGATACGATCCCGCCATCGCTAAAGGGGGCCGGGTAATTGTCCCCCATTCCGGCGGCGGTAGCGCCGATGATGATGTCGCGCCCTTTGACCAATTGCTCCGGAATGCCGCCTTCCAGTGCATCGGCGAAGGAGATTTCCGAGTAACTGTCGCGTGGCGCATAGGGCAGGAGCAGGTCCTGCCCGCAGCCCGGCAATCGGGCAAATGCGCGAGAGGGCGCTGATCCGTTGCGATACACCAGTTCGGCCAGATGCGGCCAGCGACGATCATCGCTGGCAAAGCAGAGATTTACCCGGCGCACGATACCGTCATTGTCAAAGGTGATGTTGACGTGTCCCACCCCCTTTGCCGCCGCACCAAGTGTGGGCAGGGGATATTCGGTATCATAGGCTTTGCCATCGCTTCCGGGGCTGTGAAAATTCAACGGCAGGAAAACCGCGCCGGACTTTCGCATCGCGTCGG
>JAGNSY010000022.1 GCA_017987825.1 Sphingorhabdus sp. | reverse complement strand
GTCGTGAAATGCTTTTTCGCCGCGATGAACTGGCCATCAGGGCTCCAGCTGGCCTGATTCAGCAGGCGGAAATCTTCCTTGGTCAACTGGCGCTTGTCCGAGCCATCGGCATTCATCACCCAGATATTGTCGCCACCGCCACGATCCGATGTGAAGGACACCCGTTTGCCATCGGGCGAGAAGCGCGGCTGCGTTTCATAGGCCAGCCCTTCGGCAATACGCGTTGGCGTGCCACCGGCAATCGGCATCGTATAAATGTCACCCAGCATGTCGAACGCAACCGTCCGTCCATCGGGGCTGATATCGACATTCATCCATGTGCCCTCGTCGACCGAAATCGGAATTTCACGGATCGTCAGCCCGGGCGGTGCCGAAACATCCCACTTCGCCTCTTCCTTCTTGTCTTGCGCATAAGACGGCGTCGACAAAATTCCCCACGTTGCGGCAAGTGCCAAAGCCGAACGTGAAACCGAAGCGAAATGCATCTTCATGAAAGGTCCTCCTGTTGACCGCTATTGGATGCGCGGTGGAGCAAGTCAATGCGCAGCAAAAGTTCGTTTCGACGAACGACGCACTCGCCCCGTCTCACCTCACCCCCGGCCATTCATCTGCCAGCAATGTGTAAAATGCAGTCACCAAAGGCAACAGGAAGGGATTCGCTGTTTCGGGGGCAGTGGAGGTCGCAAATGTCGGGAGTTTTTCGCGAAGGGCATAATAAGCCCCGCCCGCGGCGCAGGGAGCCGCTTAAAATTGGTCCAAGTCCAAACCCCTGGAAGAAGCGAGCCGCCCTTGGCATTCCGCTGCTTTTTCTAGCGCTTGTTTCAATGTTGGTCGCAACGCGCGGCACAACCGCGGACGAGGTCGATCTGGCCAGCACATTCAGTTCTTCGGGGGGCTAGCCGAAGACGCGGTCTGCCTGCGCCACGGCATCCGATGCGCGCAAGGCAGACAAGATGCGCATCAGGTGTGGAAGGTCGTGCACTTCGAGGTCAACCTCGAAGGTGTGGAAGCTCGCGTCGCGCGATGTCATGCGCAGATTGATGATGTTCGCTTTGTGAAAGCCGAAAATGCCGGCCATCTCGGCGAGCATACCCGGGCGGTTGTGGATGATCACGCGCAGCCGAGCCGAACCACCGTCACTGCCCTGTCCCCAGCTCAGGTCGAGCCAATCGCCCTCGGTATCGCCACTCAGCCGCTCGCAATGGATCGTATGAACTTCGACGGGGCGGCCTTCCCGGCGCAGCCCGACGATCCGATCTCCCGGCACCGGGTGGCAGCATTCGCCCAATTCGAATGATACGCCCGGCGTGAGGCCGCGAATTGAAATAGCCCGTTCTTGCGAGGGCCAGTCTTTTTCGTCTTCTCCGGGATCGAAGCCAGGTACCAGCGCCTCCATCACACGGCGGTCGCTCAGCTTGCCCGAACCGATGGCCAGCATCAGTTCTTCTTCATTGTCGAGCTGCACGCGGCCCAATGCGGCTTTGATGGCCTTCGCGCCGATCTTTCCGGGCAGCCGTGAACAGATATCCTCGAACAGCTGGCGACCGAGCTGGATCAGCTCGTCCTGCTCGCGGTGGCGAACATGGCGGCGGATCGCGGCGCGGGCCTTGCCGGTTGCAACAAAGTTCAGCCAAGCAGGTTCAGGCTGATGCGCCTTGCTCGACAGGATTTCGACCATATCGCCATTGTTGAGCAGGGTGCGCAGCGGCACATGCCGCCCATTGACCTTGGCCCCTACTGCACGGTCACCCAGATCGGTGTGCACCGCATAGGCAAAATCGACCGGCGTCGAACCCTTGGGCAATTGATGCAGCGCGCCCTTGGGCGTAAACGCAAAGATGCGATCCTGATACATCGCCATGCGCGTGTTTTCGAGCAGCTCCTCGGGATCCTGGCTGGTTTCCAGAATCTCGATCAGGTCGCGCAGCCACCCTGCCTGCCCGTCAGGGGCATCGTCCTGTTTGTATGCCCAATGCGCGGCGAGGCCATATTCGGCGGCGCGGTGCATTTCCTGACTACGGATCTGCACCTCGACCCGCATATTCTGCGCAAACATGATCGTGGTGTGGATCGAACGATAACCGTTGCGCTTCGGTGTCGAAATGAAGTCCTTGAAACGCCCCGGCACCATCTGCCAGCGACGATGAAGCACGCCAAGTGCGCGATAGCAGCTTTCGGTATCGTCAACGATGACGCGAAATGCATTTATGTCGCTCAGCTGTTCAAACGCGACATGGCGTTCCTGCATCTTCTTCCAGATCGAAAAAGGATGCTTTTCGCGACCCGAAACGCGCGCCTTCAGCCCGACACGCTCCATCGAGTTGGCGATCGACTGGCTGATTTCCTCAATCAGCTTGTCACCATTTTCGCGGATTTGCGTCAGTCGCGTCGTTATCGTCTGAAAGGCCTCTGGTTCCAGTTGCTCGAAAGCCAGCAGCTGCATCTCGTGCATATATTCATACATGCCAATCCGCTCGGCGAGCGGGGCATAGATGTCCATCGTCTCCTTGGCGATGCGGCGGCGCTTTTCCGGGCTCTTGATGAAATGCAGCGTCCGCATATTGTGCAGCCGGTCGGCCAGCTTGACCAAAAGCACGCGGATATCGTCCGAAATCGCGAGCAGGAATTTGCGCAAATTTTCCGCCGCCCGCTCGTCCTCGGTCTGAGCCTCGATCTTGGATAGCTTTGTGACGCCATCGACCAGCCGGGCAACTTCGGGCCCAAAGCGCTTTTCGATATCCTCGATCGAGGTCAGCGTATCTTCGACAGTATCGTGGAGCAGCGCAGTGATGATGGTGTCTTCATCCATCTTCAGTTCGGTCATCAGGCCCGCAACCTCTACCGGATGGCTGAAATAGGGATCGCCACTGGCGCGCTTTTGCGTGCCATGCATCTGAACGGTAAAGACATAAGCGCGGTTGAGCCGATCTTCATCGACTTCCGGGTCATACGCACGGACCCGCTCTACCAGTTCATATTGCCGCATCATTACAGCCAAAATGTGCTTTTTACGCTGCGATGCAACAGGAAAGTGGCGGCAGCCCAAGAAACTTGCCGAACCCGCCGCGCGGGCAACGCCGATCTGAAACAATGTGCGGTCAGTTCAGAGATATACCGCCGCCGTTGCGACGGGTTGCCGGAAAGAATTTGCAAAAGGATCGCCCTTCATTATCGTCTGTCGCCAGAGGGGAGAGGCATCATGCAACAAACAACCTTCGGCAGCCGCTTTAAACGCCTTGCCAGCGCGCTTGCACTTGCGTCCGCATGCTGTGTTGCGGCACCTTCTACCGCACAGGATGCCCAGAGCGGCACGATATCCGTTTCCTACGCTCCGGGGATCAATGATGCCTCAGATGAGCTCGCCTCCATTCTGCGCGATGCCGCTGTTTTTGAGGATCTTGCAGGCGGCATAAATGAAACCATCCACCTACCGGCGGATATGCTGGTGGAATTTCGCAACTGCGAAACAGCCAATGCCTTTTATGATCCCAAGTCGCAGCAAATCGTGATGTGCTACGAACTTATGGGCATGCTCGCGCAGAATGCCGCCGCGACCGGAAAAAATGATGAAGAAGTCGGTCAGGACATGATGTTCGCCAGCATTTTCTTCTTCTATCACGAAATGGGCCATGCACTTGTTCATCAACTCGATTTGCCCATTACCGGCAAGGAAGAGGATGCCGTCGATGATATGGCGGCCCTGCTGCTGCTTGAGAATAACGAAGACGGCAGCGGCGGGGTTATGATCGCCTCCGTGGTGCAGCAATTTGGTGAACTTGCGACCAAAATGGAGGACATGGATTCCCTGCCATTCTGGGGTCAGCACTCTTTGGATGCCCAGCGCATGTATCATCTGATCTGCATGATTTATGGCAGCAATACCGAGGCATATGCCGGTTTGGTCGGTGATGATGTCTTGCCGAAAGAAAGGGCAGACGCCTGCCCCCATGAATATAAGCAGCGCGCGCGCAATTGGCAGCGGCTGATGGAAAACCACCTAAAGCCGGAGCCGGAGCCTGCTTAGGGCGTTTTCGCAGACGGATATCTATCGGTCAGACGTCGGCGGCGATACTCAAACTGAACCGTCGACCGCCATTGTTGATGAAAAAGCCGTTTCCGCCAGCAGCCCAGCCATATGTATTGAGCACATTATCGACATTGAACCGTGCCAGCACAGGTATTTTCCCGACCGTTGCACGATAACGCGCGCCAAGGCTGCCTACCCATCGCGCCGGAATGAAGAGCGTATTCTGCACGTTGGCTGGCCGGTCGCTGGTGCGTTCGAAACGCCCGGTAAAGGTCAGCGCCTTGTGCCAAGGGAAGGTCCAGTTGGCGTTGGCGATGGTGTGCAAGCGGAAACCACCGACGGGTCGGCTTCCGATCAGGCCCGCACGCACCTCTTCCCCGCTGATCCGCGCATCCAGATAGACCGTGCCTGCCACAACGCGGAGGCCAGGGGCGATCTCACCTGAAATCGACAGCTCTGCGCCTTTGTGCCTGATTTCACCCAGCTCGCGGAACCGCGACACCGCATCCAGATTGAAATAGGGTTTGCGGACATCGAACAGCCCCGCAATCATCGACACATTGGGGCTGATATTCCAGCGTATTCCCAAATCCTTTTGTTCAGTGCGTATGGCCGGCGGTGCTTCGTTGCGATTGATGGCGTTAGCCGGAGCGACGTCGCTTTCCTCAAGTCCACGGGTGTAGCCGCCATATAGTGCGATGCCGTTCGACAGATAAACTGCGGCATTGAAGCTGAACAGCCACGGGTTGTCCTTGGTTTCGGGCAATTCGCCTGCCGGTGTGGTTACCAATTTCGAATAGCGCACTTTTTGCACACCGGCGCTCAGTTCCCCGACTTCATGCCAGCGAAGCTCATAGCCAAGTCCCAAATTCGTTTGTTCGACCCTGTCGAAGGTCTTCGCGCCAAATATGGAAGCGGGTTCAGGCCGAAAATCCTCAACACCGGTAACGCTGGTTCCTAAGTCGATCAGTGCCGACCCGCCATAGGCCCGGCGCAGTGAACGCCCGCGCATCGAAGCGATGAGAGTGTGACGGCGACTGTCTTCGATAAATGCACGCGAAACCCGGATTTCGCCCGACGTGGAGCGACTATAATCGTCGCGATCCGCAACGACGATGCGTTGGCCGACATTGCCATTGGCGTCGGTATCAAACAATAAATCTGCGTGGGTTTTGGCAAGATCACTGTTTGACAGGAACAGCCCGGCTGCAACGTCGAAACCGCCTGCCTTTGCGCGCGAAACAACGCCATAGGTTTCGAGGCGACCTTCATTCTCCGCCCATTTTTGCCCAAAATAGGTGGAGCGCTTGTATTTCTTGGGTAAAAAATCGCCAGTGGTAAAGATGAGCGGCTGCACATCTTCGTCGCTGACATCGATGCGCCCCCAAAAGGGTTGGATCGAAATATCCTTATGCGGTTTGTAGAGCAGCGACGCTCCATAACCCTTGTAATTGGGCGAACTTCCAAAGGTCGAACCGTCTTCGGCAATGGCTATTCCGGCGGTAGCACCTAACCGGTCTCCGTCGATCGGAATCTGCACATCTAGTTCGGCAGAACGACCCGCAAATGGACCATAGGTCAGTGCGGTGGACGCGATAAATTCGTCGCCCGGCTTGCGGAGCGAATAGTCAGCAATTCCGGTCGGCGCGGGAAAAGGATAACCTTGAGCTGAAATACCGACGCGCATGGTCGCGCCATCAAGCAGGCGATCGGTAACGGCCGCGCGCTGGTCAAAATACAGTCCTTCGATGCGTAAATTTCCGGCTGCTTCGGGGGAAAAGCCTCGCACTAGGCCCGGATTGTAAAGCCCGATCTGCTCATCTCCGACGGATTTTCCAAAGGCATCTTCAGCGCTGGTGACCGCATTATCATCGGTCCGCTGGGCAATAGCAGGAGTTGTCAGAAATGCGCCGAGTACGGCGAGCGAAATTGTCCAGTTTCCCCTAGTCATATCCAGCGATTGGCAGCTTTTGCAAAAAGCACCATTGACCGGTCGACCAACAGCATTCTCGCTCGACCAATCGACATCGAAACAGGATGAAAGCGACTAACAACAAAAAGCGCCGGTCGCGCAGGCTGCACAAGGGGGAGAGGAGGCAGCGAGCGCAATCCGGCGCAGTTTGTTTCGGCCTTTGGATCAGGTGAAGGGGTGGCCTGTCACCTGACCGCGGTGTGTGAGAGCGGCCGAATTTCTCTCATGTTCGTCAGGATCAATCCTTTGCGAGGACGACCTTTTTCTTGGCATTGCAGGTGGCGATGTCGTCTGCTTCGAGAAGACGATCGCCAGCCTTGAAGCTGGTCACTTCGCCGAATTCCTTGGCAACGCTGGCGCACACATTGCGCGGAGCCGAGCTTGCAAGCGGTGCGCGGCAGCTGGTGCCTTCGCACTGGAATACTACGCCGCGAACAACAGCCTTGGAGCTGACAGCAGGCTGTGCCAGTTCAACGGTGTAGAAACGACCGGCGTTGGCATGTGCCTGCGGGGCTGCGAAAAGGAGAACTGCGCTGGTTGCGACAGCGCCGACGAGCGCGCCGAAGCGCGAAGAAGTTTGGGAGAGGTTCATGTCTTCAATCCTTTATCTGGACCTTGTTTATCAAAGCCGGCCATCCCATATCGGGCTTGGCCTGAATTTGAGCCCCTGGAAAACCAGTTGCGAATCGCCATCTATTCCACTAGGTTTTAAGTTGCAACTGAAAACTGATATTCGGCTGGCAAATTTTCGCAGGCACATTAGGACATATCCATGGGGAAACTGAGAGAGCCGTTAAGTGAGGTCGACAATTGCGGCCTGCCCGCCGCTTTGGAAGCCATTGGCGAACGATGGTCGTTCATGATCCTGCGCGCGGCTTTTAACGGCGTCCGCCATTTCGAAGAGTTTCTGACCGAGATCGGCATTGCGCGAAACATCCTTGCCAACCGCCTTACCCGCCTGACCGAAGCTGGCATCCTGCACCGCAGCCCCTGCCCTGATGACCGCCGCCGCGTCGAATACCGGCTGACCGCTAAAGGCCTCGATTTTCTGACGACGATGATTGCGCTGCGCCAATGGGGTGAACGCTGGGCGACGGGCATACCTTCAAATCCGGTTTTGTGCGATGCCCGCGACCATAAACCAATCCTGCCGGTGACGCTGCGTGGCCATGACGACCGCATATTGTCGCATATGGACCTGTGCTGGATCGACGCCTCTGAAGTCAAATCCGGCGGCCGGTCATCGTCGTCGGACGAGCCGGCAAATGTCCGCCAATTGGGTTCGGGCTGACACCGAATCCGCCTGTTGCATCGCAACATTGAAATTTTATTGCGAATCTGTTATAAGCATACGCAAGCACTATATTCCCGCCCCGATAATGGCGGTCAGAAAAGAGAGTTTCAGACGACAGGCACCGGCATAGTGGCGAAGGCAGCACGACTGATTTTGCCCGCCCAAGATGCCCAATATACAATCCAGAAAGGGTCCTTTTGATGGCGACTTCCGCTATATCCTTCGACGTTGGCGACTATGTTGTTTATCCCAAACATGGCGTCGGCCGGGTTATCGAACTGCAGAACCAGGAAATCGCTGGCATGCAACTCGAACTCTATGTTCTGCGTTTCGAAAAAGAGAAAATGACGCTGCGCGTTCCGGTCAACAAGGCCGAGAGCGTTGGCATGCGCAAGCTTTCGTCTGACAAGACGCTCAAGGAAGCCATGGAAACGCTGAAGGGCAAACCCAAGGTCAAGCGCACCATGTGGTCACGCCGTGCGCAGGAATATGAAGCCAAGATCAATTCGGGCGACCTTGTGTCGATCGCCGAAGTGACCCGCGATCTGTTCCGTCCTGACGACCAGCCCGAGCAGAGCTATTCCGAACGCCAGATTTTCGAAGCGGCATCAAGCCGCCTCGCCCGCGAACTCGCGGCGATGGAAAAAACCGACGAACCGGCAGCGCTCAAGAAGATCCTCGACGTGCTAAAGGTGTCGGCACCGCAATGGTACGAAAAGGCCGAATAAGCCTTCTTTCCAAACGCATCAAAGGCTCCCTGCTTGGGAGTCTTTTTTGTTTGCACCTCGCTCGACTGGCCAGCCTTCCGGTTTGACCGGAGGGGTCGCAAAATGCATAAGGCGCGCAACTTGCCGCATATCGCGGCCTGACAGGTGCAAGGAAACCGCATGCAGCGCCCCATAGGCCCCGCCATATTGGCAATCGCCG
Organism: Sphingorhabdus sp.; assembly: GCA_017987825.1. GTDB lineage: Bacteria > Pseudomonadota > Alphaproteobacteria > Sphingomonadales > Sphingomonadaceae > Sphingorhabdus_B. Next base: position 9,114 of record JAGNSY010000022.1, on the reverse strand, counting down.
TATCGTTGATGCTATCGCAAACGCCTTACACAGCCCATGCGGCAACCAAATCCTTTCTGGTGGGCAGCTTTGACGAACTGATCGTCGAAGGCGATATCATCGTCAAACTCGACAATATGAAGGCGCCGTCCGCTAAAGCCAGCGGCGATCACAGTCTGGTCGAGGCGTTGAAGATCGAACGCAACGGTTTGACCGTGAAGATCCGCGTTCAGGATTATGAAGGCACGACCCAAAAAGCAAAGATTGGTGCGCCGCTGGTTGTCACCTTGGGAGGACGCGGCGTCCGCAAGGTGAGCGTTGACGGCAGCGCCCAGTTGGACATCAACCAGATCCGGGCGCCCGGAATGGTGGTTGCGCTCAAGATGTCAGGCGCAGGGCAAATTAATGTCGGCAAGATCGAAAGCGACCGCGTCGAGGTGAATCTCGCAGGCACAGGCGGTATAAACATTGCGTCGGGCAAAATCCGAGCGGCACGCCTTTCGGTGAGCGGTAGTGGCAAAATGGATGCTTCAAAAATGCCGCTGATGCAGGCAGTTCTCTTCCAGCAGGGCAATGCGACAACGCATCTGCTGATCAATGAGAAGATCGAGATTTCGAACAGCGGATCGGGAACAATCCAGATCGACGGCAGCGCGACCTGCTTTGTGCGCCAGCCCGGTTCGGCCAAAATCATGTGCGGGAAAACGGCGCAATGATTGGCTCACGATGGATTTTGGCAACGTCGGCAGCCATCATGCTTGCAAGCTGCAGCGGTCTGGCAACGGGCGGCAGCAGTGCTGCCGAAGCCAAAGGCTGCACTGCCGGTGCGACGCTTGATCCAAGCGAAGCAGGGTTGGAGCAAACCCGGCTCTGCATAAAAAGCGGTGCCAAGACCCACGCCTTCACGGTCGAAATCGCCCGCAGTTCGCAACAACAGGCCAAGGGCATGATGTTCCGCACCGAACTCGCCGATGACAAGGGCATGATCTTCCCCTTTAACGAGCCACGCATGGCGAGCTTCTGGATGAAAAACACCGTCATCCCGCTCGACATCATTTTCATCCGGGCTGACGGGAAAATCGAAAATATTGCCGCCAATGCGGTTCCTTATTCGACCGACCCCGTCGAATCGACTGCGGCGGTCACCGCCGTTCTCGAACTGCGCGGTGGCCTGTCTGCGGAGGTGGGCATCAAGCCCGGCGACACTGTCCGCTGGACGGCCAAGTAAACGCCTTTTTGATTGCAAGGCCGAGCACTTCGCCCTAATCGGCGGCGCATGGGAATCTTGGCTAAAATCTTCACCTGGTGGGACGGCGCTACCGTCGGCACGGCCTTTTACAGCGCGCGCAAGGGCGTGCTTGTGGGTGAAGACGATCAGGGCAATCGCTATTATCGCTCGAAAGACGGTGCGCGTCGCTGGGTCATCTACAATGGCGCAAATGATGCAAGCCGGGTCGCGCCCGATTGGCATGGCTGGCTGCACGGAACATTCGAAGGCGAACCCGACAGCTATTTGCCGCCCAAACGCAATTTCGAACTGCCGCAGTCGGCAAATCCCACTGGCAGCGATGCTGCTTATAGGCCGCAGGGCGCGCTTGAACGTGGCGGGCATCGCGCGGCGGCGACCGGCGACTATGAGGCATGGAGCCCCGACGCGGCATGAGCCGGATATTTCCTGCGCTGCTTATCTCTGCTGCCTTAACCCTGTCAGGGTGCAACAGTGGAGAGCCGCAGGCCGAGCCCAAAGCCAAAGCAAAAACCACTGCCAGCGCCGATAAACCGGTCGCGGTGGAGGGAGTGCAAATTGGCACACCGATGGCCGAACGGGTGGCCGTCATCGGCCTGCTCAACAAGCGCAACGGCCAGACCCGCGACTTTGAAGTAAAGCCCGGCGAATCCGTTCGCTTTGGCAAGGTCGTTATCCGTGTGCGTGCCTGCGAGAAAACGGCGCCTTGGGAAACCTATCAGGATCAGGGCGCTTTCGTCCAACTGATCGTACGCCAACGCCCGGCTGGGACCAACGATGCCGAACGCTGGGCGCAGGTGTTTTCAGGCTGGCTGTTCAAGGAAAACCCGGCGGCCAATATCGTCCAGCATCCGATTTATGACGTCTGGGTCAAGGAATGCAGGATGAGCTTCCCCGGCGAAGAAGCGCCCGTCGAGGAGCCTAAAGACGAATCTGCCAGTAACCGGTCAAGCGCGCCCCAGTCTGCCCCTGCGGACAAGGCGCCAGCGGCGGCACCCCCTGCCCCGGCAGACGAAGAAGCGACCGGCGGCGAAGGCGAGGCCACCGTCGAAACCTGAGATCGCAGGTCGGCCAGAGCGACCTCCAGCAGATCAAGATAGTGCTTCTGGCTGATTTCAATCGCCCCCAGCGACTGCAGATGTTCGGTCATAAACTGGCAATCCAGCAGCTCAAAACCACCCAGCTTCATCCGCGTAACCAGCCAGGCCATCGCCACTTTGGACGCGTCAGTTGCTCGTGAGAACATGCTTTCGCCGAAAAAAGCCCTCCCCATCGCCAGCCCGTAAAGCCCACCGACCATCCGGCCCTCCACCCAGCATTCGACGCTATGCGCCAGCCCCAAATGGTGGAGCCGCAAAAATGCGTCTTCGATATCGGAATTGATCCAGGTTTCCTGCCTGCCTTCAGTGCTTTCCGCACATAGGCGGATCACGCCGGCAAAGTCCCTGTCACACGTCACAACAAAACGGTTCTGCCGGATGGTTTTGGCGAGCGATTTAGAGACATGAAAGCCGTCAAGCGGCAGGATCGCACGATGCTTTGGCTCGACCCAGAAGGATTCCTTATCCTCACGCGAATCCGCCATGGGGAAAATGCCGTGGGCATAGGCGCTCAAAAGCAGGTCGATATCGATCGGCACATGCCCACCCTATCAATATTTGCGCCGAATGCCAGTTTCGGCTAAGGGCGCGAAAGAACCCCGGCCAGCCCGAACTCACCGAGTCCCGCTGGCACCGGGGTGATTTGTTTTTTACGGGATATGCCGATGACACGCCGCCGCAAAATTTATGAAGGCAAGGCCAAGATTCTTTATGAAGGCCCTGAACCCGGCACGCTGATCCAATATTTCAAGGATGATGCGACCGCGTTCAACGCCCAGAAAAAGGGCACGATCAGCGGCAAGGGCGTGATCAACAATCGCGTTTCCGAGCATGTCTTCACCCGCCTTGCGCATATCGGCATCCCGACGCACTTCATCCGCCGCCTCAACATGCGCGAGCAATTGATCCGTCAGGTAGAGATCGTTCCGATCGAGGTGATCGTGCGCAACGTCGCCGCCGGAACGCTGTCAAAGCGTCTGGGCATCGAAGAAGGCACTCCGCTGCCCCACACATTGCTCGAATATTGTTACAAAGATGACAGCCTTGGCGATCCGCTGGTCGCCGAAGAGCATATCGCCTGTTTCGGCTGGGCGAGCCAGGAAGAGATGCAGGACATCTCGTCAATGGCGATCCGCATCAACGATTTCATGAGCGGCATGTTCGCGGCGATCGGCATCCGCCTGATCGACTTCAAACTCGAATTTGGCCGTCTTTATGACGGTGATTTCAGCCGCATCATCCTTGCCGACGAAATCAGCCCTGACGGTTGCCGCCTGTGGGATATCGAAACCGGAGAAAAGCTCGACAAGGACCGTTTCCGCCGCGATCTGGGCGGTGAAGCCGAAGCTTATCAGGAAGTCGCCCGTCGCCTTGGCCTGATGCCCGAGGAAGGCGAAGGCGCAGTCCTAGATATGGTCACCCACCGCCTGCGAAAGGGCAAATGATTTCGACCAATGGCGATTGCCATTGGCGGAAAATCGGCGATAAACGGCGTATGGGGAAATCCTTTGCCGTCATAGCCTTGGCGTTGCTTTCGGGCGCGCTGTTTGTCGCAACACCTGTTTCGGCAGCACCTGCCCCGCCAGCGGGTGCGACGCGAACCGCGCCGTGGAACAGCGAGACCACCGAACTCGAAGCCGACAATCGCATCATCTATGGCCGCCTGCCCAACGGCCTGCGCTATGCCATACGCCGCAATGATCGCCCTGAAAATCAGGTGCTGGTGCGGCTGGCGTTCGAATTCGGCTCGGCTGCCGAAGCAGACGACGAACAGGGCCTAGCCCATTTCATCGAGCATATGGCGTTCAACGGATCGTCCAATGTGCCCGAGGGCGAGATGGTCCGTATGCTTGAAAGACTTGGCCTCTCCTTCGGTGCAGACACCAATGCGTCGACCGGTTTCGTTCGAACCCAATATAAGCTCGATCTGCCCAAGGCCGATCCCGCGCTGATCGAACGTGCGCTGTTCCTGATGCGCGAAACGGCGAGCGAAGTGACATTCAGCCCGGGCGCGGTCGACCGTGAGCGCGGGGTGGTTATCGCCGAAATGCGCGACCGCGAAAACTACGGCTTCCAGCGCAACCGCGCGGCGAGCGAATTGCTTTATCCCGACAGCTATTTTTCCACGCGCTACCCTATCGGCAAGCTGGACGTGCTGCAGACCGCAAGCGCCGAGAAAATGAAGGCGCTGTATCGCAAATATTATGTTCCCGATCGCGCACGCTTGGTGATTGTGGGACCTATCGATCCGGCGGCGGTCGAGCGCGAGATCATACGCAAATTTTCCAGCTGGCAGGGCTCGGGAGCCGCCTTGGGAAATATCGACCGTTGCGGTTTCGACAATGATCGCCCTGCCAAAGCCGCCTTTTTCAGCCATCCCGAGGTCAATGAAGCGCTCAACATCGAACAGATTGTGGCGGATAAAAAACGTCCCGACACATTCGAACGTGCACTCCTCGATCTCAAAATGGGCATGGCAGCGGCGATAGTTTCAGACCGGATTTCGCGCAAAAGCCGCAACGAAGATATACCTTTGCTCAGCAGCGGCCTTAGCTTCGCCGCTGGTTTTTGTGATCAGCATGCGCGCATCGGTATGACGATATCCGGCAAGGATGGCAGTTGGGACAAAGTGCTGCCCATAGTCGAACAGATGGTCCGGCAGGCAGTCGAACATGGTTTTTCGGAGCAGGAAATAGCCGAACAGATCAAACGCTATGATGCCGCGTTCGACAATGCGGTCAAAAGCGAACCGACCAGCGTGAGCAGCAGCTTTGCCAATGAACTGACCAATCTCGACGAGGATATTGTAACCAGCGCCGACTACCGGCTGCTTTTGTGGAAACAACTACGCCCGTTCATGACCAAACAGGCCGTCAGCGAGGAATTTGCCAATTGGTATGGCCGCCTTGATCGCCCGCGCATTTTCCTGTCGAGCAAGAAAGCCGATGCGGCGACGCCCGAAGCCCTGTTGGCGGCCTTCACACAAAGCCGGAAACAGCCAGTCGCTGCTCCAGCTGAGCGAACCGCATTGGAATGGAGCTACACCGAGTTCGGGTCACGCGGCGAGGTGGCTGAGGACAAAAGAATTGCGGACCTCGATATTCGCACCGTCCGTTTCGCTAACAATGTCCGGCTCAACACCAAGCGCACCGATTTCGAGAAAGACAGGGTCCGCTGGACGCTGCGGATAGATGGCGGAAAGCTCTCAATGCCGCTGGCAGATCAGCCGCTGGGCATGTTCATGGACAGTGCCTTCGCCAGCGGCGGGCTTGGCAAATATGACATAGACGATCTGCGGGTGGTACTCGCGGGTACGACCGCCAGCCCCGGTTTCCTGTCTGCGCCAACCTATTTCGGGGGTGCGGGTGGGGTCGTTGCCAAAGACCTTGAACGGCAGATGCAATTGCTCACCGCCTATGTGACCGATCCGGGCTATCGCGAAAACGCCGTCCGCCTGTTCCGCAGACCATTGCCGGAATTTTATGCAAGGCTGGACGCTACGCCGGGATCGGCGCTCGCCTTGGGGCAGGCGCGGATCATGAACGGGGATGATCCACGCTTCGTGCTGCCGCCGCTGGAAGCCCTTCTTTCCGCAGATTTTGACAAGTTGAAAGCAGCGATTGGCGGCCAACTGAAGTCAGGCGGAATAGAAATCGGTCTGGTGGGCGATGTCGATGAAGCGCAAGCAATCGACATCGTCGCGCGCACCTTTGGCGCATTGCCTGAACGGTCGGGCAAAGCGTTCGATTTCGGCGAAGCCAAAGCAAGCAACTTCACCGCTGCATATGGCACCCACAGCCTGTATCACCGGGGCGAAGCCAATCAGCTCAGCTGGCGGCGCGTCTGGCCCACCACCGACGACAGCGATTTTGGTGAGGAACAGACGATGTCGCTGCTCGCCGACATTGCGCGCATCCGCCTGATCGACGAATTGCGCGAAGGCCTTGGCGCAACCTATGGCGCAGGTGCAGGGTCCGATATGTCAGACGTCTATCCGGGGCGTGGCACATTTACCATTTCGACCAGCGGCGACCCCAAGGACCTCGAAAAGATCGAAGCCGCGGTGGACAAGGTCGTCGCCGAACTGCTCGCAGGTCCGGTCGCCAGCGACCTGTTCGAGCGAGCGCGCAAGCCGACACTCGAAAGCTATGCCGACTGGAAAAGGCGCAATGCCACATGGATGGACATCGTCGATGAGGCGCAATCGGCACCCGATCGGCTGCAACGATTCCGGATCAGCGAAGAGCAATATCGTGCGATAACACCGCAACAGGTTTGGGCAGCGGCGAAGCGCTATCTGGATCCGGCGAAAAGCTATACCTTCAGGGTGCTGCCGAAAGTGGTGGCTGCAAATTGAGCCGCGCTCAACCCTTAGTCTTATAGCCGCACAATATGCCGAGAACAAAGGAGAGGAACAGCGCGAGCTGCACTTCGTGGAGCGTATATTGGCTCCAGCCGAAAATCTCGTTTCCAAAACCAAAGACGCCGACAAAAAGCGCCGCTGCAAGCCCGACCATATGACCACCTTTGCGGCTCTTCGACCGCCATTAACCCTTTCGGTGAACCGCCGTATAGCGGATGAGGTCAAACAAGGGTTCGCAGGTTCGGTTAGCCCAAATTAACCCTGTTGCCCCCCTTGTTTCCCTCACCGGCAAAGCTATAGGGGGCGCAGATTCCGCAACTGGGGCCGCGCCATGAAAACCCGCATTTTTGTTACGCTGAAAAACGGGGTGCTCGACCCGCAAGGCAAGGCGATCCACCACGCGCTTGAAGGCCTTGGCTTTCAGGGCGTTAGCGATGTCCGCGCCGGTCGGCTGATCGAGATCGAACATGAACCGGGCATCACGACGGCACAGCTCGAGGATATGTGCCGCAAGCTGCTCGCCAATATGGTGATCGAGAATTTCGAGATTGAACAGAAAGGCTGATCGCTATGCGCGCCGCAGTCATCCAGTTTCCGGGTTCCAATTGCGACCGTGACATGGCGGTTGCCATCCGCGAGGTTACCGGCGCCGAAACCTCTTTGGTGTGGCACCGTGAGACCGAACTGCCCGCCAATCTTGACCTAATCGCGGTTCCGGGCGGCTTTTCCTATGGCGATTATCTCCGCTCTGGTGCGATGGCCGCGCGTTCGCCGGTGATGCAGGCGGTAGTTGCTTCGGCGGGCCGGGGCGTGCCGGTGCTCGGCGTATGCAATGGCTTCCAGATCCTGACCGAAGCAGGGCTTTTGCCCGGCGCCTTGATGCGCAATGCCGGCATCCGCTTTGTATGCCGCGAAGTGAAGCTGACCGTTGAAAACAGCCAGTCTATCTTCACCAGCCGCTATCAGGCGGGCGAGGAAATCGTCATTCCCGTCGCGCACCATGACGGCAATTATTTCGCCGACGAAGTCACGCTCGACCGCTTGGAAGGCGAAGGCCGCGTGGCGTTCCGCTATGCCGAGCAGGTCAACGGCTCTGCGCGCAATATTGCAGGCATTTTGAACGATGCAGGCAATGTCCTTGGAATGATGCCCCACCCCGAACGCATGATCGAGGCGGTGCAGGGCGGATCAGACGGTCGGCGGCTCTTCGAAGGGTTGATCCGCGAGATCGCCTGATGCCTCCGGTTTTGGCAGTTTCGGCTTAGGCTGAAGCCAGCGACCCACCAGCAGCAAAACCGTCGGCCAGAACATCGTGTTCCAGATATCGTGCCAATGTGCGGCATCGGGCTGAAGCGTATTGGCGGCGCCCTCGGCCTTCATATCGATCCATTCGGCCGTACAGGCCATTGCTAACACCGCGAGCCACGCCAGTATCCAGCCGCCCCGCCAACGCCAGAGCAGCCGAACCAGCAGGAACAGTCCCATCCCAGCGTAGATATGCAGGGCATCCTTGGCGAGGCCGGTTGCCTCAAGCGCGACAAATTTGAACTGCTGGAAATCCAGCGGTGTGTAACCAAAGAGCATCGACGTTAGACCTGCGTCTTGAAGGGGGTGAAGTTGGTGCCTTCGTCAAACAGATCGACACCTTCCTTGCGCTTCAGCCAGCCGACCACGGCATAGGTGACTGGGGTCAGCACCACTTCCCACAGCACTTTGAGACCCCAATTGGTGACCATCACCATGATCACCGCCTCATTTTCCCACACACCCCAAAAGGCGAGCGGATAGAATATCAGGCTGTCGACGCCCTGCCCGACCACCGTCGAGCCAATGGTGCGCGACCATAGATGCTTGCCCTGCGTCCAGATCTTCATCCGCGCCATGACGTAGCTGTTGACGAACTCGCCCGCCCAAAAGGCGACAATCGAGGCGAAGACGATGCGCGGCACCTGGCCAAATACGCTCTCATAAGCCGCCTGCCCTTCCCAGCCCTCGGCAGGCGGCAGGCTGACGACCACCCAGCTCATGAATGCCATAAACAGCAGGCCTGCAAAACCCGCCCAGATCACCCGCCGCGCGCGCGCATAGCCATAGACTTCGGTCAGCACGTCGCCGATCACATAGCCCAGCGGGAAGAAGAGGATGCCCGCTCCAAATACCCAAGGCTCTCCGCCAATTTCGATCGCAGCAGGCTTGGCCGCACCGATCACATTGGACAGCAGCAGCACCGCGACAAAGGCCGTCATTACAAAGTCATAATAGCGGAAATGCCGCCCAGCCATTTCGGCGGCTGAATGGGCTTCGATTGATGGATTGCTCATGCGGCTGCCATATCCCGCTTTGCAGCATCGCGCAAAGCGGTTATTGCGCACCCAGCGCGCGCCCTTAGCTCAGCTGGATAGAGCGCGAGACTTCTAATCTTGAGG
>JAGNSY010000160.1 GCA_017987825.1 Sphingorhabdus sp. | reverse complement strand
ATGCGCTCGCCCGTACTGCACACAACACACGCACGACATTGGCAGTTGCGCTAAACTATGGTTCGCAGGACGAACTGGTGCGCGCGGCGCAGGCGGCGGCAGGCGAGGGGGCGATTACGGCAGAGGCCATTGAGGCCCATCTCGACACCGCCGCCATGCCGCCTTTGGACCTGCTAATCCGCACATCCGGCGAGCAACGTTTGTCAAATTTCATGCTTTGGCAGGCGGCCTATGCGGAGCTGTGGTTCACCGAAACATTATGGCCTGATTTCACCCCGGCAGAGTTTGATGCCGCCCTATCCGAATTCGGCACGCGCGAAAGGCGCTATGGCGGGCGATGAGTGGCGACGAAGCACTACCGAAACCGCGCTCTGACCTTGGCTTGCGGACGCTGTCAGGCATAGTAATGCTGGCTCTGGCATTGGGAGCGATTTGGTTCGGAGGTTGGTTTTTTGGAGGTTTGATCGCCAGCGTAGCCGTTGGTGTTTTCTTTGAATGGATGAAGTTGGTTCGGGGTTTTGTAACGAACTCGGGCGGTAGAGGGCTGTGGTATCTGGGAGGCTTGGGCTATATCGGCATGGCTTGTTTTGCCTTGCTGACACTTGGTGGTGTTCTGCCATCTCATACAGAGCGCGGCATAATTCCAGCACTCAGTTTGATCGCAATGGTGATAGGCACAGACATCGGCGCGTATTTCGCCGGTCGTACATTTGGGGGCCCAAAAATTGCTCCTAGAATCAGCCCATCGAAAACTTGGTCTGGCTTATTTGGCGGCATGACAGGTGCCGCAGTGATGCTTGCGCTTACATCGTCCGAGCAGTTTTACCAGTTTTGGACGGACCAGAATGTCGATTTCCAACCCGTTGGAATTTTACCGACGGTTTTTGCGGGAGTAGTTGTTGCGGCAACGGCTCAAGCTGGAGACTTCTTCGAAAGCTGGATGAAGCGGCGGGCGGGCATGAAGGATTCTGGTAGTCTGATTCCGGGGCATGGCGGCTTATTCGACAGGGTCGATGGACTGCTGGGAGTAAGTTTTATTGCGGGTATTTTGATTTTGGCGGGCGTCGCATGACGCGCACCATCTCCATCTTCGGCGCAACTGGGTCGGTTGGGCTGTCGACGCTCGATCTTGTTCGGCAGCATCGAGACAAGTATCGCGTCTTTGCTTTGACCGCCAATGGCAATGCCGTCGACCTCGCCAAATTGGCGCGTGAGTTTGAGCCTGAAGTTGCTGTCGTTGCGGATCAAAGCGCCTATCCGGCGCTAAAGGAAGCGCTTGCCGGCACTGCAACCAAAGCTGCCGCTGGCGATGCAGCGCTGGTCGAAGCCGCTCAAATGGGCGCTGACTGGACGATGGCCGCAATCGTCGGCTGCGCAGGCCTGCCGCCGACAATGGCCGCCATCGAGGCTGGCCGGACCGTGGCGCTTGCTAACAAGGAAGCGCTGGTTTCCGCGGGCGAGTTGATGATGGCTGCCGTGGCGCGGTCGGGTGCGACGTTGTTGCCTGTCGACAGCGAGCATAATGCGATCTTCCAATGCCTCGCCGGTGGCCGCATCGATCAGGTCCGCAAGATCACGTTGACCGCCAGTGGCGGGCCATTCCGCACCTTCAGCCTCGACCAGATGCGCGCGGTGACGCCTGCCCAAGCCGTCGCCCATCCCAATTGGGATATGGGCGCGAAGATCAGTGTCGACAGCGCCACTATGATGAACAAGGGGCTGGAGCTGATCGAGGCGCATCATCTCTTCCCCGTCGGCCTCGACAAGCTCGACATCGTCGTCCACCCGCAATCGGTGATCCATTCGATGGTCGAATATGTCGACCGTTCGACGCTGGCGCAGCTGGGTTCGCCCGATATGCGCATCCCGATTGCCAGTGCATTGGCTTGGCCGGAACGGCTCGAAACCAACAGCGCGCCACTCGATCTGGCGCGGATTTCGAAATTGGAATTTGAAGCGCCGGATATGGTGCGCTTCCCTGCACTGCAGCTGGCCCGATCGGCCGCGGAGCAGGGCGGAGCAACCCCCGCTATTTTGAACGCTGCCAACGAAGTTGCCGTTGCGGCTTTCTTGGCAGGCCAAATTGGCTTTCTGGACATTGCCGATGTGGTTTCGTCGACGCTTGACGGTTATTCACCGAATGCGCCGCATTCACTCGATCATTTGTTCAGCATTGATGCAGCCGCCCGTAATTATGCCAAAGGCCTGATGGAAAAATTGCCACATGCAGCTTGAATCCCCGCATATCCTCGTCACCCTCTTTGCGTTTCTGCTTTTGCTCGGCACGCTCGTCGTGGTGCACGAACTCGGCCATTATTGGGTCGGGCGCTGGTTTGGTGTGAAGGCCGACAAATTCTCGATCGGCTTTGGTCCGCAAATCTGGGGCAGGGTGGATAAGCGCGGAACACTCTGGCGCATCGGGGCGTTGCCTTTGGGCGGCTATGTGCAATTTGCAGGCGACATGAACCCTGCGAGCCAGCCTGACGAAAATTGGGAAAAACTATCGGCGGCGGAACGCAACCAGACCTTTCAGTCAAAAGCCCTGTGGAAGCGCGCGTTGATCGTATTCGCCGGGCCGGCGGTGAACTTCCTGTTGGCGATACTCATCCTATCCGGATTTCTGCTCTACTACGGACAGGCCGTGAACCCGCCGGTCGTGCAGAGTGTTGCCGAAGGAACGGCAGCCGAAAAAATGGGCCTCAAACCCGGTGATCGCATCCTTGCCGTCGATGGCACCGCGGTCGACAGCTTTGGCAAACTGGCAACCGAAATTGCCGTCCATCCGAACGAACGTATTTCCATCCGTTATGAACGCAGCGGCGCCATCCGTACCGAAATCGCCAAGATTGGCGTGCTCGAAGAGGTCGACCGGTTCGGCAACAAATATCGGCGTGGCATATTGGGCTTACCCATTCCGCCTGCAGAAATCCGCGAGGTAGGCATTATCGAGGCACCTTGGTTGGCAACCAAGGAAACAGCAAACATTGTGCGCCTGACGGTCAAGACGACCGGCCAGATCATCTCCGGACGCCGCCCGATTTCTGAACTGGGCGGGCCACTTAAAATCGCAAAGGTTTCTGGTGAACAATTTGTTCTGGGAATGGCTGCCTTCCTTTGGCTGACGGCGATGATCTCGATTAACTTGGGGTTCATCAACCTCTTGCCAATTCCGATGCTCGATGGTGGACATTTACTTCTATACGGGGTCGAGGCTGTGCGCCGCCGACCAGCCACACCGGTCGTTCAGGAATGGGCATTTCGTGCCGGATTTGCGGTTTTGGTCAGCTTCATGTTGATGGTGACCTTCAACGATCTCGCCTCATTCGGGCTGTTTGGCAAATGAGGCGTGGAAAGAATCCACAGATTGCTTGATTGAAACCGGCGCTTGGGGCAAGGGCGCAACAATATTTTTTCCGCTAGCGGGGCCAGAGGAAGGTCGAGAATTTATGAGCAAAACTTCGGTTTCCGGCAAATGGATCGGCGCTTCTGTGCTGGCGGTGATGGTTTCGCTGTCTGCGGTGCCCGTTGCCGCGCAAACGGGCGAAGCCACGATTGCTGCCCCGCAGGACAGCACAATCCGCTCGATCAATGTTGTCGGCACGCAGCGTCTAGAGGCTGACACTGTCCGTTCCTACATCCGGCTGCGCGTCGGGCAGCAATGGACGCAGGCTGCAGGCGACCAAGCGCTCAAGGATCTCTATGCAACCGAATTGTTTGCCGACGTCAGCGTGCGCAACAATGCGGGTGACATCACGATCGATGTGCGTGAAAACCCAGTGATCAACCGCATCATCCTTGAAGGCAACAAGCGCATCAAGAATGACAAGATCGAGCCCGAAATCAAACTTGCGCCGCGCCAGATCTATTCGCGTTCAAAGGTTCGCGCCGACGTTGCGCGTATCGTCGAGCTTTACAAGCGTCAGGGCCGTTTCGCGGCTCAGGTTGAGCCCAAGCTGGTGCAGCTCGACCAGAACCGCGTCGATATCGTTTTTGAAATCACCGAAGGGCCCAAGTCCAAGGTTCGACAGATCAACATCATCGGCAACGACAAATTCTCCGATGGCAAGCTGCGCGGCGAAATGGTTACAAAGCAGGCGCGCCTGACGAGCATTTTCAGCTCCGGCACCAGCTATGATCCTGATCGTCTGGCCTTCGACCAGCAGAAACTGCGCCAATTCTATTTGACCGAAGGTTTCGCCGATTTCCGCGTCGTATCGGCGGTCGCCGAACTCACTCCTGACAAAAAAGACTTCATCATCACTTATGTGGTTGAAGAAGGCGAGCGGTACAAATTTGGCGAGGTTAAGGTCGACAGCAAGATCCGTGACTTCAAATCGGAAGCGCTGACATCCAGCCTGCGGATGAAGAATGGCGACTGGTACAACGCCAAGATGGTTGAAGACACCGTTGAGGGATTGCAGGAAAGCGCCGGTCTGTTCGGTTATGCTTTCGCCGAGGTAAATCCGCAATTTAATCGCGACAAAGATGCTCTCACCATGAGCATCACATTTGACATTGCCGAAGCGCAGCGCGTGTTTGTCGAACGCATCGACATCAACGGCAACACAATCACGCAGGACAAGGTCGTGCGTCGCGAATTCCGCCTGAACGAAGG
>JAGNSY010000021.1 GCA_017987825.1 Sphingorhabdus sp. | reverse complement strand
AGCGTTGCGCGGCGTTGAAGGCTATGTTGGTGGCGAGCGAGGTCTTGCCCATGCCCGGGCGTCCGGCAAGGATGATAAGGTCCGAATTGTGCAGGCCGCCGCATTTCGAATTGATGCTGTCGAGCCCCGTGGTGACACCCGACAAATGCCCGCCGCTGTTCAGTGCCTTTTCTACATTCTTGATCGCCTCGGTCGAGGCCGCGAGGAAGCTTTTCATGCTCCCCGTCTCGCCTTCGCCTTCGGCCACCTTGTAAAGTTGTGCCTCGGCCTGCTCGATCTGCAGCTTGGGATCGACCGCGTCGCTGGTGTCGAGCGCCCCTTCGACCAGCCCGCGCCCGACGCTTACCAGTTCGCGCAGCAGGGCAAGGTCGTAAATCTGCTGGGCAAAATCGCGCGCGCCGATCAGGCCCGAACCATCGGCGGTCAGCTTCACCAGATAGCCGGGGCCGCCCAGCTCCTGCATCGTCGGGTCGCTTTCGAACAACGGCTTCAGCGTCACCGGCGTCACCAGCATGTTGCGGTCGATCAGGCGCAAAATCTGTTCAAAGATGCGGCCGTGCAGCGGTTCGAAAAAATGCTCGGGGCGCAGCTTGATCGAGACATCCTCGACGATGCGGTTGTCGATCATCAGTGCGCCCAGAAACGCCGCCTCTGCCTCGACATTGCGCGGCAAGCGTTGTTCTTCGCCATCATTCACGGCGGCAAGGCGGATAGGTTCGACCATGTGCGTGCTATCGTTTATCAGATGGGCAGGTGCAAGGCGCTGCAAAAATTGTTCGGGGGACAGGCCTGTGGACAATTTTCCGGACGGCTCTTGCCCCCGCCGTCGCATCGGTTAGAGGAAGCATATGTCCGACCCGCGCATCATATCCGTCGATCTTGACGAGGCGACCATTTTGCGTCGCAACGCCGATATCGAGCAGGAACGGCGCGTCGCGATCTTCGATTTGATCGAGGAAAACCATTTTAAGCCGCTGCGCGATATGGGCGATGGCTATGCCGGGCCCTACCGGCTGAAACTGAGCGTCACCGAGGGACGGCTGGTGCTCGATATTTCGCGTGAGGATGGCACCCCGCACGAAACGCTGATCTTGGGGCTGGGCCGGTTCCAGCGCCCGGTGCGCGAATATTTCGCGATCTGCGACAGCTATTATCAGGCGATCCGCAAGGCGACCGCATCCGAGATCGAAACGATCGATATGGCGCGGCGCGGGGTGCACAACAGCGCGGCGGAATTGCTGATGGAACGGCTCGAGGGTAAGGTCGAGGTCGATTTTCCGACCGCGCGGCGATTGTTTACGTTGATTTGCGTGCTGCACATCAAGCAATAGGCCAAAAGACATAATTCGAGGATCGGGATGGCCGACGGAAAATTCAGGCTTTGGCGTTACGCCGCAATCGCGCTTGCACTCGCGCTGGGCGCTTTCGTGCTGTGGCGCGTCATATTGGGCTGGGCGCCGTCGCGCGATGATTATCCGGTGCAGGGTATTGTGGTGGATGCTAACCACGGCAAGCTCGATTGGCCAATGCTGGCCGCGACCGGCGTCGATTTCGCATACATCTTGGCAACCGACGGTTCGAAGAACCGCAACACGGATTTTGCCACCAATATGGCCGGTGCGCGCGAAGCAGGGGTGCGTTTCGGCCCGCTGCACCGCTATGATCTTTGCCGTTTGGCGAGCGATCAGGCGACGCTATTCATCACCACGGTGCCGCGCACCGATACCGCGCTGCCCGCTACCGTCGAATTTGGCTTTTCGGAAAAATGCGCCAGCAAACCGGACAGGGCGCTGGTTCTGTCCGAAGTCGCGACCTTTCTCTCGCAAATCGAAGCGCATCTGGGGAAGCCCGCAATCCTCAAGGTCTCGCAGGAATTCGAGGACCAGTATAAATTAAGTTCGTCGATCGATCGCACCGTCTGGCTCGAAAAGACCTGGCTGCTGCCCGATTATGCCGCGCGCCCCTGGGTGATGTGGACAGCCAACCCTTCTCGGCATATCGATGGGGTCGATGAACCGGTGCAATGGGTGGTGGTGCGGCAATGAACCAAGTGAATGAGCAACTGGTGCAGGCGGCGATTGCGGCAACGCATAACGCCTATGCGCCCTATTCGAACTTCCATGTCGGGGCAGCGCTACTGCTCGATGATGGCAAAATCGTCACCGGCTCCAACTTTGAAAATGCCAGCTATGGCATGACACTGTGTGCCGAAACCGTCGCCATTGCCAAGGCGAACAGCGATGGCCAGATGCGCCGCATTGTCGCGATCGCGGTTGCGGGCGGGCCAAAATCGTCCGAGGGCGGTGCGGTGATCGGTGCCGAACCGATAACCCCATGCGGTCGCTGCCGTCAGGTGATCAAGGAGGTGGCGGACGAGGTGACAATCGACCTGCCTGTGCACTGTGCCCATGCCAGCGGCTATGAAACGCACCTGCTATCCGAATTGCTACCGTACGGATTTGGGCCTGCGAGCTTAAGATAAGTCCGCCGACTCCGTTTTTCCCCCTTCCTTTTTTTCGTCATTCCCGCGAAGGCGGGAATCCAACCCCTGAACTCGAAATTTGCACGGTGGGGGTTGGGCCCCCGCCTTCGCGGGGGTGACGAAGCTGAAGATGAGGGGCTCATGGCAATTCTTTCGGATAAATGGATCAGGCAACAGGCACTCGAAAATGGTATGATCGAGCCGTTTGTCGAGGCGCAGCGCCGCGATGGCTGCATCAGCTATGGTCTGTCCTCTTACGGCTATGACGCCCGGGTCGCCCCCGAATTCAAGATTTTTACCAATGTCGATTCGAGCGTTGTTGACCCCAAGGAATTCGATCCCAAAAGCTTTGTCGATCGCGAAACCGATGTCTGTATCATTCCGCCCAACAGCTTTGCGCTTGCCCGCACCGTCGAATATTTCCGCGTTCCGCGCGATGTGCTCGTCATATGTCTTGGCAAGAGCACCTATGCCCGTTGCGGCATCATCGTAAACGTCACACCGCTCGAACCCGGCTGGGAAGGGCATGTTACGCTGGAGTTCTCAAATACCACGCCGCTGCCGGCGAAAATCTATGCCAATGAAGGGGCGTGCCAGTTCCTTTTCCTGCAGGGCAACGAGCCTTGCGAGACCAGCTATGCCGACCGGGCGGGCAAGTATATGGGGCAAAAGGGCGTGACGCTGCCAAGGCTTTGAAAGAATATTTAGACCGTAGTGCTGAGCCTGTCGAAGCACGCCTTTCTGCAGGGCGCTACATCTAAAAAGCGCCCTTCGACAGGCTCAGGGCTGCGGTGACAAAGGGGAGGTGGTATCGGTATGCCTCGCAATTCGATCAAACATCGACCAGCACATCCAGCCTTGCTCAATTTAATCGAACGATTAAGCGTAAGGCAAATGCCGATGCAGGAGAGGCTCAGATGACATCACCCTTGTTCGACCAGTGGCGCGCCCGTTCGCCTTATTATGACGAAAGCCATGAGGCGGTATGCGACACCGTCCGCCGGTTCGTCGCCCGCGAAATCACGCCCAATGTCGATGCGTGGGAGGCCGCTGGCGAATTACCGCGCGAATTGCACAAAAAAGCAGCTGAAGCGGGCATATTGGGCCTTGGCTATCCGGCTGAATTTGGCGGCACGGGAAGCAATGGCTTCGATATCTTCCACTCGCTGGTGCAGAGCGAGGAGATGTGCCGCCCGGGTGCAGGCGGCATCCCGGCCTCGTTGATGACCCACGGCATCGGCCTGCCGCCGATCCTTGCGATGGGCAGCGAAGAGATGAAGCAGCGCATCGCTCCTGCGGTGCTCGCTGGCGAAAAAATCATCTCGCTGGGCATTACCGAGCCTTCGGGTGGCTCGGATGTTGCGAACCTCAAGACCAAGGCCGAACGCAAGGGCGCGAGCTACATCGTCAATGGCAGCAAGACCTATATCACCAGCGGTATGCGTGCCGACTATGTGACCGTCGCGGTGCGCAGCGGCGGGCCCGGCATGGGTGGCGTTTCACTGCTGCTGATCGAAACCGATCGACCGGGTTTCAGCCGCACCGCGCTCGCCAAAATGGGCTGGCATGCCTCGGACACCGCGACGCTGCATTTTGACAATGTAGAGGTGCCCGCCGAAAATCTGATCGGCCCCGAAAATGGCGGCTTCATGGGCATCATGCGCAATTTCAACGGCGAACGGCTGGGCATGGCGCAGCAGGCGGCGGCCTATGCGCGCGTCTGTTTCGAAGATGCGCTCGATTGGGCGCAGCAGCGCGAGGTATTTGGCAAGCCGCTGATCCGCAATCAGGCGATCCGGCATAAGCTGGCCGACATGCTGCGGCAGATCAATTCGACGCAGGCGTGGATCGACCAGTGCGCGTGGAGCGTGCGCGAGGGCAAGGCCTTCCCGGGCGATTTCGCGCTACTCAAGGTGCAGGCGACGCGCACGATGGAATATTGCGCACGCGAGGCATGCCAGATCCTTGGCGGCGCCAGCTTCATGCGCGGCTGCCGCGTCGAACGCATCTACCGCGAAGTCCGCGTGATGGCGATCGGTGGCGGGTCAGAGGAGATCATGTTTGATCTGGCGAGCAGGCAATATAATTTTTGATAGGCACTAAGCCTTAGCTTTGGCTACTCGCTTGGCTAGAGCGGTTGTTGCCTTCTTCACAATAGATTTAGCCTCTTTTGGAGGGTCGCCATCGATGGTGTCTCTTTTGAGAACGCCATTTGCCAGCATCGTTTGTAAATCCTCGTCTGTGATTTTGACTCCCGGGAAAAGCCGTTTGAATTCTCGACGAATGGTGCTCACCACAGCTTCGGTTTGAATTATTTCTGCGATCACGAAGCGGTTGAGAATCAGCGCCTGCCGATGATATTCGGCCAGTGCGTCGGTCGAAACATTTTCTCGGCAAAGCATAAAGAGTTTGGAAATGTCGTCTGCAGACCGCGAAGACAGTTGGGTCAAATCGAAACTGAACACCTCCACATAATCTATGGGCTGGGCAAATTTTATCCTGTAGATTTTCCATTCGATGGCGTTCGTAAGAAGAACCCATTCTATGCCTTGATTTGCGCCATAGTTGACCGCTTGGCGAAGATGGTTGTCATTCAAATTTGTTCCAGCCGATTTAGCTTCGGCAAGATACTGAATTTTTCCGTCGACTTGGATCGCTAAGTCGCAGAATGTCCCTCTGATTTGCTGTTCGCTGGTCAATTCGGTGTATTTGTCGTACCCAAATAGGTCCGTAAGAATGTCTTTGATAACAGTTACCGTGTCGGCTTCGGAGATATCGCGTTCACGTAATTTTCGAACGATCGGTTGATAACGCTTCAGCCCGGCCAAGATGCGGTCGTGCGTTTTCTTTGGCATCTTGACTGAGGACATCTTATTCTCCCTGCTCAATTACTTGAGATACTGCCAGTAAAGCGAAGGGCAATCAACCGGCAATGGGGATGCAATTGGACGTTCGGATTTTGTGTTTCACACGAAGACACGAAGAATGTCGTTCCTGCAAAACCGCACGCTATGCAAATTGGTCGCGGAAAGACGAATTTTCTGATTGATAATGCGCTTCGCGTTTGACGCGACCTCTTCGTGTCTTCGTGTGAAACAATCTGACGCGGCTTTTTTGGAAACGCTGCCCAGCCAAATCAATATCGCACTCCAGCCAAAACACTGTTTTGACTCAGCGCATCCTTGCGCGCATCACCGGATTCAAAGCAGAATCAGGAGAGAGATATGCCCAAGGAAGCACGCGAATTTGATGTCATCGTCTATGGCGCCACCGGTTATACCGGTCGGCTGGTCGCCGAATATCTGAAAGACAAAGCGGGCCTGAAATGGGCTATGGCGGGGCGGTCGTTGACCAAGCTGCAGGAAGTGCGCGACCTGATTGGGGCCGCCGCCGATACCCCACTGGTGGTCGCGGATGCCGACGATCCAGCCTCGCTTGAAGCAATGGCCAAGCGCACCAAGGTGGTGCTGACCACCGTCGGGCCCTATCAGCTGTATGGCGAGCCATTGGTGAAGGCCTGCGTCGAAGCCGGAACCGACTATACCGACCTGTGCGGTGAGCCGGTGTGGATGCGCCAGATGATCGACAAATATCACGACGCGGCGAAGACCAGCGGGGCGCGGATCACCTTTTCGGCGGGCTTCGATTCGATCCCCTTCGATCTCGGCGTGCTGATGCTGCAGAAAGAAGCGGTCAGCCGCAATGGCAGTCCGGCTCCTCGGGTGAAAGGCCGCGTCCGCGCTATGCAGGGCGGCTTTTCGGGCGGCACGGCTGCAAGTTTGAAAGAAACATTGAAGACACTGGCCAAGCACCCCTCGCTGACACCCTATATGCTCAGCCCGTTCGGCCTGACGCCGGGCTTTGAAGGGCCAAGCCAGCCCACAGGCATGATCCCCGAATATGATGACAGCCTTGGCAGCTGGGCCGCTCCATTCATCATGGCGGCGATCAATACCAAAAATGTCCATCGCACCAACTTCCTGCTCGGTCATCCCTGGGGAACAGACGTGCGCTATGACGAGATGGTGCTGACCAGCCCGGGCGAAATGGGCAAACAAGCGGCAGAGGCGCTGGCCACAGCACTCAAAGCCCCATTTGGCGGCGGCGGTGGCCCCCAGCCCGGCGAAGGCCCGACCAAGGAAGAACGCGAGAACGGCTTTTACGATGTGCTTTTTGTCGGCGAGTATCCCGATGGCAAGCGCGTGCTCTACTCGGTGAAGGGCGACAAGGACCCGGGCTATGGCTCGACATCCAAGATGATCGCCGAAACCGCCCTCGGCTTGGCCGAAAATGATGGCGAGGGCGGGGTGACCACCCCCGGTGCCGCGCTTGGCGCAAAACTGGTCGAGCGGTTGCAGGCGCATGCCGGGCTGACCTTCGCCGTCGAAGGCTAGGGCTTCCCCTTGTCATGGTGCGCCCCTATATGGCGCGCACCATGCTGGGTCGCCTGTTCAAGAAAGCTGCACCTTCCCGCCCGATCGATAGCGCGCGGGTGCCTGATGGCGTGCGCGTCTATGCCATTGGCGACATTCACGGCCGCAACGACCTGTTGCAGGCGTTGCTCGCAAAGATCGACGCTGATGATCGGGCGAGGGGGACGGCGGATACACAGATCGTGTTCCTAGGTGACCTAGTCGATCGCGGCCCAGACAGCGCGGGGGTCATCGACACAGCGATGGCCTTGCGCGGGCAGGGGCGCACCGTTCGCTACCTGATGGGCAATCATGAGGAGGTGTTCCTCAAGGCCTGCCGCGAGCGCGATAGCAAGACGCTACGCTTCTTCCTGAAAATCGGCGGCGATGCGACCCTGCAAAGCTATCCGATCACCCGCGCCGAATATATCGAGCTGGATATCGAGCAACTCGCCGAGCGTCTCGCCACACTGGTGCCGGAGGCGCATCTCGCTTTCCTCGAAAGCTTTGAGGACATGGTCGTGTTCGGCGACTATGTCTTCGTCCACGCCGGCATCCGCCCCGGCGTGCCACTGGCCGAACAGCGCAAGAGCGATTTGCGCTGGATCCGTGACGAATTTGTCGGCCAGCGCGGCGATCTCGAAAAGGTCATCGTCTATGGCCACACCATCTATGACGATATCGACGAACGCGGCTCGCGGATCGGGATTGATACCGGGGCTTATGCGAGTGGCAAGCTGACGGCGATAGGCCTCGAAGGCTTAGAGCGCTGGTATTTGCAGACCTAGTTTGACGTTTCAGCGTGGCTGAAACGTATCGGCACCGGCCCGCTCCCCCACCCGGCCTCCCATAAGGTACCATGTCTGGGAGGCCGGGTGGGGGAGCAGGCCGGTGCCGTAACATCCAATCAAACGAAAAAGAGCGGTGCCTCTCAACACCGCCCTCTCTCAAACTACTGCCGGGGTAATTTCTTTATCGGTCAGGCAACCAGCGGCTGCTCCATGTCGTCCAGATCGCGCAGCACATAGCCGCGGCCCCAGACGGTCTCGATATAATTTTCGCCACCGCAGGCCAGCGCCAGTTTCTTGCGCAGCTTGCAGATGAACACGTCGATAATCTTGAGTTCGGGTTCGTCCATGCCGCCATACAGGTGGTTCAGGAACATTTCCTTGGTCAGCGTGGTGCCCTTGCGCAGCGAAAGCAGCTCGAGCATTGCATATTCCTTGCCGGTCAGGTGGACGCGGCTGCCGTCGACTTCGACGGTCTTGGCATCGAGATTGACCGCCAGCTTGCCAGTGCGGATGACCGACTGGCTGTGACCCTTCGAACGGCGCACAACCGCATGAATGCGGGCGACCAGTTCTTCGCGGTGGAACGGCTTGGTGACATAATCGTCGGCGCCAAAGCCGAACGAGCGCACCTTGCTGTCCATTTCCGAAATACCGGAGAGAATGAGCACCGGCGTCTGCACCTTGGCGACGCGCAGCTTCTTCAGGACGTCATAACCATGCATATCGGGCAGGTTGAGGTCGAGAAGGATGATGTCGTAGTCATATAACTTACCCAGATCGAGGCCTTCCTCGCCCAGGTCAGTCGAATAGACATTAAACCCTTCGGTCGCGAGCATCATTTCGATGGCTTTCGCGGTGGTCGGTTCGTCTTCAATCAGCAACACGCGCATGCGGCTGGCCCCTCTTTGCTTTTGCAACCCCCGATGCCTGTGCTGCCCGAAGCGGCGACGCAGCCATCGATCGTTATTAACCATAAGGGAAATGAACTGAAAAGGTTAATTTCGTCTTAACGCGCAGGAATCCACGAGTCGCAAGGAGTCGAATTGGGCAAAAGTGACTCAAATCCTAGGGTTTCGGAGTCTCGGAGGCGCTTAAAAAAATTTCAGCCGGGCGCATCAATATACTCGAAAATTATGTCCAATTGCCATTTGCCAAGCGGATATTGCGTTGCTAGCCTTAACTTTCAGGGTTTTAACATGCCGCAACTGCACAGCGGGGCGGCATTAGCTGGAGGGCTATGACATGAAATTGCACAAGCTGGCATTATATCTGAGCGCCGCGAGCCTCGCCGCACCGATTGCGGCGCAGGATGCGAGTGTTGCCGAAGATGATGCTGCAACCGAAGCGAGCGGCGAGGCGATTGTCGTCACTGGCTCACGCATCAAGCAAGACCCGAACAATAGCGCCCTGCCTTTGACCATCATCACGACGCAAGAACTGACTCGTGAGGGCATCACCAGTCCCGAACAACTGCTGCAATTTTTGAGCACCAGCGGTTCCGGCCCAGAAAACCTCGCCTCGAATGCCGATGTTGTGCAGGGTGCGCAGCGCGGGACCAATGGTTTGTCGTCCGCCAACTTGCGCGGGCAGGGCAATGCGGCAACGCTGGTGCTGTTAAACGGTCGACGTGTCGCGGCGCACGGGCTTTCCGGCTCGGCAGTCGACGTCAACCAGATTCCCTTTTCAGCAATGGAGCGCGTCGAAATCCTGAAAGACGGTGCGTCGGCCATTTACGGCACGGATGCGATTGGCGGCGTGATCAACTTCATCACCAAGACCAATTATCAGGGGATTGGTGTATCGGGCAATGTTGACATCACCGAGCGCGGCGACGGAGCGATTTACCGTCTGGGCGGTATCGTCGGCTATGGCGATCTGAACGAGAACGGCTTCAATATCATGGGTGCCGTATCCTATCGCTGGAACAAGATTCTGAATGGTTCGGACCGCAAATTCACCGATGGTGACCGGCCGAACCAGGGCCTTTCCATCGATACCCGCGGAACGCCAATCGCTACAGCCTTTAACGTTGCAGGCAACGCCTTCCAGACGCCTACCGGTTCCTTGTTGCAGGGATTGACCTTGACCGCGCCGAACGGAGCGAACGCAGCAGCGGGCGGTATCAATATTCTCGATCTTCCGGGCGGGGCTGGTTGCGATTCCATGCCCGACGGGATGAACTATGATTACGAACTGTGGAATACAGCCACGGCTTATTACGCCTGCGCATGGGACACTGGCCGCAATGTCGTATTACAGCAACCTATCGAGACACTGACCTACTATGTACGTGGCGTAGCCGATCTGGGCGGCGACCATTTGCTGTCGGCGGAACTAACGGGATCGGACGCGAGTTCGTCAAAGATTTTTTCGAACAACCAATATTCGACATCGGTTTCGACGGCGGTGAATCTGCCGATCTATTACCCGTTAAATGGGCAAACGGCATCGACCTATAATCAGGTATTCAATTCGATCAGGGGTGCCTTCACCAACCCCGCACAACAGGCAGCATTGGATGCTCGTTATGGCTTGCCGCTCTCGTTCCGCTGGCGTTGTGTAACCTGCGGCCCGCGCGAATATCAAACCGACACAAAGACTTTCCGCGCCGCATTGGGGCTGGATGGTCCGATTGGCGGCGGATGGGATTATCGCCTTGGCGGTTCCTACGCCCAGAGCGAGTCGCAATCTGTGTTGGGATCAGGGTATCATTATACTGGGGTATTCCGCACGACGACGCGGGATGCCAATGGTGTAGTTATTGGTTTGCCGGGACAGAATGATCCACGTGCGCCTACCGCACCGGGAGCGTCAGGCCCCGGCATCGTTGGCTTGTTCAACAGTGGTATCATCAACCCTTTCACATTGAACCAATCCGCAGCAGCACTCGCCGCTCTTGATGCTGTTTCAGCCAAAGGAACGACACTTTATGGCGGTCGCTATAAAGTCCTCCAGTTTGATGCTTCGGTGTCAGGCTCGCTATTCGCCCTTCCCGGCGGCGACGCAAAAGTCGCTGTAGGTGTCGACTATCGCAAGGAAACGTACGAGTTTAATGGCTCGGATGCCGGTGACATCCTTGCCCAGCCGGACATTTTCAATGTGGCTTTTGATAATGCAAACGCGGTTACGCCCAGAAAGAGGAATGTAAAAGCGGCCTATGCCGAATTACTGCTACCGGTGTTCGACATGCTGGAACTTACCGCGGCGGCCCGAATTGACGACTACACCGGATTTGGCAGCACGATAAATCCGAAATTCTCGTTCAAATTCCAACCTGTAGAATGGGCGTTGCTCCGTGGTTCCTATAATACCGGTTTCCGCGTTCCCACCTTCAACCAGATTTTCAACCGCGTCACGCCAACCACATCTTCCAGTGCGGCGGTGGTTGATCCGTTCAAATGCCCGTCACTGGTTGTCGACAACACGCCCCCGATTGACCCCAATTGTGCCAATATAACGCCTGCACTGCTGAATGGTGGTAATCTCAATCTTGGGCCCGAAGAAGCCGAGCAATTCTCGCTGGGCATTGTGTTGAGGCCCGCACCACGCTTCAGCCTGTCGCTAGACTGGTGGTCTATTGATGTCGACGGGACCATCACAACCTTGACAGTGCAACAGTTACTGCAAAATGCATCTACGTTTCCAGACCGCTTCATCAAGGACGCGGCTGGCGACATAACGGCGATCGACCAACGCTGGATCAATGCAGGCGCGCGAAAAACGCAAGGTATCGAAGTGGCATTTCGCGGCGGTTTCGATGCTCTGAGCGGTTCGCTCGACTTCGGTCTTGATGGAACCTATCTGCTGAAGAAAAAAGAGAAGCTCACGCCGACATCGCCCTTTGGTGCAAGCTTGATCAATATCTTCTCGCTTTCGGGCGATCTTGGCCTGCGGTGGAAGCATAATGCCTTTATCAGCTACTCGACCGACGATGTTTCCGTGTCGTTGTCGCAAATCTATCGCTCGGGCTACCGGAATTTCGTGCTGCCGAACTTCCTGAACCCGCGTGGCAACACGCGTCCCGACTATAATGAGCGGGTAAAGCCGTATATGACTTATAACTTCGCTGTGGCCTATAAGGGTCTGGCACCGAACTATGAGATCACATTCGGTATCCGGAATCTGTTCGACAAGGATCCACCCTTCGCGATCACCTATGATACGATTAACGGATCGGGTGGATCATGGGAACCACGTGTGGCTGACCCTCGTGGCCGCTCGTTCACACTCGCGGTAGAGGCAAAATTCTGACGCCGTCGCGTCGAACGATCATGACGGGGCTGGCGGCGCTGATGGCGTCGTCGGCCCTGCCTGCTTTTTCTGCGCCAGTCCTTGCGGCTGACAGGCAGGGGAACAGGCCCAAGGGTGCCCGATTGCGGCCCGGCGATACCATCGGCCTGATCGAACCCGCCTCGGCGAGCGCTGATCCGTTCGATCTGGTGCTGGTCGAGGAAGCAATCCGGGCGATGGGGCTTGTGCCCAAGCGCGCGCCCAATTTGCTCAAACGCTATGGCTATCTCGCGGGTCAAGACAAGGAACGCGGGTCGGACATCAATGCGATGTTCGCCGACAAGGATGTGAAGGCCATCTTCGCCGTGCGCGGCGGATGGGGTGCGGCCCGGGCCTTGCCATTTGTCGATTGGGACGTGGTTCGGGCCAATCCCAAATTCCTGATCGGCTATAGCGACATTACTGCGCTGCACATGGCGATCGCGGTCAAGGGCGGGGCGGTGACGCTGCATGGGCCCAATGCCAGCAGTGCGTGGGGTAAGGCCTCGGTTGAAAGCTTTAAGGGCATTGCCTTTGACGCCGCGACGCCCTTGTTTGAAAACCCCAAGGCGACCGAAGACCGGCTGGTGCAGCGGCGCTGGCGGACGATCAAAATCCGTGGCGGCAAGGCACAGGGGCAGTTGCTCGGCGGCAATCTGACCGTGCTGACCGCGCTCGCGGGTACGCCCTATCTGCCTGATTTTACCGGCGCGATCCTGTTCCTTGAGGATATTGACGAGGCCGAATATCGCATCGATCGCATGCTGACCCAATTGGGGCAGGCGGGCGTGCTCAAAGGGCTGGCGGGTGTCGTCTTCGGGCAATGCACCAATTGCAGCAATGCCGAAGGCAGCAGCTTCACGCTCAATGCGATTCTGCGCCAGCATTTCGAACCGCTGGGCATTCCGGCGTTCGAGGGGGCATGGTTCGGGCATATCTCCGACCAGTTTACGATACCCCAGGGCGTGATGGCAGAAATTGATGCCGATGCAGGAACCTTGCGTTTGCTGGAGCCCGCAGTCCTATGATCCGCGCCGCGTTGCGGGTGCTGCTAGCGCTATTCTATGCCTTTGCCGGAGTTGCGCATTTGCAGAATCCGGGCGTGTTTCTGGCGATTACGCCCGATTGGGTGCCCTTTCCGGCGGAAGTCGTAGCACTGACCGGCGTTGCCGAGCTTGCCGGAGCGGTCGGCCTGCTGATCCCGCGTGGCTGGATCAACTGGGCGCGACCGGCGGCGGGTATCGGCCTTGCACTCTATGCGCTGTGCGTCTGGCCGGCCAATTTCAACCACGCGCTCAACAATATCGCGATGGGCGGGGAAACGATGAGCTGGTGGTATCACGGCCCGCGGCTTGCAGCTCAGCCGTTGATCATCTGGCTAGCGCTATGGGTGGGTGAGGCGACCGATTGGCCGTTCCGCAAACGCAGCTGATCAGGCCGCCGACAATTTCTCCGCCAGAAAATCGATCAATGCCGTTACCCGACGCGGGCGGAAGGTGCTGGGTGGCGTGACGATATGGATCGCAATCGGCGCGGTTTTCCAGTCCTGCAATATCGGCTTCAACCGTCCGGCTTCGATGTCTTTCTCGCAGATGAAATCGGGCAGCATGCCGATGCCAAGGCCCGCGCATAAAGCAGGCAGCATCGCCTCGCCATTGTTGACGCGGAGTGGCCCGGATAGCCGCACGACTGCCTCGCTGCCGTCCGGCCCGGTAAAGCGCCAGCTTTCGGGACTGGAGGCGAGCGAGTAGCTGAGGCAGCGATGCTCACCCAACTGCGCGGGATGGCGAGGCTCGCCATTTTGTTTGAGATAATCGGGGCTGGCGAGGATATAGCCGGTCACGCCGCGCAGTCGCCTTGCGCGCAATGAACTGTCGGGGAGCGCGCCGATGCGCAACGCCAGATCGAAGCGTTCGCCGATCAGGTCGACCTTGGCGTCGCTCAGATGCATGTCGATGCTGATGCCGCGATGGCTGCACAGAAATTCGGACAGCAAGGGTGCAACGCGGCTGATGCCATAGCTCATCGGGGCGGCGAGGCGGATCTGGCCGACGGGTTCGCTGGCTTCGTCGCGCGCCGCTTCCTCGGCGGCTTCACCTGCGGCGACAATCGCCTTGGCCTGTTCGAGCAGAGAGACACCGCTCTCGCTCAAGACCAGCCGCCGCGAGGTGCGGTGGAATAACGGAGCGCCCAGTTGCGCTTCCAACCGAGAAACGGCTTTGGACACAGTGGCTTTCGATAGGCCGAGCAATTCCGCTGCGCGCGAAAAGCCGCCTTCTCCGGCGACGGCGGCGAAAATGCTCCAGGCTTCGTAGTCGGGTAGTCTCATATTTGGAAACAATAGGTTTCCAATGTTTCTATTTCAATCCCAATTCGGATGCCTATTTTGGCTGCAACAACGCAATCAGGAGCATTCCTATGATCGACAGCAAAGCAAAGGTGGAAATTCGTCCCTTCGCCAGCCTTGGCGGGGCCAATCACGGTTGGCTCGATGCCCACCACCATTTCTCGTTCGCCAGCTATCATGATCCGGACCGGATGAACTGGGGCAGCCTTCGCGTTTGGAATGATGACATCATTCAGCCGCAAACCGGCTTCCCGCCGCACCCGCATGCCGACATGGAAATCATCACCTATATCCGCACCGGCGCGATCACCCATCAGGACAGCCTCGGCAATAAAGGCCGCACGGCTGCGGGCGATGTGCAGGTGATGAGTGCAGGCACCGGCATCCGCCACGCCGAATATAATCTGGAGGATGAGGCAACCACGCTTTTCCAGATATGGATCGTCCCCAAACGGACTGGCGGCGCGCCCAGCTGGGGCACCAAGCCGTTCCCCAAAGGCGACCGTTCGGGTGTCTGGCAGGTGCTCGCCAGCGGATTTGAGGAAGACAAGGATGCACTCCCAATCCGCACCGACGCCCGCGTGCTCGGCGCGACGTTGAAGGCTGGTGAAAGCCTGACTTACCAGGTCGGTGATCGCCGCTACGCCTATCTGGTTCCTGCAACCGGCGCCATCGACGTAGATGGCCAACGTGCCAATGCCCGCGATGGCGTTGCCGTTACTGCTGGAACCATCATGATTGCCGCCGTTGAGGACAGCGAAATCGTCCTCGTCGACGCAGACTAACCCCTCCCCCTGAACCCCTCCTCCCTTTGTGGGGGAGGGGGCTTTTTCAAAGGAATTCCCATGCCTAAAGTTCTCGTCCTCTACTATTCCAGCTACGGCCATATCGAGACCATGGCGAACGCCATTGCCGAAGGTGCGCGCGAAACCGGCGCGACCGTCGACGTAAAACGCGTTCCCGAAACCGCACCGCTTGAAATCGCGCAGGCCGCGCATTTCAAACTCGATCAGGCAGCGCCCGTTGCCACCATCGAGGAACTCAAGGATTATGACGCGATCATCGTCGGCACCGGCACCCGATTTGGCCGCCTGTCGAGCCAGATGGCGGCATTCTGGGACACCGCAGGCGGCGTCTGGGCGCGCGGTGAATTGAATGGCAAGGTTGGTGCGGCCTTCACCTCCAGCGCAACCCAGCATGGCGGGCAGGAAACGACACTGTTTTCGATCATCACCAATTTGCTGCATTTCGGCATGACGATAGTCGGCCTCGATTATGGTTTTGCAGGGCAAATGCACAATGACGAGGTCGTAGGCGGCGCACCCTATGGCGCGACCACCATTGCCAATGGTGATGGCAGCCGCCAGCCCAGCGAAACCGAAGTTGAAGGCGCCCGCTATCTCGGTCGCCGCGTCGCGAACACAGCCGCAAAGCTGTTCGGCTAAGCCATGACCAGACAGCCCGCCTTATTCGTTTCACACGGTGCGCCGACCATCGTGATCGACGACAGCCCGGCCCGGCATTTCCTTGCCGGTCTGGCAGGCGGGCTGCCTGCGCAGCCAGACGCCATCGTCATGATATCGGCGCATCATGGCGAACCGCTGGCGTCGATTACGTCGGCCGCTCTACCGGGAACGATCCACGATTTCGGTGGTTTCCCGGAAGAGCTATACCGGATGCGTTATCCAGCCCCCGGTTCGCCCGATCTGGCGTTGCGCATCTCCGGACTGTTGCAGGGGGCAGGCATTGCCAACCGGCTCGATCCCGAACGCGGCTTCGACCATGGCACATGGACCCCGCTGATACTGGCATGGCCAGAGGCTGATATTCCAGTGGTTCAGGTCTCGATCAACTCGCGCGAAACGCCTGAATATCATTACTGGCTGGGGCAGGCACTGGAGCGGCTGCGCGACCAGAATATCCTCGTCATCGGCTCCGGTGCGATCACGCACAATCTGCATGCCTTTTTTCGCGGTGGTTATGCGGCAGACGCGCCTGCCCAGCCTTGGGTGACGGACTTTCTAGGCTGGCTCGATGCGAACTTGCTCGCAGGTAACCATCAGGCCGTTCTCCACGCCATCGGGCAGGCACCGCATGGCAACGACAACCACCCGACAATGGATCATATCCGGCCATTGTTCGTGGCGCTGGGCGCTGCTGGCACGCAGGGCAAAGCAACCAAGCTCCACGCCAGCGTCGAATATGGCGTGCTCGCAATGGACGCATGGCGTTTCGACTAGCGCGGCCCGTGGTGGCTGCCTAAAAGGCGGCATGCCGTTCGAACTGCCCGAAGATTTGCTTGAAGAGACCTTTCTGGCGTCAACGGGCCCGGGCGGGCAGAATGTCAATAAGGTGGCGACGGCCTGCCAGTTGAGGGTCGATGTCTATCGGCTGGGCCTGCCACTCTATGTTTTTCGCAAGCTGAAGACACTCGCAGGCAGCAAGATGACAGGTGCAGGCGAGCTTATTGTCACCGCACGTAGCCATCGCACCCGCGAGGCCAACCGGGCCGAGGCTCGGGCGCGGATCGTCGACCTGATCGACAAAGCTTTCATCCGCGAAGCTCCTCGCGTGAAAACCAAACCCAGCCGCGCTGCAAAGGCCCGACGTGTCGATGCCAAAAAGGGGCGCGGCGAAATCAAGAAGGGCCGTGGTAAAATCCAGCTCGATTGACTATCTGGGCACATATGTACGCATTCGATATCGCAACCGATGTTCCCAAGATGGAACTTTATGCCGAACTGCTCAAGGCCGCTGATGCACTGACGGCTGGCGAACCGGACGGCGTTGCCAATATGGCGAACATCGCTGCTTTGGTCTGGCAATTCGTTCCCGACCTTAACTGGGCAGGCTTTTACCGCATGATCGAGGGCGAACTCGTCCTCGGCCCTTTTCAGGGCAAATCGGCCTGTATCCGCATTCCGCTCGACAAGGGTGTGTGCGGAGCAGCCGCGCGAACTGGAACGACGCAACTGGTCGAGGATGTCCACGCCTTTCCCGGGCATATCGCCTGCGATGCCGCCAGCCGGTCTGAATTGGTTGTGCCGGTCAAACGGGACGGCTTGGTAATTGCAGTAATCGATCTCGATAGTCCGCTGCCCGGGCGGTTCGATGCTGACGATGCAGCGGGCATCGAAGCG
>JAGNSY010000159.1 GCA_017987825.1 Sphingorhabdus sp. | reverse complement strand
CCCCCCATGCGGGCGATGACATCGGATTTGCGCGTGGCCGAGGCAAGCGCTTCCGCGATGCCACACAAAACGGCATCTCCGGCGACATGGCCGTGGGTATCGTTGACCGCCTTCAAACGGTCGACATCCAGATAAAGCAGCCCGAATGTCCCGCCATAGCGGTGGGCACGCCAGCACCAGCGATCAAGTTCTTGCATCAGATAGCGACGGTTGAACAAAGGCGTTAGCGTATCCATCGCGGTTAGCCGTTCCAGCTCCGCAATACGGGCCTTGAGTTGCATATTCTCGCGGGCCAGCATTTCCGCCCTGTCATTCATGTTCGTCGATAAAAACTGCTCATTCGGTTTTAACATTACGGCTCCGGCTATATTCTGCGACCCGGATACCTTTGGTTCCTTACCAATACAGGGCATTTATAAAGAAATTGCAACAATTTACGTCTTTTACCAGCCGTTGGCTTCGGCGATTGCACCGCAGCAGTCCCATCGCTAGAGAGCAAAGACTCCAAGGAAGAAGCAATATAGGGGCACAAGGTGGACAGCACAGCGCCATTGGTCGGCATCATCATGGGCAGCCGCTCCGATTGGGAGACGATGCGCGAAGCATCGTCGGTTCTCGCCGCGCTAGGTGTCGCGCATGAATGCAAAGTGGTGTCGGCGCACCGCACGCCCGACCGGCTTGTAAGCTATGCCAAAAGCGCTGTTGATCGCGGGCTGAAATGCATCATCGCAGGTGCCGGCGGGGCGGCCCATCTGCCCGGCATGGTCGCCTCGATGACGCGGCTTCCGGTGCTGGGCGTTCCAGTTCAATCCAAGGCTCTCGATGGCATGGATAGCCTGCTTTCAATTGTTCAAATGCCCGGCGGCATCCCCGTAGGCACGCTGGCCATTGGCAAGGCAGGCGCAACCAATGCCGGGCTTCTCGCCGCCGCCATGCTCGCCACAGGCGATTCTGAATTGGCAACGCGGCTCGATGCGTGGCGCAAAACCCAGACCGATTCAGTCAGCGAGACCCCCGAATGACGACGCTGCCGCCAGGCGCTACCATCGGAATACTGGGGGGCGGGCAATTGGGCAAAATGCTCGCCATCGCCGCCGCCCAGATGGGCTATCGCTGCCATATCTATGCGCCTGAAGAAAATTCGATTGCAGCCGAGGTCGCGGCCGAATTCACCTGCGCACCCTATGATGATGTGGCGGCGCTTTCGACCTTTGCCGACAGCTGCGATGTCATCACCTATGAATTCGAAAATGTGCCCGTGGCACCCTTGCGCGTCATCGAAGCAGGCACGCCGATCCGGCCCAATATCAAAGCGCTTGAGATCGCGCAGGACCGGGTGGAGGAAAAGCTGTTCGCCAGTCGTCTGGGCGGCAGGACCGCGCCCTTCGAAATTGTCGGCGAAAGGCAGGATGCCAGCGCCGCGTTCGAAAAAGTCGGCTTTCCGGCAATCTTGAAAACCATCCGCATGGGCTATGACGGCAAGGGTCAAGCCCGTGTCGGCGAACCGCGCGATATATCCGAGGCTTGGGCGCAGATCGGTCGCCTGCCCTCAATTGCCGAAGCCATGATCCAGTTCGATGCCGAATTTTCGGTCATACTGACACGCGCCACCAATGGCGATATCCGTTTCTGGGATAGCCCGCGCAACCGGCACGAAGGCGGCATATTGGCGCGCTCCACGCTGCCCGCTGGCCCCCTGATCGAAGACCAACAGGCCGAAGCCCGCAAGCTGGCCGCGGCTGCGGCGGACGAGCTGGAATATGTCGGCGTGATGACGATGGAATTTTTCGCGACAGCCAACGGCCCGCTGTTCAACGAAATGGCCCCGCGCGTGCACAATAGTGGCCACTGGACGATCGAGGGTGCAGCGACCAGCCAATTCGAAAACCACATCCGCGCGGTGTGCGACCTGCCCTTGGGCGCAACCGACCTGATGGTCGACCGGGTAGAGATGGACAATCTGATCGGCGAGGATGCGAATAATTGGGAAAGGCTGTTCGCCGACGATGATGCCAATGTCCATCTTTACGGCAAGGGGGAGCCCAGCCCCGGTCGCAAGATGGGGCATGTGACCCGCCTCTATCGCTGACTTGTATCGCAGATACGGATAAGGCAGAGCGGCAAGCGATGGATCATCCCGAAATCATATTGGTAGTTGCACGGGCCGATAATGGCGTAATCGGTTCCGATGGCGATCTGCCTTGGCGTATCCCCGCCGACCTTCGCCATTTCAAGCAGGTGACCAAGAATTTGCCGATGATCATGGGTCGCAAGACCTTTGACAGCCTGCCGGGTCTGCTCGAAGGGCGGCGGCATATCGTTCTGACCCGCGATCCAGAATGGGCAGAGGACGGTGCCGAAGTCGCGCATTCGATTGAGGACGCGCTGAAGCTGGCCAACGGCCCGCATGTCTGCATCATCGGCGGTGCCGAAATTTATCGCCTGTTCCTGCCGCGCGCCGACCGGATCGAGTTGACCGAGGTCAAGGCAAAGCCTGCAGGCGACACGCTATTGGCGGCATTCGATCCCAAATTCTGGCAAGAGACTTCGCGGGCCTCGCATCCCGCCGAGGGCAGTACACCCGCCTTTGATTTCGTGACCCTGGTACGCAAGGAGAGGTAGCGCATGCGTAAATTTTTCTGGGCGATTGTTGCTCTGCTTGTTGTTGGTGCGGTCGGCTTTTTCGGGTTCGCACCGGGCTATGTCGAAGGCTCGATGAACAAGGTCGACGGCAAGCCACTGCCCAAGGTCAGCGCCGAGGCGATCACGTTGCATAAGACGCTGACCATCGTCGATCTGCATTCGGATACGCTGATGTGGAAACGCGA
Organism: Sphingorhabdus sp.; assembly: GCA_017987825.1. Classification (GTDB taxonomy): domain Bacteria; phylum Pseudomonadota; class Alphaproteobacteria; order Sphingomonadales; family Sphingomonadaceae; genus Sphingorhabdus_B. The sequence goes on along the minus strand of JAGNSY010000159.1, from coordinate 1,826 downwards.
TATGCTAAAGCGGGCAGATCGTGGCCATATGGATGTCCCGCGCCTGCAGGATGGCAATGTCACGCTGCAGGTTTTCTCCAGCGTTTCGAAAACCCCCAAGGGCCAGAATTACGACGCCAATGGCGCCGACAGCGACAATATCACACTGCTCGCGGTCGCGCAGATGCAGCCGGTGCGAACATGGAACTCACTGCTCCAACGTTCGCTATGGCATAGCGAAAAGCTTGATCGTGCAACTGTTGCATCGAAGGGTTCGCTGATCAAAATTGCCGATGCCAAACGCCTCGATGGCCTGCTTGCCTATCGCGTCAAAGGTGCGCCGACGACCGGTGCCCTACTGTCGATTGAGGGCCTCCAGAATCTCGAAGGCAAGGCCAGCAATCTCGACAAGCTCTACGCTGCCGGTTTCCGCATGGCGGGGATCACCCATTTTTTCGACAATGAACTCGCCGGGTCGATGCACGGCATCAAAAAGGGCGGGCTCACGCCGCTGGGCCGCGAGGTCATCCAGCGGATGGAAGACAAGGGCATGATCGTCGACATCGCGCATTGCAGCCGCCAGTGCGTGACTGAAATCCTTGCGATGGCGCGCCGCCCGGTGGTCTCCAGCCACGGCGGGGTGCAGGCGACCTGCAAGGTCAACCGCAACCTGTCTGACGAGCATATCCGGGGTGTCGCCAAGACCGGCGGGATTATCGGCATCGGCTATTGGGATGGCGCAATCTGCGACACCGACCCCAAATCGGTGGCCAAGGCGATGAAGCATGTGCGCGATCTGGTCGGCATCCAGCATGTAGCACTTGGTTCGGACTATGACGGCGCGACCACGGTGCGCTTCGACACGTCGAAACTGGTGCAGGTGACGCAGGCGTTGCTGGATGCCGGTTTCACCCCTGACGAAATCCGCGCGGTGATGGGCGGCAACGCCGTCCGCGTGCTGCGCGAGGGGTTGAAGCCGATGACAAAGGCCCCTCCCGCCGCATGATCATCCCCCGCCTATCTGCCCGCGATATGATGCCCGAGGCTTTGCGCGGGGCAGTGATCGCGCTCGGCAATTTCGATGGCTTCCACCTCGGCCATCAGGCGGTAGCGGGCGAGGTCATCCGGCAGGCCAAGGCTGCAGGCAAGCCCGCCATAATAGCCACCTTCGATCCGCATCCCGTGCGCTTCTTCGCGCCGCATGTCCCCTGGTTCCGGCTGACCACGCTCGAGCAGCGCCAGCGCCTGTTCGCGGAGGCCGGGGCCGATGCAATGCTGGTGTTCGATTTCGATGCCGAACTCGCGGCGACCACCGCAGAAGATTTCGTCATCAAACTACTCGCCGAACGGCTGGGCGTTTCAGGCGTGGTGACCGGTGAGGATTTCACCTTTGGCAAAGCGCGCGGCGGCAATACCCGCGTGCTGCGCGATCTGGGTGCGGCACATGGCATCATCGCGTCCACGGTGGGGCCGGTGGTGGATGAAGGCGGGATCATCTCCTCCAGCCGCATCCGTGACGCGTTGAAGGCCGGCGATTGCGACACAGCGACGCGCCTGCTCACCCGGCCTTTCGCGGTCGAGGCGATCGTCCAGCATGGCGATAAAAATGGCCGCGATCTGGGATTTCCCACCGCCAATATGGATATGGGCCATTACCTCCGCCCGCGTTACGGCGTCTATGCAGTGCGCGGAAAGCTGCCCGATGGTCGTATGCTCAACGGCGCCGCCAATCTCGGCATCCGCCCGCAATTCGAACCGCCCAAGGAATTGCTCGAGCCGCATTTCTTCGACTTTGCCGAGATGATCTACGACCAGATGATCGAGTGCGAATTCCACGCCTTCCTGCG
>JAGNSY010000158.1 GCA_017987825.1 Sphingorhabdus sp. | reverse complement strand
GAGCGCAGCATCGACGCCAGACGGAACTCGACATAGAGCAAGGGCGCGGTGTCGGCGGCCAGCCCGTTCTTCTCGTCGAGCACATGCATCTGGTCGCGGAAATAATATTGGCGTTTGTGGTGCAGCAGTGCGGTGTTCAACTGGCTGAGGCCGTTGATCTCCAGATAGGCCTCCATATCTTCGCCCAGCCCCCACCAGCTTTCGTCTTCTGTTAGACTTGCGGCGAGCAGTTCCTCGCGCGACATCTCGGAAAAGGCGAGATGCTCGTCGCTGTAGAACACCACTTCGATCATCGGATGGTGGGTCACGCTTTTGTCTTCGAACACCAGATCGGGCTCGTTCGAAATCATGATGTGGACGGCGGTGATCGGTTCGCCTTCATATTGCGAAATCGAATCGCCAAGCTCCTCCCATCCGGCAATATCGACCGCTTCCTCGCTGAGATCGCGGCACAATTGGCCAAGCGGCGTATCGAGGCTGGCTAGGTCGTCTTCAAGGATTGCGGAAGCGGCATCCAGATCGCCCGCCTGCACCATTGCCTCTATGCGCTGGAAATAGGCATTTTCGACCGCTTCATCGGCCCATGCTTTTTGCAATTGATGTTCCATTGGGCCCCCGCCTCGAACAAATATCCAAGTATGCGGGGTTAACGTCCAAAGCTTGTCATATTGTAAATCAGCCTAACAGCCTCGGCGGGACCGTGCGGTTGACGACTTCGCGAAGGGCAAAGGCCGTCTCGATCCGCGCTACTCTGGGCAATCGTGCAATTTCCTGACGGTGCACCCGCTCATAATCTTCAATGGACGCTGCCCGGACGGTGAGGTGGTAATCATTGCGCCCGCTCATCAAATGACAGCGCAAAATGGAGGGGCTCGATGCGACAGCTTGCTCAAACGCCTCCATCGCCTCCTCGCTTTGGCTGTCGAGTGTGATCGTCACCATCACCGTTGCGCCCATGCCCAGCTTGCGCAAATTCACATCGGCGCGATAACCGCGCAATATGCCCGCATCCTCCAGCGCCTTTTGCCGCCTTGACGCGGCGCTGGGCGAAAGCCCCGCCGCTTCGCCCAATTCCTGCTGCGTCGCCCGACCATTGGCGACCAGTGCGCCGAGTATCTTGCGGTCTATCCTGTCTATTTGCATATTTTGAGCGCCATTTTGTACAATTTCGGCATTTACCTGCATCAAATAGACAAAACTGTCCAGACTTTGCGCATTACACTTACACTCAGCGTGATAAAAGCGGCGTAATACCGCTTTTATGCAGGAGGCTATTATGCGCGTCGGCGTCCCCACCGAAATCAAGGTCCATGAATATCGCGTCGGACTGACGCCCTCTGCCGTGCGCGAATATGTTGCGCGTGGCCATCAGGTGATGGTGCAATCGGGCGCAGGCGCAGGGATAATGGCGACCGACGAGGCCTATAAAAAGGCTGGTGCCAAGATCGTTAAAACCGCAGAAGAAATCTTCGCCAAGGCCGAAATGGTGGTCAAGGTGAAGGAGCCGCAGCCCAGCGAATGGGTGCAGCTGCGTGAAGGCCAGTTGCTATTCACTTATCTCCATCTCGCTCCCGATCCAAAACAGGCCAAAGGCCTTGTCAAATCGGGCTGCACGGCGATTGCCTATGAAACCGTGACCGACGACAAAGGCACTCTGCCCCTGCTCGCCCCGATGAGCGAAGTCGCAGGCCGACTGGCGATCGAAGCTGCAGGCGAGGCTATGCGCCGTTCGGAAGGCGGCGCGGGAATATTGCTTGGCGGCGTTCCGGGTGTTCCAGCCGGTCGTGTTACCGTCTTGGGCGGCGGTGTTGTCGGCACCCATGCGGCGCGGATGGCCGTGGGCCTTGGTGCCGAGGTGACTATCGTCGACCGCTCGATCCCCCGCTTGCGCCAATTGGACGAGCTGTTCCACGGTCGCGTGCGCACCCGCTATTCGACGCTCGACACCATCGATGCCGAAATCAGCGTCGCTGATGCGGTCATCGGCGCGGTCCTTATCCCCGGCGCGAGCGCGCCCAAGCTGGTCACCCGCGCGATGCTCAAGCATATGAAGCCGGGCTCGGTTCTGGTCGACGTTGCGATTGACCAAGGCGGCTGCTTTGAAACCTCAAAGCCCACAACCCATGCCGAGCCGACCTATGTCGTTGATGGTATCATCCATTATTGCGTCGCCAATATGCCGGGGGCCGTTCCGCAGACCAGTGCCGCTGCGCTGAACAATGCAACATTGCCCTATGGCCTTGCGCTCGCCGACAAGGGACTGGAAGCGCTCCACGCGCACAGCGAAATCGGCCGCGGCCTGCTTGCAGGTCTCAACGTCCACAAGGGCAAGGTGGCCAGCAAGGCGGTTGCCGAAAGCTTGAACATGAAGTTCATCGACCCCGAGGTTGCACTGGCTGATTGATTGCGCCATCCTCTCTCTCTTGAGGACATAAGAGGGAGAGGCACATGGCCAAAAAAGCGGTTATCGCAGCGGCGGCGCTTGCGGTTGCAACATCGGGTGCGCAGGCACAAAGTGAGCGCAAACAGCTCGATGCGGCTGCAAGCGATCCGGCCAAGCTCGGCTGGATGCAAGGCACGCCGCCGCCCGCCGACAAGCAGATCAAGTTCGATGACGGCAGCTATTTCCGCTTCCCGCAGCTGCGTTGGAGCTTTTCGAACTGGCGGCAGTTTTTCGCGTCGCAACCGCTCCATCGCGGCGATGCCCCGGTCCATGCCTTTTCGCGCGCCGAGCGCGATGATATCGACGCGCTGACCTTTACGCCGCTGGGCAGCGACACACCGATGAGCTGGAAGGAAGCGCTCGGCGCCAATTATACCGATGCCATCGTCGTGCTGCACAAGGGCAAGATTGTCTATGAACGCTATATGGGAGTCACCACACCCGCGTCGCAGCACATCGCCTTTTCGGTGACCAAATCCTATATCGGCACGCTCGCCGCCAGCCTTGCTGCAGAGGGCAAGCTCGATCCGGACAAGCTGGTTACCGACTATGTCCCCGAGCTAGCCGACAGCGGCTTCGCAGGCGCGACCGTTCGCCATGTGATGGATATGACTACGGGTATCGCTTTCGACGAAACCTACACCAACGCTGACGCGGACATTATCAGACATGCACGCGCCGGCCGTGCCGCTCCGAGACGGGCGAATTATGACGGCCCTGACGGCTTCCTCGCTTTCCTGCCCACCATCGGCAAGCAGGGCGAGCATGGCGAACGCTTCACCTATCGCACCGCCAATAGCGACGCACTCGGCTGGATCATCGCGCGCGCCACCGGCGTTCCGGTTCGCGACCAGTTGGAGCAGCGCTTTTGGTCAAAGCTCGGCATGGAACAGGATGCAGCCATTGTCGTCGATGCTCAGGGCACGCCTTTCGGGGGCGGCGGCTTGATGCTCTCCGTCCGCGACATGGCACGCTTTGGCGAAATGATGCGGCTGGGCGGGAAGTGGCAGGGCAAGCAGATCGTGCCCGCCGCAGCCATTGCCGATATCGCCAAGGGTGGTGGCAAGGCGGAATTCTCCAAAAATGGCGCGTATCCTACCCTGCCCGACTGGTCCTATCGTAACCAGTGGTGGGTCAGCCATAACGACCACGGCGCCTATATGGCGCGCGGCATCCACGGTCAGGCGATCTATATCGATCCCAAGGCCGAAATGGTCATCGCCCGCTTCGCCTCGCATCCCGTCGCGGGCAATGTCGCGATCGATCCGACCTCAATCCCGGCCTACGAAGCGCTGGGTCGATATTTCGCCAGCGGGAAATAGAGCGATCGGCCGGAATGGATTGAAACATCAAGGGCAAAGAGCTTCATTTCATTTCGACGTTGGATCTATTCTTCGACCGCATCTCTGCCGAATAGAGCCGACCTGCAAACACCATCGCAGCCGCGCTAAGCAAGCATGGTAGTGGCAAAAATTTGAGCGCCACGAGCAGGTCATATTGATCGGAGAGCCAACCGGTGACGATCGGTCCCGGCGCCAGTCCGAGCAGGTTATAGGCGAGTGCAAGTACAGCCATCGACGTGCTGTGGATCTCTCTTGGGGTGGCGTTGGCGACCATCGATCCGGTGACCCCTGTGATCCCGGCAACCACCAGCAAGGCGCCGCCAATCAGCACGAGTTGCAACTGCCCCGGTGGCGAAAAAAATGCCCCGGCAAAAAGGGCTGCAGAGAGCAGCGAGAATCCGATCGATAGCTTGGGCGTGATCGCCGGATCGCGGCGCGCCATTCGGTCGACCAATATTCCGCAGCTTACCATGCCGATCGCGCACAGCATCAGGAAAACAGCGGTGTTTCGCCCGGCAACGTCTAGGGCCATACCGTAGTGGCGGGTGAACAGGATCGGCAGGAACACAGCGAGTGTGCCCGTGCAGAACAATTGGATACCCCCGGCGAAATAGGTCAATGGCAGGAGCGGTCGGCCAAACAGCAAGCGCGCCAATTCTCTCCATTCCAGTCGTTTGCGCTCGGGTGCGGCACCGAGCCGATCCTCACGCACTATCATCGGATAGATCAGCGCCAGCAACAGGCCGAAAATGCCAATCGCCACAAAGGACGATCGCCAGCCATGTGTTGCGGCGATTTGCGCGCCTAAAATGACACCCGCCATCTGGCCGGCGATCGATCCTGCAAGAAACGACGATGACAATGTTGCGCGCATGTGCGTCGGGAAAACGGCGAGCAC
>JAGNSY010000157.1 GCA_017987825.1 Sphingorhabdus sp. | reverse complement strand
CCAGATAGTCCACCTCACCCGACTGAAACATCTCGACCTGAGCATTGCGGGTGCGTGGGCTAAGCGCCCCCATCACCACAGCTGCCCCGCCGCGCAACCGGCGCAACAGTTCGGCAACGGCGTAAACTTGCTCGACCGAAAAGGCGACGATGGCGGATCGCTTTGGTAGGCGGGAGAGCTTTTTGGGACCCGAATAGCTCAGCGTGGAGAAACGCGGGCGTGAAATGATCTCGGCGTCAGGCAATAACGCCCGGACCATCGGACGCAGGCTTTCAGAACCGAGGATCATCGTTTCTTCGCGTCCGCGCACATGCAACATCCGGTCGGTGAAGATATGCCCGCGCTCGGGATCAGCACCCAATTGCGCCTCATCGAGCGCGGCAAAAGCAAATTGCCTTCCAACGGGCATCGACTCCGCCGTGCAGAGATACCAGCGCGCCCCGGGCGGCTCGATCCGCTCCTCCCCGGTAATCAGCGCAACCTCTTTTGGCCCCTTGATTGCGACCACCCGATCATAAATCTCCCGTGCCAACAGGCGCAGTGGAAAGCCCATCACCCCACTCGAATGCGCACAGAGCCGTTCAACCGCGAGGTGCGTCTTGCCGGTGTTTGTCGGGCCCAGAACGGCTTTTACAGGAAATTTGGGGGGAGACATTATTGGCTGTGCCTAACAGCGGTTGAGTAGGGCCGCTAGTCCACAATTGGGCGATAGCCAGTGGCGAGCCATAAATGGTTGCAACCGCAACCGTCGCAGGGCATTTGCTTGGCCATGAGCAACCTACCCACACTCGACTTCGCCCTGGGCGAAAATGCGGAGATGATCCGCGAAACCACCTATCGCTTTTCCACCGACAAAATCGCGCCGCTGGCCGCCAAGATCGACGCCGACGACTGGTTCCCGCGCGACGAATTGTGGACCGCGATGGGCGAACTCGGCCTGCACGGGATTACCGTCGCCGAAGAAGATGGCGGGCTTGGGCTTGGTTATCTTGAGCATGTGGTTGCGGTTGAGGAAGTCAGCCGCGCCTCGGCTTCGATCGGCCTGTCCTATGGCGCGCATTCGAACCTGTGCGTCAACCAGATCCGTCGCTGGGCCAATCCCGATCAAAAGGCGAAATATCTGCCCAAGCTGGTCTCGGGCGAACATGTCGGCAGCCTTGCCATGTCTGAAGCAGGCGCCGGGTCAGACGTTGTTTCGATGAAGCTGAAGGCCGACAGCGTGCAGGGTGGTTTCGTGCTCAACGGCACCAAATTCTGGATCACCAATGCGCCTTATGCCGATACGCTGGTGGTCTACGCCAAGACCGCGCCCGAAAGCGGATCGCGCGGGATCAGTGCTTTCCTGATCGAAAAGGATGACGAAGGGTTCAGCATCGGTCAGAAAATCGACAAGGTCGGCATGCGCGGGTCGCCAACAGCTGAGTTGGTGTTCAACGATTGCTTCATCCCCGAAGACCGCATCATGGGCCCGCTGCACGGCGGCGTCGGCGTGTTAATGAGCGGGCTTGATTATGAACGCGTGGTGCTTGCTGGCTTGCAACTGGGTGTGATGCAGGCCTGTCTCGACGTCGTGCTGCCCTATGTCCGTGAGCGCAAGCAGTTCGGCAAAGCGATTGGCAGCTTCCAGCTGATGCAGGCCAAGGTTGCAGACATGTATGTCGCGCTCAATTCGGCGCGGTCGTATGTCTACAATGTGGCGCGCGCCTGCGATGCGGGGCAGACCACCCGCTTCGACGCAGCAGGCGCCATCCTGCTCGCCAGCGAAAGCGCGGTGAAGGTCGCAGGCGAAGCGATCCAAGCGCTGGGCGGTGCTGGCTATACCAAGGACTGGCCAGTCGAGCGTTACTGGCGCGATGCCAAGCTGCTCGATATTGGCGCCGGCACCAACGAAATCCGCCGTATGCTGATCGGGCGGGAACTGATCGGGGCGGCATGACGTCACGTCCCGTCCTCGGCGTTATCGCGTGCAACCGCATCGTGGGCACTGAGCCCGCTCAAGCGGTGATGGAGCGCTATATCCGGTCGGCGATGACCTATGCCGATGTCGCGGCGCTGATTGTTCCGTCATTGCCCGACTTGATGACCGCTGGCGAGGTCGCACCCCGGCTTGACGGCATATTGCTGACCGGTAGCCCGTCCAATGTCGCGACCACGCGCTATGGCGACGATGGCGGGGATGGCCCGTTTGACGAAGGCCGCGACGAGATCGCGCTGTCGATGGTCGACCGGATGATTGACCTGCAAAAACCCGTATTCGGCATCTGTCGCGGCTTTCAGGAGATCAATGTCGCCTTGGGCGGCACATTGCGCCGCGATACCAGCGCGAACGACGAGCTGATCCGCCACCATGCGCCTGATGGCGTGTCGTTCGATGCGATGTTCGATCATCGGCATCCGGTGGAACTGGCCGAAGGCGGCATGCTAGCCGGAGCCTATGCCAAGGCTGCGCTCGACGTGAATTCGGTGCATTATCAGGGTATCGGCAAGCTGGCCGATGGCCTCAACATTGAAGCCAAAGCACCCGACGGCCTAGTCGAGGCCTATAGCGCCCGCCCCAATGGCGCGCCTTTGCTTGCCGTGCAGTGGCATCCCGAATGGGGGACAGAAAACGATCCGGATTCGCAGACCTATTTTCACCTGCTTGGAAAGGCGTTAAGAGGCGAGTTATGAACCGGTGCATCACCCGTTATAACCGATATCAAGCGCGGATCGGCTTTTCGCCCTGAGGCTCCAAAGCCCCTCCCCTTCAGGGGAGGGGTTGGGGTGGGGGCTGTCAGCTTAGCGCTACGCCTCGAAGCCCCACCCCGCTGCGACTAGGCATCAAAGATGCCAAGTCTCACTGCCCCTCCCCTGAAGAGGAGGGGCTTCAGCACAGCCTTTCAGGAGAGCTTTTCATGCCCCGCAATTACGACATCGCCGAACTCCGTCGCCTCGACATCGCCCACCACCTTCCCGCACAAGCCGATTGGCAGGAAATCGAAAATCTGGGCGGCAGCCGCATCATCACTCATGCCGAGGGTTGCTATATCCATGATGGCGACGGCAACCGCATCCTCGATGGCATGGCGGGTCTGTGGTGCGTCAATGTCGGTTATGGCCGCGATGAACTGGCTGACGTGGCGGCCGAGCAGATGCGCGAGCTGCCTTATTACAACAGCTTTTTCAAAACCGCGAACCCGCCTGCAGTCTTGCTCGCGGACAAGATAGCCAGCCTGACTGGCGGCCGCCTGCCGCATGTGTTTTTCAACAGCTCGGGCTCTGAAGCCAATGACACGATCCTGCGCATGGTGCGGCATTATTGGCAGGTGAAGGGCGAAACCAGCCGGACGATCTTTATCAGTCGCCACAATGCCTATCACGGTTCAACCGTTGCGGGAGTGAGCATGGGCGGAATGAAAGCGATGCATGGCCAAGGCTTCCCTGCCCCCGGTATCTTGCCGCTCGCCGGGATCGAGCATGTCCGCCAGCCCTATTGGTATAATGAAGGCCGCGACATGAGCCCCGAAGATTTTGGAACGGCCTGCGCACAGGCCATCGAAGACAAAATCCTTGAAGTCGGCCCCGAAAATGTCGCTGCCTTTATCGGCGAGCCAGTGCAAGGTGCTGGCGGCGTCATCATTCCGCCCGCCAATTACTGGCCGCAGGTTGAAGCCATTTGCCGCAAATATGGCATCCTTCTGGTCTGTGACGAGGTGATCTGCGGATTTGGTCGCACCGGTAATATGTGGGGCCATGAAACGATGGGCGTGAAGCCCGATATGATCGCCATGGCCAAGGGATTGTCGTCTGGCTATCTGCCCATCTCTGCCGTCGCGGTGAGCGCGGACATCATCAAGGTTCTGAAAACCGGTGGCGATTTCGTTCACGGTTATACCTATTCGGGCCATCCAGTTGCGGCAGCGGTCGCGCTGCGCAATATCGAGATTATGGAGCGTGAAGGGCTGGTCGAAAAGGTTCGCAGCGAAACCGGGCCCTATCTAGCCAAGGCGCTGGCCACATTGAGCGACCATCCGCTGGTGGGTGAAGCGCGTTCGATCGGCCTGCTCGGTGCCGTTGAAATCGTTGCCGACAAGGCGACCGGCGCCCGCTTTGGCGGCAAGGAAGGCACTGCTGGCCCGATGGTGCGCGACATCTGCATCCGCAACGGCCTGATGGTGCGCGGCATCCGCGACAGCATCGTGATGTGCCCGCCGCTGATCATCACCACCAGCCAGATCGATGACCTTGTCGGCATCATCCGCAAATCGCTGGATGAGGCTGAACCGAAACTGCGCGCACTCTGAAGGGTTGACGTCCATGCCCGCCTGATTCATTTAGGCGGGTATGACCGACACCCCCGAAGACACCCCGCCCGACAACGAAACCATGCGCGAAGTAAAGCGTGCCAAGGCGCGCAAGGAAGCCGCCGAGGACAAGGGAGGGATCGGCTGGAAAACCGCCGCCGGGATCGGCATCGGTTCGGCAGCGCTGGCCGCTGCGCTGATCTATGCCAACAAGGCGCGCAAGAAGGATAGCGATTAGTCGAACCGCGCTGGACATTTGCAGCACTTCGCCTACCGCGTTTGGCGATGACTGACATATCCCGATCCGCAGTGCTGGGCGCTGTATCCGCCGCCGCCTTGCTGGCGATCCCCGCACTTCCGGCCAAGGCGCAGACGCCTGCGCCAGCCAAGCCTGTCCTGACCTGTAAGGTAAAAACGCC
>JAGNSY010000156.1 GCA_017987825.1 Sphingorhabdus sp. | reverse complement strand
CCGACCCTTGTGTACCACCACCCGGGACCACATTTCTCCAATATGGAGCAGATTGTCCATCCCAAATCCGGCCCAAATCCCGCTTTGCCTCACCGCGCAGTGCAGCTAAGCAGGCAGCATGCGAACCACAGGCCTTTGCTGTGCCGGGTTCGACACCCATTTCAGGAGTGCGATTGTGAACAAAGGAATCAAGACATGGCCCTTATCGATTTTGCTGATGGCGGGAACGGCGATGCCGGCTTTTGCTGAAGCGGCCAAGCCGGTGGCAGCGCCTGCCGCTGCAAATGTGATGCTCGACCCCTGGGCTGGCCCTTATGACGGCGTCCCGCCTTGGGATAAGGTGAAGCCTGCTGATTTCCCTGCAGCTTTCGAAGAGGCGATGAAGCGCACCAAAAGCGAGTTTGAGGCAATCCTGGCCAATCCCGCGCCGGTGACTTTTGACAATACGATCAAGGCGAACGAATTGGCTGGGGCCTCGGTCAATCGCCTGTTCTCGATCTGGGGCGTGCACAGTTCCAACCTGTCCAATCCCGAAATCCGCAAGATTCAGGCCGAATGGGAACCCAAGATCAGCGCCTTCTTCAATGAATTGCAGCTCGACGCGCGCTGGTTCCAGCGGGTGCAATATCTGTACCAGGAACGCGAGAATCTGGGCCTCGACAAGGCGCAGATGCGGCTGCTCGAACGCACTTATGACGGCCTTGTACGCAACGGCGCGCGGCTCAATGCAGAGCAGAAGGCGCAGCTGATCGGTTATGAAACCGAAATCGCGAAGAAATTCTCCGATTTCCAGAACAAGGTGCTGGCGGACGAAGAAACCTATATCCTGCTGACTGACCCTGCCGATGTAGCCGGTCTTCCTGACAGCTTCGTTGCCTCGTTGAAGGCGGCGGCGGAAGCCAAGGGCAAGACGGGCTGGGCAGTGGCCAACACCCGTTCGGCGATTCAGCCCTTCCTAGAAAATTCGCCGCGCCGCGATCTGCGCGAGAAGATCTGGCGCGCCTTCACAATGCGCGGGGATAATGGCGACGCCAATGATACCAACGCGACCATCGCCGAAATATTGAAGCTGCGCCAGCAGCGCGCCGAACTGCTCGGCTTCGAAACCCATGCACATTACCGCATGGCCGACACCATGGCGAAAGAGCCCGAAAAGGCGATGGACCTGATGATGAAGGTCTGGCCTGCTGCGGTCGCGCGGGTGAAGGAAGAAGTCGCCGACATGCAGGCGATTGCCGACAAGGAAAAGGCTGGCATCACCATCGAGCCTTGGGACTATCGTTACTATGCCGAAAAGGTCCGCAAGGCGAAATACGACCTCGACCAGAATGAGCTGAAACCCTATTTCCAGCTCGACAATATGGTCGCGGCGATGTTTGACGCCGCGAACAAGCTTTACGGGATGAGCTTCACCGAGAATACCGGCACCGTTCCGGTGTTCGAACCCGAAGTGCGCACATTCGAGGTAAAGCGTGACGGCAAGCTGATCGGGCTATTCTATCTCGATAACTTCGCCCGCGCAGGCAAGCGCTCGGGTGCGTGGATGACCACATATCGGGAACAGCAAAAATTGTCGGGTACGAACAACATCACGCTGGCCTCAAACAATAATAATTTCGTCAAGGGCGCGGGCGGCAAACCGACGCTGATCAGTATCGATGATGCATCGACCCTGTTCCATGAATTCGGTCACGCCATCCATTATCTAAACTTTGACATAACCTGGCCCGGCTTGGGTCATGTTCCGCGCGATTTTGTCGAATTCCCCTCGCAGGTAAATGAGAATTGGCTGCTGACGCCTTACATCCTCAACACCTATGCCAAACATGCCGAGACGGGCGAACCGATCCCTCAGGCAATGGTCGAAAAGATCAAGGCGAGCGACACTTTCAATCAGGGTTTTTCAACGGTCGAATATCTGTCGAGCGCGATCCTCGACATGATGCTGCACCACCGCAAGGAGCCGGTAACCGATCCGCGCGCGTTCGAGAAAGAAGCGCTCGCCAAGATCGGCATGCCCAAGGAAATGGTGATGCGGCACCGCCTGCCGCAGTTCAACCACCTCTTCTCTTCGGATGGCTATTCGGCGGGCTATTACAGCTATCTCTGGTCCGAAACGATGGATGCCGACACCTGGGCTGCCTTCACCGACAAGGGTGATGTCTGGGACAAGGAAACCGCCGAACGCTTTCGTTCGATGCTGCTTTCGACTGGCAACGAGTCCGATCGTATCGAGGCCTATCGCGCCTTCCGTGGTCGCGATCCGGATGTGAAATATATCATGCAGAAACGCGGCTTCCCGCTTCCTGCGGAAACGACAAAATAAGATGCAAAGGGCGGGGATTTCCCCGCCCTTTCTCGTTCCGCCTATTTTATCGCGGCAAGCTGATAGAGGAAATCGGCATAGCCCATCGTTGCATCAACAAGACCTGCAACCTTGGGATTGGTCGATTCGATCAGATAATATTCGTCCGGCGCATGCGCGCCCGATCCATGGCCCATGCCGAAATGCCCGGCGGGGATCGACACTGGCGGTGCGGTAAAGGTCGCGCCCGGCCAGCTGCCGGCCAAGCGCGGGTTGAGTGTCGCCTTCGCGCCCGCGCGGGCATAAGTGGCGAGCATTGTCTTGATCAGGCGGCTATCCTCTGAAACCTCGGTCGGGTCATATCCACCGCCGACCTTGATCTCGACATCGGCAAAGCCGTGTTTGTCGAGATGCGTGCGCAGCTTGCGTTCTGCTTCGGCCCGGGTCTGGTTGGGCACCAGCCGCAGGTCTAGCTTGGCGACAGCCTTGCCGGGTAGAACAGTCTTGCCGCCGGGGCCGGTATAGCCCGCAACCAGCCCTTCGATATTCACCGTCGGTTCCTGCGCCAGCCGGACCAGTGCTTTGTCATAAGGCAGATCGTCGATCCAATGCGTGACGCCGAGCAATTTCTTCTGCTGGGCTTCGTCTGCCGATTTGGCGATTTCGCCGATCAGCGCCTTTTCGCGTTCGGTCAGCGGACGGACATTTTCGAACCAGCCTTCGATCGCGGGCGTATTGCCATCGGGTGTCACCAATGTCTGCAAAGCCTGCACCAGCCGCCAGCTGGGCGAATCGACCATCGCTTTCAGGCTGCTGTGGATGTCGCCCTTTGGCCCGCGGCCCCATTTCTCGCCAGACGCAACCAGTTCGAGTTCGATGATGCCCTTCGACCCGAGGTTGAGGCTGACATTGCCTTGCCCATCCTGCCAGCTTGCCGGGATGAATATACCTTCGCATTTGCGCAAGGCGGCGAGGACATTGGGTTTGGTCGCGATCTGCTTGAAATTGGGCGATCCGATTTCTTCTTCACCTTCGCAGACAAGGACGATGTTCACCGGCAGCTTGCGTCCTGCGGCACGGATCGCGTGCAGTGCGGCGAGGAAGGTTGCCTCGGGCCCCTTCTGGTTCACGGCACCGCGCCCGACGATCGCTTTGCCCAAACCGGGCTTGTCGACCATCCTGCTTTCCAGCGGCGGCGAAGTCCATTCGGCAGGATCAAATTGCTTCACATCATACATGAAATAGATGCCCAGTGTGCGCTTGGCCCCGGCATCGAGCGTCGCGAACACGCCCGGATGGCCTTCGGTCGGGACAATCTCGACATGCTGGAACCCGGCATCGCGGGCGAGTTCGGCCATATATTCGGCGCCCTCTTTCATGCTCCGGTTTTCGGCGGCGATCGAGGGCAAGGCGATCCAGTCGCGGATGCGCTTTAAAGAGGCGTCTCGTCCGGCCTCGGCCGCCTTGCGGATCGCTGCCATGTCCGAATCAGCGGCAAGTACTGCGGTTGGTCGCATCAACATCGCTCCGCCCGCCAGCATTGCGCCACCGCGAATGATGCTTCTCCGGCTGGCGGTTGTTTTGAAATCCTGCATGTGGAACCCCTTTCTCCACCGCGAATGTGCCTGTGAACAGGGCGGAAAACAAGCGCGCACAAGCCGCCGGATTGCATGTTCCGATTCTGCTTGCGCCGCTCCGAGTTTGATATAAATATGATATCATATTTAATTGGAGGGCATTATGACTGATTCGGTTTCATTAAACGCCAGCAAGGAACGCGGCGCGCGCACCTACAGCGGCTATCTGATGTTCGCAGTGGCTCTGGTGCTTCTGGGTATTTTCATCTGGTCAATCTTCCGCGCCATCGAGATGCAGGGCGGAATAGGCAATATCGGGGCATGTGTTGGCTGGTTTGTCGCCTTCACCATCGCTTCGTCGGGCTTTTATATGCTGCAGCCCAATCAGGCGGCGTCGATCACCATGTTCGGTTCCTATCAGGGCACCGACCGCAAGGAAGGGCTGCGCTGGGTCTGGCCATGGATGACCTCGACCAAGATTTCGGTGCGTGCGAACAACCTGATTTCGGAAAAGATCAAGGTCAACGACCTGCGCGGCAATCCCATCGAAATGGCGGCGCAAGTTGTATGGCGTGTCACCGATACGGCGCAGGCCTTGTTCGATGTCGACGACTATAAAGCCTTTGTCATTGCGCAGATCGAAGCTGCGGTGCGCACCATTGGTGCCCGCTACCCCTATGATGATTTCGCGCACCAGGAGGTAACCTTGCGCGGCAATCATGATCAGGTTGGCGCCGAATTGCGCACCGAGCTGATGGCGCGGCTGGCGGTTGCCGGTATCACCGTCGACGAATGCGGCTTCACCCACCTTGCCTATGCGCAGGAAATTGCGGGCGCAATGCTGCGTCGCCAGCAGGCAGAGGC
>JAGNSY010000155.1 GCA_017987825.1 Sphingorhabdus sp. | reverse complement strand
CGTGCTTCAAACATTACGGTTCCGTTGATAGGTGCAGCAGCGGACGTGCCTAAATGGGCAGCAGGTGCCTTTCCCAAACTGAACATCCCCACATTGCTGGTCTGGGCGATGGAAGACAAGGCGCTGTCGCCGTCCAATATCGAAGGCATCGAGGAACTGGTCCCCAATATCCACATCGAACGCGTGGCTAATTGCGGCCATTTTGTAACTTGGGAAAAGCCCGACGCGGTGATTGCTGCAATGGAGAAATTTTTGGCGTAAGACCTGCCTCTATGAGCAAGCCACGCCCGCATCTGTTTCGCACGCGCGACGCGCATGACCACAGCCCGGTCACCTATATCGAGCTGTTTTTCGACCTCGTTTTTGTTTTTGCGATCACCCAATTGTCGCACCGTTTGCTGGCGCATTTGACGCCATTGGGTGCGCTGGAAACGCTGGTGCTGTTGCTCGCGGTCTGGTGGGTGTGGATCTATACGAGCTGGGTCACCAACTGGCTGGATCCCGAACGCGCGCATGTGCGGCTGATGCTGATCATATTGATGACATCGGGTCTAGCGCTGTCTGCGGCCATTCCGGAAGCATTTGAAGCCAATGGCCTGCTCTTTGCCTTATCCTATATTTTCATGCAGTTATTCCGCACGCTTTACATGGTCTGGGCATCGGCAGGCGTGAATGACGGACGGAGACGCAACTTCATCCGGATAGCATTCTGGTTTCTGCTTTCGCTGCCACTCTGGATCGCGGGTGCGCTTAGCGAACCGACCATGCGCCTGCTGTTCTGGGTCGCTGCCCTGGCTGTTGAATATGCCGGTCCCTATACCCTGTTCCCGACCCCCGGATATGGCCGCTCCAAACCCAGCGATTGGGACATTTCGGGTGCGCATATGGCAGAGCGTTGCGCGCTTTTCATGATCATCGCGCTGGGTGAGGCGGTGCTGCTGACCGGTGCGACCTTCGCCGATCTGGAACGCACCACACCGACATGGATTGCGTTCATCGCCAGCTTCATCGGCAGCGCCACCATGTGGTGGATCTATTTCGATATCGGTGCCAAACGGGGCTCGCAGCTGATTGCCGAAAGCGAGAATGTCGGTCTGCTTGCGCGGACGGCCTACACCTATCTGCACATTCCGATCGTGGCTGGCGTCGTTGTAACTGCTGTCGCAGACGAGAAGATGCTCGCGCATCCTGTCGGCCATAGCGACCTATCCTTCATCCTCGTCGCCATTGGCGGACCTATGCTCTTCCTGTTCGGCAACCAGATGTTCAAATGGGTGACGTCAGGCGCGCGCATTCCGCCCTTTTCGCATTTCCTGGGGCTATTTGCTCTGGCGGCGGTCGGCGTGGGTGGCTGGCTTGGGCATTGGCAGCCGCTGACCGTGGGCTTGTCGGCAACTGCCGTGCTGCTCTTTACCGCCATATGGGAATGGTTTTCGCTGCACGGCGGCTGGCAACGCTGGGCCCCCTGGATGGGGCCGTTGTTTAACCGGTCTGGCCGAACCAGCTGATCGACGCGCCGTGCGGGTGACAGGCGGCCAGATGCAGCTCCTCACCCGACGGCCAAAGCCGTAGCCGCAATTGCATCGGCGAAATGGCGGGCGGATCGGGCTCGAACGAAAGCCAGCCGAACGGGCGGTCCGCTGTCGCTAACTCGCCTGCTTTCAGGATGGCTGCCTCGGTTCGGACTTGGGCGTGGGGAGGCATATATTGCCAGAACACGCTGTGCATGATGATGCGCGCGACACCCGCTGAATGAGGTTCAGCCAGTTTGCGTTCGATCCAGTCTGCGGCATCGCCTGCCTCTACCACCGGAGGATGCGCACGCGCGGTCGCAATGGCCGCTTCCAACCGCGCCAACCGGTCGTGCTGATCGGGCCAGCAATAGGCGAGCAGGCGAGCTGCGATAGCTTCATCGCGGATATCAAGAGGGTTTTGGTCGACACCGCCGCGCGCCACGATTTGGGGCCATTTACCGTCGGGCGAATTGCCTTTCCATTCGGGCGCGATGCGCACGGCGGCATCGGCAAGGCCCGCCTCCAAACCACCCAGATTATAGTGGAAGCGGTCGAGATTGAGATTGAGGCCAGCGCTCGACCCCAGTTCGAGCAGTTCGATAGGCATGGCGAGTCGCTCTACCGCGATCATCAATCCTGCCATCAGGGCGGCGCTGCGGCCGACCTCATTGGTTTGCGGCGGGCTGTCGAGCCACGGGTAGAGCCAGTCGTCCCACTCGTTCAAAACACGATTCAGCACGGCGTTAAAATCGCCCGCTCCGGTTTCATACAAAGCCGTCAGCGCAGCGTCCTGCCCGGAGCGCGCCAGTGCATGAAATCCCCCGGCAATCCGCAGTTTCAGCGCGTCTGCCATCGGTTCGCCGGGCCAATCCAGTATCTGCGCGCCAGTGCGGCTGTTTCTGTCGAGTATCTCTGCCAATGTATCCAGCACATCTGCGGTCAGTGGAGAGTTCATCGCGCGGCATCCGGCGGCCTGCTGACGAAAGGCATCTCGTATCGCTTCGGACATGCACTACTCCTTGCCCTTGCTGCATCGCACAAGTAAAGCGCGCCGACAATGACTGCGCCAATCATCTTTGCCATCCCTAAGGGACGAATTCTCGACGAAGCTTTGCCGTTGATGCAGGCTGCCGGAATCGAACCCGAAGCGGCCTTCTTCGATAAGGAGAGCCGTGCGCTGATGTTCGACACCAACGACCCGGGCGTGCGGATCATCCGTGTGCGCGCCTTCGACGTTGCGACCTTCGTCGCCCATGGTGCCGCGCAGGCGGGCATCGTGGGTTCGGACGTGATCGACGAGTTCGACTATTCGGAGCTTTACGCCCCGGTCGACCTCGACATTGGCCATTGCCGCATCTCTGTCGCAGAGCCTGCCGAACTGGCTGCAACCGACGATCCGCGCAGCTGGAGCCACGTCCGCGTCGCGACCAAATACCCCAATCTGACGCGCAAGCATTTTGCTGCGCGCGGGGTGCAGGCGGAATGCGTGAAGCTCAATGGTGCGATGGAAATAGCGCCTTTGCTTGGCCTTTCGAGCCGTATCGTCGACCTTGTGTCGTCGGGCAAGACGCTCAAGGAAAACGGTCTGGTCGAGGTCGAGAAGATCGCCGAAGTGTCGGCGCGCCTTGTGGCCAACCGCGCAGCCTTCAAGACCGATGAGCGGGTCGCAGCTCTGGTCGAAAAATTCCGGGCGGCGGTCAATGCTTAGGCTTTCGATCAGCCAGCCGGATTTCGACCGCCAGTTTGACAAGCTGGTCAGTGGTCGACGCGAGGCCGAGGCCGATGTGTCGGCAATCGTCGAGCAAACAATCCGCGATGTGCGCGCGCGCGGCGATGTAGCCCTTTTGGAACTGACCGAGCGCTTTGATGGTTTCAGCCTAAGCGAGCAGGGCTGGCAGATTACGGCGGAGGAATGCAAGGCAGCCTATCAGGCGCTTGCGCCCGAATTGCGCGATGCCCTGAAACTCGCGGCGCAGCGCATCAAGGCCTATCACAAGGCGCAATTGCCGAAGGATCGTGACTATCGCGACAAGGAAGGTGTGCGGCTGGGTGCGCGCTGGAGCGCGGTGGATGCGGCTGGTGTTTATGTACCCGGCGGCCGCGCGGCCTATCCGTCTTCGGTGTTGATGAATGCCATTCCCGCCAAAGTTGCGGGCGTTGAGCGTCTCGTCATGGTCACCCCGACGCCGCAGGGAGAGGTCAATCAAACGGTCATGGCCGCGGCCTATCTGGCAGGGGTCGATGAAATCTGGCGACTGGGCGGCGCGCAGGCAATTGCTGCGCTGGCCTATGGTACTGACCGCATATCACCGGTTGATGTGATCACAGGCCCCGGCAACGCTTGGGTGGCCGAGGCAAAGCGGCAGCTTTACGGTGTGGTCGGTATCGACATGGTCGCAGGCCCTTCCGAAATTGTTGTCGTTGCCGATGGCAAGAATAAGCCCGAATGGATCGCCGCCGACCTGCTCAGTCAGGCCGAGCATGATCCGACGAGCCAGTCGATCCTGTTCACCGACGATGCAGATTTTGCCGACAAGGTGGCTGCCGAAGTCGATGTGCAATTGGCGCAGCTGGCGACAACCAAGGTTGCGACCGAGAGTTGGCAGAGCAATGGCGCGATCGTTGTCGTCGATAAGCTCGAAACAGCCATGCCGCTGGTCAACCGGCTCGCCGCCGAGCATCTGGAGCTGGCGGTGGACGACAGGCGCGCTGAAAAGCTGTTCGATCTGGTTCGCCATGCCGGTTCGGTTTTCCTCGGCCGCATGACGCCTGAAGCGATTGGCGATTATGTGGCGGGCCCGAACCATGTGCTGCCAACCGGTCGCCGTGCACGCTTTTCTTCAGGGCTGTCGGTGCTCGATTTCATGAAGCGCACCAGCTTCATCGCACTCGACAAAAAGGCGCTGAAGGCGATTGGCCCAGCCGCACTGGCGCTGGCCGAAGCCGAGGGCTTGCCCGCACACGCCGAAAGCGTGAGAAAGAGATTATGAGCAAACCCCGTTCCAAAGCCCGCGCCGCCGCGCGGCTCGCCGCCGTGCAGGCGCTGTACCAGATGGATATGGAGTCGATCGGGATCGCCCGTCTGCTATCCGAATTCCACGCGCATCGTTTGGGTGCCGAGATCGAAGATGCGCAATATGCGGAAGCCGATATCGACTTTTTCGATGATCTGGTCGCGGGCGTCGACGCCCGGCGCGAAGAGATTGATGCGTTGATCGAAGCCAAGCTGGGCGAACAATGGAAGATCGGGCGCCTCGACAAGACGATGCTGCAAGTGTTGCGCGCTGGAACCTATGAGTTGCT
>JAGNSY010000154.1 GCA_017987825.1 Sphingorhabdus sp. | reverse complement strand
GGTGCTGAATTGAACATCGGGCCGAAGACAATGTCGACTTTTACATTGGCATTGGCAACAACATCGCCCTCATTGGCCGTGCCGCCCTTGGGGGTCGTAGAAATGCCTGACGAAACTTCTTCGATCCGCGTTATCCGCCGCACAACCATAGTGAGCGCAGTCGCATAAGCCTCGGCCTGTCGCTTAGCATCGTCAATCGCACGCTGACGGGCAAAGGTCAGCAGGGCGTTGCGATCGGTCGCATCATATTGCGGCGGTTGGATCGAGCGGACCTCGGCGCCTTCCATAGATGATATCACCTCGCCAAGACGGGTCTGGTCGTAAAGGTCGATATATATCTGCCACACGGAGCGCGCCTGTCCGGCGGTCGGCTGGCTGGAGGGTGCCAGTTTCGTCTTCCTGATCTGGGTTGGGCTGACCCCCATTGTTCCAAGGCTGTTGATCAGCATGTCGAAATTCTGCTGGTTCAGCGCATCGGCATCAACCGCGCTCGCCGCGTCTGACACCATCTGGCCGCTCAGATAGACGATGTTACCCCGCTGTGTGTAGCTGCCCGATCCGGAGATGTTGAGGACAATCTCCCCCAGCAGCAATTGCGACTGATAATTGACAGATTGGGCGGAAACGGCGCCCGGAACCGATATTGCCAATGACAGGCAAGCTATCCAGTTACGCATGGCGCCATTTCCCTCCCTTTGGGCGTTACCACCCCTTCTTCTGGCCCTTATTCTGCTTTTTCAGCCAATCCATCAAGGGTTTAAAATATTCGATCATCGCCTTGCCCGACATTTCGCGGCTGCCGGTGAAGGCTTCAAGTGCATCGGGCCAGGGTTTGGACGCCCCCATTTCGAGCATGGCGTTCAATTTCTGGCCGACTTCCTTGTTGCCATAGAAGGAACAGCGGTGCAGCGGCCCCTTCCAGCCAGCGGCATCGCAGGCCGCCTTGTAGAACTGGAATTGCAGGATGCGGGCGAGAAAATAGCGGGTGTAGGGCGTGTTACCCGGAATATGATATTTCGCACCCGGATCGAAGGCATCTGCCGGGCGTTCTACCGGAGGCACGATACCCTGATATTGGCGCCGCAAATCGGTCCAGCCCTTGTTGTAATTGGCGGGCGCGATTGAGCCGTTGAACACACCCCAGCGCCATTTGTCGACAAGCAGGCCGAAGGGCAGGAAGGCAACCTTATCCATCGCCTGCCGCAGCAACAGCCCTGTATCCTTGTCCGCACTGGGAACCTTTGACTTATCCAGCAGACCGATCTGCACCAGATAGTCCGGCGTAATCGACAAGGCCACAGCATCGCCAATCGCTTCGTGGAATCCGTCATTCGCACCGTTCAGATGCAGATAGCTCTGCTTGTTGTAAGCGCGCTGGTAATAATTATGGCCCAGCTCGTGGTGGATGGTGACAAAATCGTCGGTGTTGATCTTGATGCACATCTTGATGCGCAGATCGTCGACATTGTCGATGTCCCAGGCGGACGCGTGGCAAACAACCTCGCGATCGCGCGGCTTCAGGAATTGCGAGCGTTCGTAAAAGCTTTTGGGCAGCGGCTCAAAACCCAGCGACGAGAAAAAACCTTCGCCGATTTTCACCATGCCGATTTCGTCGACACCCTTGGCCTTCAACAATTCGCCGAT
Source organism: Sphingorhabdus sp. (assembly GCA_017987825.1). Lineage (GTDB taxonomy): Bacteria > Pseudomonadota > Alphaproteobacteria > Sphingomonadales > Sphingomonadaceae > Sphingorhabdus_B. Next base: position 3,223 of record JAGNSY010000154.1, on the reverse strand, counting down.
GTCATAGCCAATATCGCCCGCCCCCGCCGGGGCCACAATATCGTAAATGCCGCCCCATTCCTGGGCCCACATATTGCCCAGCAAGTCGGCGCGGATCGGGCCGGTCTTGGGCTGCACGGCATCGCCATATTTCGCGTTCAGTTTGTTGCGGGTGTAGGTGTGCAGCTCGTCATAAAGCGGCTTCACCTCTAGCCACAGCTTGTCGGTCAGCTTGGCGAAATCGTCAGCGGGCATGTCATAGCCAGAGCGCCACATCGCGCCGACATCCTTGAAGCCCAGCTCGTTCGCACCCTCATTGGCGATATCGACCATGCGGGCATAATCCTTGCCCATCGGCTTGCCGACATTGTCATGCAAGCTGGTCCACATTTCCTTCAGCTCTTCGGGATTCCGGTTGGTGCCCATCGCGGCTTCGATATCCGAACCGTTGATCGCATTGCCGTTGAGCGTACCCTTGCCCTTGCCATACGTCGAATTCAGTTTGGTAGCGATCGTGCTCAGCTCTGCGGCAGCACCTTCCTTGGTCGGGGCCGGCAGCACCAAACCGCCGCGCAAAATATCCAGCTTCCGCTTGGTCTCAGCCGATAGGCCCGACACAGCCTGAAACTTGGCCGCTTCGAGAGCATAGGCAACGGCCTTTTCTGTGCCGATTTCACCATATTTTGCGGCAAGTGCATCGGTATCGTCGGTGATATAGGTTGAATTGACCCAAGCCACGCGTCCGCCTTCGATCGAGAAATCGAACAGGTCCTTTTCAGCCTTGGCGACGAAGGCTTCGGCATCGGCAGTTGTCGGTGATGCATTCTGCGCCGCTGCGGGCACGGCATAAAGCGCAGCCGCAAGTGCAAGCGTGGAAACGAATTTTCGCATTGGAAACACTCCCCAAAAACAGATTATGGAAAGTGCACTGCTCCTGTCCGCCCAGCAGGTCAAGCTTTGGCACGTGCCATTCGTCGAAGCAGGAGTGCCGCTAGCAGACCAAAGAAGCTGGTCAGAAACGCCGTTGATTTGATCGGCTGCGCGGTGGCCGCAATTCCGGCAAGAAGATCGCTGCCCTTAAACGCCATCGCCTGCACAAACTGGCATATTGTTTCAACATAGTCAGCCACGCCCACGACCAGAGCGGCAGCAACAATCACCCATCCCAAACGGCGCAGGGATGTATTTTCAGACTGCGCGAACAATCGTCCGCCACAATAGGCGCCAAAAGAGTAAATGCCGATATAGACCAGATCGAGTGCGATTCCGAACCGGGCCAGATCCATCACACCCGCTGCCTGCCAAGCCGCCTGAATTGCATCGACCCGAAGCGCGGTTGCAGCGGACTGGTGATCGCGGATTCCCCAAGGCGAAACTTCATTGGCAAACCAGGGATTCATCGCAATCATAATCGCAAGGATCAAAAGTCCGCCCAACCAATAGCGCCAGAAACGCTTTTCAAGCAGTGTCTCGGTCATAGGCCCTCGTCCAACAGAAAATCACGGATGGCCAAACCAAGTTCAGCCTTGATCACGGCACTCATATGGTTACCCGGAACGCCAATCAGCCGCCCTTTGGGCAAGACCTCCGCCAGCGCCGATGCGGAACCGTTGTCATTGTCATCGTCCCCGCAAATCACACCGATAGGTAGATCGAATGTCCGCAGAACCTCAACGGGCGTATCAACAAAAGTGTCCAATATCCCGAGCAAGGCGACCGGGTCGCCGCCCGTCGTCTTCAAAAACGCCTCAGCCATAAATGCGGGCGAGCCGCGTTCGTGCTTGCCCAGATTTTCGAGAACATGGCGGAAATGCCCGGCGCGTGCGCCGGTATTGGCGAGGCCTTCCAGCCCCATACCAGAAATGATCACCCGGCGCGGATTGCATCCCTTGGCCAACATGCGCGCCACCGTTCGCCCCCCCAGCGAATAACCACCCAGATCGAAATCATTGAGTCCCAGATGCTCTATCAGAGCGAACTGATCGGCAGCCAGAATATCTTTGGGGTAGTGGACAGGTTCATGGGGCTTTCCGCTTAACCCATGGGCGCGCAGATCAGGCATGATAACCCGGAATCCCGCATCCGCCAGCAATGTAGCATGACCATATTTAATCCAGTTTGTGTCGGCCTCGCTGAAATAACCGTGAATCAGAATCAGAGGACGCCCTTTGCCGGTCTCCCTCCATGCCAACCGGATGCCATCGCTGGACTCAAAATAGCCTGTATCGATATTCACACGGGTACCTCCAGGCCGCATGCTTCCCAACGCTCTACTACGCTCTGCGTCGTCGATGTGTGCATCCGCGGTAACTCGCGGGTATCGAGCCACGCTTCATTGATGGCTTCGGCCCCTGCATGCGCGATGGGCACAAATCGGGACGGATCGTCAAAGCTACCCACAGTCAGATCGCTGCCGCCGCTATTGTCCTTCCAGCGAAAGCCGAGCGGCGTGCCGCAGTGAGAGCAGAAGGGGCGCACTGCTACCGGCGAACTCTCATACCAGTCTGGTTCGCTGAGCCAGTTTATGTTGGCGGCTGGAACTTCAACAAAAGCCGCTGCAATTCCGCCCGTGGCTTTTTGACACATGCGGCAGTGGCACCAATAGGCGTCGAAATTCTCGACCCTAGCTTCATAACGAACACGGCCGCACTGGCAGCCGCCGGAGAGCGTTTCAGTCATTCCACCGGTTTAGCCATAGCCAGTTCAAAGGCAAGCAGGTTGCATATAATAAGCATTGCTATTATATCGGTAGCTATGAGTGAAGATCTTGGCTTCCTGATTGGCGATACGGCACGATTGATGCGCCGCGCGTTTGACGAGCGTGTCCGCACCAAAGGCATCACCCGGCCGCAATGGCGCGTCCTTGGACTTCTCAACCGTTTTGGCGGCAGTTCACAGGTAGCCTTGGCCGAAATGATGGATGTTGAGCCGATAACACTGGGCCGGATGATCGACCGGATGCAGGATGCGGGGCTGGTCGAACGTCGCGCCGACCCTAACGACCGTCGCGCTTGGCGTGTGTTTCTGACACCGTCTGGCGAGTCGCGTCTGGAAGACCTGAAGCCGCTCGCCAACGAACTGTTCGCCGATGCCGTATCTGGACTTACCGACAGCCAGCAAGCCGAATTGGAAGCCATGCTGGATATCATCCGGCTAAACCTCACCCGACGCGCGCCGGAGGCTGCCAATGGCTGAAGCCGACGCCCAGATGAAACCCGAAGCGCAAGGTGCAACCGAACCGCTG
>JAGNSY010000153.1 GCA_017987825.1 Sphingorhabdus sp. | reverse complement strand
CTGTTTAAATACTACGCGGACCCCGCCAAATGACAGTTATTCACATACGTATTCAGAATTATGCGGTAACGTCGTTGCACGAATGCCGGTCCGCGCTTATGGATTGTTGCAGGAGAGCCGGTCGCACCACATGCCACCACATAAGCCCACGTCGTTCGACATAGCGCAACTTGCAGGGGTTTCGCAGCCAACAGTATCGCGCGCATTGCGGGGTAGTGCATCTGTTTCAGAGCAAACCCGCAAGCGCATCGAAGCGATCGCGCAACAGCTCAATTACAAGGTCGACAAGAACGCCTCCAGCCTGCGAACACAACGATCTAACACGCTGGCGCTGCTTTTTTTTGAAGACCCGACCCCTGACGAAACCGGGATAAACCCGTTCTTCCTGTCAATGCTGGCTTCGATCACCAGGACGGCCGCAAGGCGTAATCATGATTTGCTGATTTCGTTCCAGCAGCTTTCTGCCAATTGGCACGTCGACTATGAAGACAGCAGAAAAGCCGATGGCATCATCCTGCTCGGCTATGGCGATTATGAGCTTTATCAGCCCAAGCTCGAACAATTGATCCAGCAAGGCACGCATTTTGTGCGCTGGGGGATGGTTGGTGGTCAGGACGAAATGGGCACCACGATCGGCTGCGACAATATGGATGGAGGCAGGCTGGCTGCCGAGCATCTGATCGCACATGGCCGCAAGCATATTGCGTTTCTGGGGGACGCCTCCAATCATTATCCTGAATTCCGGGACCGCTATCTGGGCGCAAGAAACGCGATGGCTGCTGGCGGAATGGAGATAGAGGCGGGCTTACAAATCGACGCGCTTAATACGGAACAGTCGGGCTTCGATGCTGCGCAGCACTTGATCGACAACGGTATCAAATTCGATGCGATTTTTGCTGCCAGCGACCTGATAGCCATCGGCGCTATCCGGGCGATTGAGGATGCAGGCCTCAGCATACCGGGGGACGTTGCCATTATCGGCTTTGACGATATTCCGGCCGCCAGCTTGGCCCATCCGCCATTGACCACCGTGCAGCAAGACTATCGCACCGCTGGTGAGGTGCTGGTCGATACACTACTTACGCTGATCGAGGGCAAAAGCGCCGAAGGCTATATGTTGCCGGCCAAACTGGTCGTCCGCAAATCATGCGGAGCGCATTGAAAAGCTACGTATTCGTATACGTAAGAGAATTGCCCTGCCCGTGCCATTGCCGCGCCGCCCGTTCGCTGCCACCCTGCGGCAAAAGATAATCGGGAGAGGATTATGGAAAAGCCGCGTCAGAGCTTTTGGGGCCTGTGGAACATTTCGTTCGGCTTCTTTGGCATTCAGATCGGGTTCGCGCTGCAAAATGCGAACATGTCGCGCATCTTCCAGTCACTGGGCGAAAGCCTCGACAATCTGACTGCACTCTGGATTGCCGCGCCGCTTACCGGTCTGCTGGTGCAACCGATCATTGGCCATATGAGCGACCGCACATGGCTCGGAAAACTGGGGCGGCGGCGACCATATTTTCTGGCGGGCGCGATCATGGCGTCGCTCGCGCTGTTCGTGATGCCGTTGGCACCCGCGCTCTGGTTTGCGGCAGTCATGTTATGGATCCTCGATGCGTCGATTAATGTATCAATGGAGCCCTTCCGCGCGTTTGTCGGCGATATGCTGCGCAAGGACCAGCACACGGCGGGCTATTCATTGCAAACGGCATTTATCGGTGCGGGCGCGGTTGTGGGGTCGATTTTTCCTTGGGTTCTCGATCATCTGGGCGTTGCCAATGAAGTCGCTGGCGGAGGCATTCCCGATACGGTCAAATATAGCTTCTGGTTTGGCGGGCTAATCTATTTGCTGTCGGTGTTGTGGACGGTGTTCAGCACACAGGAATATAGCCCTGACCAATTGCGCGCGTTCGGGCAAGAGGGTGTAGAGGGCGATGGCTCGACCATTCGTGCACTGGCCGCACGCTCGCCCGTTTCCGCTTTTATCTGGATCGCAGCGGGTGCTGGCGTCGCCTTGCTGGTTTCAGCGACGGGTCTTGAAAAAGAAGTCTATCTGCTGGGCGCGTTGATGGCGGGCTATGGCCTGGCCAGCCTGATCGCTATCCAGCTCGCCAAAAGTGGGCGCGACAATAATATGCTGAGCCATATTGTCGGCGATTTTTCGGGAATGCCGGAGATCATGAAGAAGCTGGCACTTACCCAGTTCTTTAGCTGGTCGGCGCTGTTCATCATGTGGATCTACACCACCCCCGTCGTTGCCCAATATGCCTTTGGCTCGAGTGACCCCGCGTCTGCTGCCTATAATGAGGGCGGTAACTGGGTGGGTATCCTGTTCGCAGTCTATAATGGCGTCGCCGCGCTCGCAGCGCTGTTCCTGTTGCCCAAATTGGCTGAACGTGTCGGCAAGGTGAAAACGCATATGGTCTGCCTACTTGCCGGTTCGGCAGGTTTCGCAGCTTTCCTCTTCATCCGCGATCCGCAAATGCTGCTACTGGCCGAAATCGGCATCGGCATAGCCTGGGCGTCGATCCTCGCCATGCCCTATGCCATCCTCGCCTCCAGCCTGCCTCAAGGCAAGCTCGGCATCTATATGGGGCTTTTCAACATCTTCATCGTTGTGCCGCAATTGCTGGTGGCGACAGTCATGGGGACGATCCTGAAGGCGTTTTTCCCGACCGAGCCGATCTGGACAATGGCCGTTGCTGCAACTGTGATGGCGCTGGCGGCGCTGGCCACGCTAAGGGTGAAGGAGCCCGCTTAAGCGCGGGCCCAGATGCGGCGTCCACCTGCATCAGCAACAACCGCACCAGAAGTGCCGACCGGCTCCGCCTGACCGTCTGTCAGAAATGCGACCATTGCATCGTCGGTTATGTTGACATGCGCCAGCGTGCGCTCGCCCGCGGGTGTGCGTGCGACAACGACCCCTCCCTTGGGGCTGCCATCGCGGCCATAAAAGACGGTGTAAGTTTCGACCGTTCCAATGCCAACATAATCCTTGTCGAGTTCGGGGACCGTCTCACGCGCTGCGTCGGCCTCTGCCTGATAGTCAAAATTTTGCGGGAAGTGCGCTGCAGCCACGGGCTTGTTGGACAGCACGATACAATGATTATCCGTGGCAAAGCCGCCATTGGCGAACAGGAAACCATTGGTGCCTTCATGGCGCAGCTTGTCGACCATCGAGACAACTGCATGACTCATATAATTGGCAATCGGCCCGCCACCGAAAGTCAGCCCGCCGAACACTGTGGCGGGTTTCTCGACCGGCCAGCCCAAAATCCGCCGCGCCATTTTGGGGACGCAGGGAAAGCAGCTGTACAGCTCGACAAAATCGAAATCCGCTCCACTCATCTTGTTTAGGTCAAGCGTGCGGCGGATCGAGGTTTCCATGCTGACTGATCGGTCATAGCGATCGCGCTGCAGGAAACTGTAAGCCTCCTTGGCCGCGGCCCCCATGCCGACATAGATCAGCTTGTCCTCTGCGATGCCCAGTCGGCGCGCCTCGGCAAGGCTGGCAACAATGAAGCCCGCCCCCTGATTGACCGACGAGTTCGCCACCATCAGCTTGTTATAAGGAAAGGCCAGTGGACGATTTTTCTCGTTGGAGGTGATAATGTCTTCGGGTGATGCCGGCTTGCGGATCCATGCGCCTTCATTATCCGCCGCAATCTGGCTAAAGCGCGACCAGATTTCCCCGCTTTCCTGCTGCGCCTCGGCAAGTGTCTGACCATAGGACGCACGTCCGGCGTTCTCGTAGAGCGGATACACGTCCACCGGAGCGTTCAGCCCATGCTGCTGCGCGTAGCTAGGCTCACGCTTGGCTTCCTTGCGCACGCCTTCAAACACATCAGATTGCGGCGTGGCATGTTTGGCGAGGCGGCCTGCAATCGTGCGCAGCGCCTCGGCACCTGCAACTGCCGCCAGTTTGATCTCCCCTGCCCCGATGCGATTGGCGGCTTCGTTGAGCAGGCGGATGGGCGTGTCGCCGTGCGGCGCTTCGGACTGATAGCAGACCGATGGGCTTGCACCCACAGCATCGGCCAGCTTGCGGTCGAGCGGGTTCAGGTCGCGAAAACTGATCTGGTCGACAACCGCCACGCTGTCGAGCTTCGACAAGAGCGTTATCCCGCTATCTGCCTCTGCGCGCTTCAGCGCCTGCGCCATCAACCCCAGCGGGTCGAGGCCATTGTCAGGGTCTTCCGGGCGGTCGTTAATCTGGCCTACGCCGATGATTACGGGGATGCGTTCAATGTCTGTCATGCGTTCCATTGACCAAATTTACCAGCCTCGCGCAACCGCCAATTAATCGGTCGATTAAAATTCCGGCTAGCCGCATCTCCACCGCCTTGATAGCCAGTGTCAATCCGGCCTCGACTCCGGCCCAAAAAAGAGAGGGAAGCGCGATGACAGTCGTCAAAACCAACAAGGCAGGCGAACCCCTGGTCAAAATCGAACGCCCTGCCAAAGACGTTGCGCGCATCGTGCTCAACCGCGCCGATAAACGGAACGCGCAGAATTTTGCGATGCTCTACCAGCTCGACGAAGCTTTCAGCACCTGCGCGCGCGACGAAACAGTGACCGTCATCATTCTCGCAGCAGACGGCCCCGATTTCAGCAGTGGCCACGACCTCGGGCAGCGCGACGTTTTGCCCAGCGATTTCGACGTTTTGGGCAACTGGGCCGAATTTTCAGCACCCGGCGACGAAGGCCGCTATGCGATCGAGAAGGAAGTCTATCTGGATCTAACCGAACGCTGGCGCAACGTGCCAAAGCCAACGATTGCTCAAGTGCAGGGTCGCTGCATTTCAGGCGGGCTAATGCTCGTCATGGCCTGCGACTTAGTTGTAGCAGCCGACAATGCAGCCTTTTGCGACAACACCATCGATCTTGGCGTGTGCGGCACCGAATTTTTCA
>JAGNSY010000152.1 GCA_017987825.1 Sphingorhabdus sp. | reverse complement strand
ATCGTATCACCCACAACATAGTTGCCGGCATCCGATGCGAGGTAGATTGCGGCTGCCGCCATATCCTCTGCAACGCCAATGCGCTTGTTCGGGATGTTGCTAGCCACCGCATCGCCGTGATCGCGCGCGGCCTTGTTCATGTCGGAGGCAAAGGCACCCGGTGCAATGGCGGTGACGTTGATCTGGTCCTGCACCAGCCGCGCTGCCATCCGCTTGGTGAGGTACAGGATCGCCGATTTGGACGCGTGATAGCTATAGGTTTCCCAAGGATTGAGGCGGATGCCATCGATCGATCCGATATTGATGACCTTCGCCGGATGCGCCTTGGTCGCCGCGGCCTTGAGCAGCGGATAAAGTGCCTGCGTCAGGAAGAAGGGGCCCTTGACGTTCAGGTCCATGACCTTGTCCCACCCTGCTTCCGGAAAGTCTTCAAACGGCGCACCCCATGCGGCACCGGCATTGTTGACGAGGATATCGAGCTTCGACTCGCGCTCGGCGAATGCGGCGGCGAGCGCCTTGCAGCCCTCTACGGTCGAAACATCCATCGGCAGCGGGATGCAATTGGGGCCCAATTCGGCGGCCGTCGCTTCGCAGGCATCGGCCTTGCGCGAGCTGATATAGACCTTGGCACCCGCCGCGATGAAGCCTTCGGCCATGTGGCGGCCCAAATTCTTCGATCCACCGGTGATGAGCGCGACGCGACCTTCAAGGCTGAATAGTTTCTGCAGGTCCATGATCAATATCCGTTCAGCTGGGCCACGCGGTCGGCGTGGAAATAGATGTCGCCCATATATTCGGCGAGTGCGCGGTCGCGCTTCATATAGAGGCCTATATCATATTCGTCGGTCATGCCGATGCCGCCATGCATCTGCACGCCTTCGCGGACCGAAAGGCTGCAAGCGAGGCCAGCCTTGGCCTTGGCGACCGAGGCGTAAAGCTCTGCACGCGGATCTTCCTCGTCGAGGAAATTCTGCGCCTTGAGCACGGCCGAGCGCGCCATTTCCATTTCGCCATAGAGATGCGCTGCGCGGTGCTGCAGCGATTGGAACTCGCCGATCACGCGGCCAAACTGCTTGCGCTGTTTGAGGTAATCGAAGGTCAGGTCCATTGCGCCGGTGCCAACGCCAACCATTTCGGCAGCCGATCCGGTGCGTCCGGCGTTGAGCATTTTCGACAGCACCGCCCAACCGCCATCGACATCGCCAATCACAGCATCAGCGTTCACTTCGACGCCGTTCAGATCGAGGCGTGCGGCCATCGCAGAGTCAACGGTGCGCGCGGCATCGATCGATAGCCCTGCGGCGTCCTTGTCTACCGCGAACAATGTCAGCCCGTCGGTTTCACCAACTGCACCAGCGGTGCGGGCGGCGACGATCAGCATGTCGGCTGAACTGCCTTGCACGACGAACTGCTTGGCGCCGCTCAGCTTGAAGCCGTTGCCGCTGCGTTCGGCCTTGAGCGCGATCTTTTCGGGATGGTGCTTTTTGCCTTCCTCGAGCGCGATGCCGACCACGGTCTCGCCTGCAATGATACCGGGGAACCAGCGGTCGCGCATTGCCTTGTCAGCGGCTTTCAGCGCTTCGACAGCAACCACCGAGGTCGAGAGGAACGGCGAGGGCGAGAGGTTGCGACCGATTTCCTCCAGCACGATACCCGCCTCGACATGGCCCATGCCGAGGCCGCCATCGGCTTCGGGGATCAGGATGCCGGTAAAGCCCATGTCGGCAAACTGCTTCCACAGATCGTGGCTGAAGCCATCCTTGCAATCCATATCCCGATATTTGCGCAGATGCGCGACGGGGGCTTCGGTCTTCATAAAGTCGCGCGCGCTGTCGCGCAGCATCGACTGGTCTTCGTTATAGGTCATGGCCATTGGTCAGGCTCCCGGCATGTCGAGTATGCGTTTGGCGACGACGTTGAGCATCACTTCGCTCGTGCCGCCTTCGATCGAATTGGCTTTGGTGCGCAACCAGTCGCGTGCGCGCTTGCCGCCCTTCGAACGCTCGCTCTCCCATTCGAGTGCATCCGAACCGCCAGCGGCCATCACCAGCTCGTGGCGCTTCTTGTTCAGCTCGGTGCCGATATATTTCATCAAGTTCGAATAGGCCGGATGCGCGGTGCCGGTTTTCCATTCGTCCATGAAACGTTCGCTGTGCGCGCGGAAGGCTAGGCTTTCGACGTCAAACATCGCCAGCTGCGCGCGCAGTATGGGTTCATCGCCCAACGCATCCTTGAAGCCGCCGCCGAGCGACGCTGTGCCGCCATCGCCGCCCATGCCCGAGATCATCTCGCGTTCGTGACCCAGCAGATATTTGGCGACATCCCAACCGCGGTTGAGTTCGCCGACAATCTGGTGCTTGGGCACGACAACATTGTCGAAAAAGGTTTCGCAGAAAGGCGAATTGCCCGAGATCAGCTTGATCGGCTTGGTCGTGACGCCCGGGGTCGTCATGTCAAACAGCAGGAAGCTGATCCCCTGATATTTATTCTCCTTGTCGGTGCGGACGAGGCAGAAGATCCAGTCGGCCTTGTCGGCATAGCTGGTCCAGATTTTCTGGCCGTTGACGACCCAATGGTCGCCCTTGTCTTCACCAAAGGTCTGCAGCGACACGAGGTCTGATCCCGATCCCGGTTCCGAATAGCCCTGACACCAGCGGATTTCACCGCGCGCAATCTGCGGCAGATAATGGCGCTTCTGCTCTTCGGTACCGAATTTCAGCAAGGCGGGGCCAAGCATCCAGATGCCAAAGCTGTTGAGCGGAGAGCGCGCACCTGCACGCGCCATTTCCTGCCGGAAGATCTTGGTTTCGGCGGGGGAAAGGCCTGCGCCACCATAATCCTTGGGCCAATCGGGCACGGTCAGCCCGGCTGCTGCGCAGCGTTCCATCCATTGCTTTTGCGCTTCGCTCTGGAAAACGAAGTTGCGACCGCCCCAGCAGGTGTCGTCGTCGCTTTTGATCGGGGTTTTCATTTCGGGCGGGCAGTTTGCCTCTATCCACGCCCTGATTTCCGTCCGGAATGCTTCCAGCTCGCTCATCGGGATTCTCCTAAAAAGTGCCGAATCACTATGTCCCATATTCCGCTTTACGCAAGCGTCAACTTGAGAGGCGGGCTTTCCGTAACGGCATTTTTGCGCCCGTTGACCGCACCATTTAATAGCTACAGGATGGCGGGGAGAGAGTCGGGATGAGGAGAGGAATATGAGATTCGCTGGGAAGACGGCTGTCGTCACCGGGGCAGCATCAGGCATTGGCAAGGCAACATGCCTCAGGCTGGCCGAGGAAGGCGCGACCGTTATCGCCGCCGACATCGATGAAGAAGGCGGCAGCGAACTCGCCGCCACCTCGAATGGCAAGATATTCTTCAAACATACCGACGTGTGCAACGTTGCCGACATCAAGGCGCTGATGGATTTCGCCGCCGAGAAAACCGGCGGCATCGACATCGTGTTCAACAATGCAGGCGCAGCGGGTGATCGCGCACCGATTGACGAGATTGAGCCCGAGGGCTGGGACAGGACGATGGATCTGCTGTTGCGCTCGGTCGCGATGGGCATCCGTTACGCCGTACCGCATATGAAGGGGCGCAAGGGTGCGTCAATTGTAAACACAGCGAGCATTGCCGCGCTCGGCGCGGGATATTCGCCATCGGCCTATGCGGTGGCGAAGGTGGGCGTGCTGCACCTTTCGAAAATGGCAGCAGCAGAGCTCGCCAAGTTTGACATAAGGGTCAACGCTATTTGCCCCGGCTTCATCAAAACGAACATTTTTGCATCGGCACTCGAAGTCCCGGCTGATCAGCGCGATGCCGCCAACGCGGTTATTCATGAAGTGGCCAATCAGGCACAGCCAGTGAAGGGCGGCGGCAATCCGGAGGATATCGCCTCGATGGTTGCCTATCTCGCCAGTTCTGAAGCCCGTTTCATCACGGGCACGCATATGGTGGTCGACGGTGGCATCACCATCGGCCCGCGCCACAGCTGGGATGAAAATGCCCCGGCGATGTTCGATTCGGTTCAGAACTTCGTCGACGCGGCGCAGGAATGACCATCACCTCGGACGGGCGCGTTCCAACGCGGATCAAATTCTTTCATGGCTTTGGCAGCATGGCCTATGGCGTGAAGGAGAACGGCTTTTCGACCTTCCTTTTGCTGTTTTACAATCAGGTCATCGGGATGGACGCCCGGCTGGTTGGCGCGGCATTGGCGATAGCGATGGTCGTTGACGCTTTTGCCGATCCGATCATCGGGCATATGAGCGACCGAACCTATTCGCGCTGGGGACGGCGCTTGCCTTGGCTGTATCTTGCTGCGGTTCCATTGGCCGCCTCATGGATGCTGCTCTGGCATCCACCCGGGCTGGATGGATGGCAGGCCTTTGCTTATCTGGTCGTCACCTCAATATTGGTTCGAACGCTGGTTTCGGCGTGCGAGGTGCCGTCGGTCGCGATCCTGCCCGAACTGACGCAGGATTATGACGAGCGCACGAGCCTGATGCGGCTGCGCTATCTGTTCGCATGGGCGGGCGGATTGTTGATGCTGTTCCTTGCTTACGGGGTGTTTCTGGTTTCGGACAAGGAAGGCGAAGTCGGGCAACTGCTCGCCGAAGGCTATTGGATGTACGGCATCACCGGCGCTTGCCTGATGGCGTTTACCGTCCTGCTATCCGCAATCGGGCAGCATAAACGGCTCGCTCATTTGCCCGCGACACAGCCTGACCGGACCACGGTGCGCGAAGCGATGCGTGAGATCTGGCATTCGGTTTCGCACCCGACCTATCTGGTGCTGATTTCCGCCGTCGCCTTTGCCGCTGTCAGCACGCAGGTCACCTATGTGCTGTCCAACTATCTCTACATCTTTGTCTGGCGTTTTCCCGAACGCTGGTTTCAGGCTTATCCCTGGTTG
>JAGNSY010000151.1 GCA_017987825.1 Sphingorhabdus sp. | reverse complement strand
CAGTCGCTGGTTGCGCTTGATGCGCCCAAGCATCCGAAGTTGCGGCGGCTGACGCAGGAATGGTTCATGCCCAAGAACCTGAAACTGATCGAAGCTGACATTAAGGAACTCGCCAAGCGCACGGTTGATCGGCTGATCGCGGCAGGGCCAGAGGCGGATTTTGTGCCGCTGGTTTCCGCTCCCTATCCGCTGCATGTGGTGATGCAGATATTGGGCGTGCCCGAAGAAGACGAGCCGCGCATGCTGTTTTTGACGCAGCAGATGTTCGGCGGGCAGGATGAGGATCTCAACAAGACCGGCATGGCCAATCTGTCACCCGAACAGATCACCCAAATCGTGCTGGGCGCGGTGCAGGATTTCACGGCCTATTTCGAGAAGCTTGCCGAGGAACGCCGCCAGAACCCCGGCAAGGATGTGGCGACGATATTGGCCAATGGAACGATCGACGGCCAGCCGCTCGATCCGCTCGATCTGGCGGGCTATTATATCATCGTCGCCGCAGCAGGTCATGATACCACTTCGGCGAGCACTGCCGGTGCCATGCTGGCGCTTGCCAAAGACCCCGAGCAGTTCGCAAAGGTCAAGGCGGACCGCAGCTTGGTGGCGGGTATCGTCGAGGAAGCGATCCGCTGGACCACGCCGGTGCAGCATTTCATGCGGATGGCGAATGAGGATGTTGAAATCGCGGGAGTCCCGATCGCCAAGGGCGACTGGCTGATGATCAACTATGTCGCGGCCAATCACGATCCGGCGCAGTTTGACGATCCGCGCAAATTTGACGCCACCCGCGACCAGAACCGGCATATTGCCTTTGGCGCAGGCGCGCACCAGTGCCTCGGGCTGCACCTGGCCCGGCTGGAAATGCGGATATTGTTTGAGGAATTGCTCGACCGGCTGGAGTCTGTCGAGCTGGCGGGCGAACCCAAGCGTGCTAACTCGACCTTTGTCGGCGGGCTCAAAACCTTGCCATTGCGTTTCCGCGCCAGCTAGGCCCCGGCCCGCCGCACAGGATTAGCGGCAGCGATAGCGATCGCGGTCGATATTCCGACCAAGGATGGCGCCGCCTGCTGCACCCAGGATCGTGCCAAGCGCGCGATCACCGCGGGTGTCGATCGCGCGACCGATCAAAGCACCGCCTGCTGCACCGATGATCATACCCGTGGTGCCATCGCTGCGGCGGCAATAATAGCGATCATCGTCGCCGCGCCATACGCGGGTGTCGCGATAGATCGGCTCGACATTACGCTGCTTCTTTTTATGATAGCCATGTGCAGGCGCGTGACGCGGCGGGTCAGCCAGCGCTACGCCGGGTAATACAAGTGCGAATGCTGCAGCGGTTGCGATCAGTTTTTTCACGATCTTCTCCTTATCTGTTGCTGCCATTGCGACGATTTTACATGAACAAAAACTAGACGAAGGCCGTATTGTTCGTCGAACGGTTTCGTGCGAGCGTCGAAGCGTTGCCCTGTCAAAGCTTGCCATGAAGCAAAGTGCGGCCTAGCTTGGGTCTATGGCAAATATCATCGCTTTCATCCTTGGTCTTATCGCTCTGGTTCTGGCCATTCCCGCTTTCTTCCCGCTGCTCGGCTGGCTCAACTGGCTGATCATCGTGATCGCAGGCGCGGGCGTGGCTTTTGGCTTTGCGTCCGAAAAAAATTCGGGCCGCAATTTCTGCCTCGTCGTCGTCGCCATCTGCGCCATCCGGCTGTGGCTGGGCGGCGGAATCATCTGATCCGTCCAAAACTGACATGACCACCGCCAACCAGCAGGCGCCGCAGGGCGGTGGGCTTCCCTTTGCTTTTTCGGCCTATCTGATCTGGGGCTTTCTGCCGGTCTATTTCAAGCTGCTGACCGAAGTCCCCGCGCTCGACATATTGGCATTCCGCATCGTCTGGTCGGTGCCCGTTGTGTTCGTCATCCTCTATTTCCGCAGCCAATGGGGCGAATTTACAGCAGCGCTGGCCAATCCAAAGGCGCGGCGCGCGATGATGCTGTCGGCGGTGCTGATCGCCATCAACTGGCTGGTCTATGTCTGGGCAATCACCACCGACCGCGTGTTGGCGACCAGTATTGGCTATTATCTGAATCCGCTGGTCAATGTGCTGCTCGGGCGGCTGTTTCTGGGTGAGCGACTGACAAAACTTCAGGGCTGGGCAGTGGCTGTGGCGGCGCTCGGCGTGCTCATCCTGCTCGGTGGCTCGCTTGAAACCGTCTGGATTAGCCTGACATTGGCTTTCAGTTTCGGTACTTACGGGCTTGTGCGCAAGACCGCACCAACGGGCTCGGTTCCGGGCCTCGCAGTCGAGATGTGCCTGCTTGGGCCTATCGCGCTGGCGGTGTGCATCTGGAGCGTTTCGCAGGCCGGTGGTTTTCGCGATATCCAAACCGAAGCACTGCTCGCGCTGGGCGGGGCGATTACCGTGATACCGCTGCTACTCTTTGCGACGGCTGCCCGCCGGATGAGCTACACCGCGCTCGGCTTTGTACAATATCTGGCACCGACCATCGTCTTTCTGCTCGGCGCGTTCGTTTATGACGAACCGCTCGATGCAACCAAGCTGGCCTGTTTCGCGCTGATCTGGATGGCGATTGCCTTGTTCAGCGTCGATGCCTTCCGCCGGATGCGGTCAGGAAACTGAGAGTTTCCAGCCAATGGTCTCTCCTGCATGAAAGGGTGAGACTGGCGTGCCATTGGCATCAACCGACAGCGGCACGTCCACAGCCGATCTTTCCAGCGTGACGGTGCCTTCGTTCAGCGGCAGGCCGTAAAAGCGCGGGCCAAATTCGGACGCGAAACCCTCGAGCCGCTCCAACGCGCCCTCCTCTTCAAACACCGTCGCATAGCTTTCAATCGCATAAGGCGCGTTGAATATGCCCGCGCACCCGCAGGCCGATTCCTTGGATGGTACCGAATGCGGGGCGCTGTCGGTGCCGAGGAAGAATTTGGGATTGCCCGAAACCGCTGCTTTACGCAGCGCGAGCCGGTGCTTTTCGCGTTTGGCGACAGGCAGGCAATAAGCGTGCGGGCGGATACCGCCGACGAACATGGCATTGCGGTTGATGTGCAGATGCTGCGGGGTGATCGTCGCGCCAACCCTGTCACTGGCGGACGTAACGAAATCAACCGCCTCTGCCGTAGTGATATGTTCGAAAACGACTTTCAGCGCCGGATAGTCGTGCACCAGCGCCGTCATCGTCCGGTCGATGAACACTGCCTCGCGGTCGAAAATATCGACCTCATGGTCGGTCACTTCACCATGCACCAGCAGCGGCATGCCGATATCCTGCATCGCCTCCAGCACTGCACGGATATTGTCGACCGAGGTGACGCCATGCGCGCTGTTGGTGGTGGCGTGCGCGGGATAGAGCTTGGCGGCGGTGAACACGCCCGCCGCATGGCCGCGCCGGATCTCGTCAGGGTCGGTGCCATCGGTCAGGTAACAGGTCATCAACGGGGTGAAATCGAGGCCCGCTGGCAGCGCCGCCAATATACAGTCGCGATAGGCGCTGACGCCGGCGACATCGGTCATCGGCGGCGACAGGTTGGGCATCACGATGGCGCGGGCAAATTGGCGCGCGGTATAGGGCAGCACGCCCTTCAGCATATCCCCATCGCGCAGGTGCACATGCCAGTCATCAGGGCGGCGGATTGTCAGAGTCGTCACGGTCATGGCTTCCCTTTAGGCGCGTGGCTGCCTATCTGTCACCCATGTCTGCACCCCGATTATTCGATCGCGCCCTTATCCGCCTTTCCCCGCAGGAAGAAGGCGAGGATGTGCGCGGATTTCTGCAGGGGTTGGTGACGCAGGACACGCAAGCAGAATTGCCTCTGTGGGCGGGGCTGCTGACGCCGCAGGGCAAGGCGCTGTTCGACTTCTTCCTCTGGGCGGACGGCAACGACATTTTGATCGATTGCGAAGCGGCGCAGGCCGAAGCGCTGGCGCGGCGCTTGTCGCTCTATCGGCTGCGGCGCAAGATAGCGATTGCGGTTGATACCGGGCTTGGCGTGTTCTGGGCCGCCGCCGCACCTGATCGTCCGACCGACCCGCGCTTGCCCGAATTGGGGGTGCGCTGGATTGGCCCGGTATCGGTGGATGATGTGGACATCAGTCCGTTCTACCGGGCACACCGCCTGTCGCATGGCGTGCCTGAGGGGCTGGCCGAACTGGGAAGTGACGCGACGCTTTGGCTGGAAACCAATGCGGCGGAACTGAACGGCGTATCGTTCACCAAGGGCTGCTATGTCGGCCAGGAAAATACGGCCCGGATGAACTGGCGGCAAAAAGTCAATCGGCGGCTGGTTGTCGTTCCGATTGCCGCAGCCGATCCGGCCAAGGCGCGTGCCAGCTATCCCGATCTGGGTCTCGCGGTCGAACTGCGCCGGGTGGAAAATATAGCCGAACTTCCGCTCCCCGCATGGCAGGCAGCGGCGATCGCCGCCGATTGACAAGCGGCGCGCATTCGCGCACCCGCTGAAAAACAGCCCGAAAGGACATTCGATGGCAGCCACGCTGCTCCTGATTGCAGCGCTTGCCGCCGCTGAACCTGTTGCACCGAATGCGGACGCCGCAAAGGCCGAGGATGCCGCGCTGTTCGACGCCGCCGCCGGTTGCGCGGCTTATCATGTCTATATGGCGTCAACCGCTGAGCCGGGAAGCGACGTGGCGAAAAGCGGTGAAGAGAAGGCGATCCTATTCCTGCTCGCAACCTATGCCAAAATGCCGGAAGATAAGCCCGAAGCAGCCGAGGCAAAGATCGAGGAAACCGTGAAGGGCCTCTACGACGATTCGGTCGCGATCGAGCCCGAACAGCATAAGCGCGAGATGGAGGAGCTGAAACAGGCCTGCATTTCCTTTGAGCCCACCGCCGCCGCGATTGTCGACGAAGCGGGCCTTTCTTCCGAACCCAAATGAGCCTTTTGTTCAGCGGGCGGTCATGACTTTGGGCTAAGGCGTTCGGATGCTTTTCCTTCCCTTTCTGTTGCTTGCGCAGCCCGCCGATGCGGAAACCTATGATGCGTTGCTGCGCTG
>JAGNSY010000150.1 GCA_017987825.1 Sphingorhabdus sp. | reverse complement strand
CGCAGCGCAAGATTGGCCGCCGTCTGCAACAGCAAGGTCGATTTCCCGATCCCCGGATCCCCGCCCAGCAAGGTCGCCGAACCAGCAACCAAGCCGCCACCCAAGGCGCGGTCGAATTCTGCAATCCCCGTTGACGCCCGATCCGGTAGCTTGATGTCGCTATCGAGCCCGACCAGCCCGACATCACGCCCGCCATTTTGCAGGTGGTGCTTCATCTCGAACACGGTTGCGCCCGCCTCTTCGGCAAGGCTGTTCCACGCGCCACAATCCTCACACTGCCCCTGCCAACGCGGCGCCACGGTGCCGCATTCCTGACAGACAAATCGTTTCTTGGGTTTTGCCATGTTCACCTATGTATCAGAACATAGGTGGAACACTAGACCAAAAATCAAAATCCGAGGAAGGTCACCTGTTCGTCCAAAGGCACGCGTTCGCGCTGGAATCCGTTCACGGAATCGCTCTCGTCACGATAGCCGATGGCAAGCCCGCAGAAGAGGAGCACATCTTCGCCCAGCCCCAGCTGGTCTTTGATCGTCCGGCCGTACACGCCCATATATTCCTGCGGGCAGGTATCTAGGCCTTCCTCACGACAGAGCAGCATGATCGTTTGCAGCCACATGCCGGTGTCGGACCATTGGGCTTCCTTCATCCATTTCGGGAAATGGCAGAGCAGCAGCACCGGCGCGCCGAAGGAGACGAGGTTCGACTGGACGAAATCGGCGCGTTGCTTGCCGTCATCGCGCGCAATCGCCATCGCGCCGTACATCGCGGCGCCCACGGCCTGCAGCCGCGCCTTATATTTGTCATGCTTGCCAGGTTCGGAAAAATCATAATCCATCGGGTCGTCGGGCTGGCTGGCCTTTAGCCGCTCCTGCAACGCCTTCAATGGCGCACCTGTGAGCACGGTCGCCTCCCATGGCTGAAAGTTGCAGCCCGAAGGTGCCATCCGCGCGCGTTCCAATATGCGCTGGATCGTTTCGAGCGGAACCGGTTTGTCCAGAAACGATCGGATCGAACGGCGTGTGGCGACGGCTTCGGATACCAGCATATATTCTCCTCTGTTTTTGTCGGATATTGGCCTGCGGAATCGCTGCAACCATCCTCTTGCAGCGCAGGTTTAATCGAACGATTAAATGCTGCAACAGATAAATGAACAACGCCCCCCTTGCGCGCCCTGCCCCGCCCTGCCACATCTTCGGCATGCGCGAGAAAGAACTGCGGCTGGCCCTTATCTGCTATGGCGGGGTGAGCCTTGCGGTGTACATGCACGGCATCACGCGCGAGATCTGGCATCTGGTGCGCGCGAGCAAAGCCTATCTGGAAGGCGAACCGGCGACCCGCAGCAGCGAAGCGGTGTATCGCGAGCTTCTTGAGATGATCGAAGCCAAGTCAGGCACCAAATTGCGTGTGCTGACCGACATTATTTCGGGTGCGAGTGCCGGGGGCATTAATGGCGTCTTTCTGGCGCAGGCAATCACCACGGGACAATCGCTTGAGCCGCTGACCGACCTGTGGCTGCAAAATGCCGATGTCGAGGTGTTGCTTGATCCCGATGCGCGACCATTGTCGCGTTTCTCCAAATTCTGGGCCGCACCGATTGCCTGGGCGATATTGCGGCGACGTGGCGGTGCCGTGGAACGCACCGTTGCCGCAGAGGCGCAGGACGAAGTGGCGACCAAGCTGTCGGGCTTCGTTCGCGCGCGCTGGTTCCAGCCGCCCTTTGGCGGGCGCGTCTTCTCGACGCTGCTGCTCGATGCACTGCAGGCGATGGAGGCGCAGGACGTCACCCGCCCGCTGCTCCCTGCCGGCCAGCCGCTCGACCTTTTCGTTACTGTCACCGATTTTCACGGCCACCGCGAACAGCTGCAGTTGAACAGCCCGACCAATGTCACCGAGAACGAGCATCGTCTGACCATTGGCTTTTCGACGCGCGGGCAGGATGCAGGGATGCTCGCTCATTCGGCCGAGCTGGTTTTCGCCGCGCGTTCGACCGCCAGCTTCCCCGGCGCCTTCCCGCCCTTCACCGTGCGCGAGCTTGACGGGCTGCTGCAGAGCCGCGCGGTTGCGTGGGACGGGCGCGAGGCTTTCCTCAAGCGCATCTTGCCGCAACAGTTTGAAGCGGGAAGTGCCGAGGACGCCTTCCTGATCGACGGCTCTGTGCTCGCCAACGCACCCTTTGCGCAGGCCATCGATGCGCTCCGCAACCGCCCTGCCCGCCGCGAGGTCGACAGGCGGTTCGTCTATATCGATCCCAAGCCGGGCATGCCCAGCTTTCGGGTGCGCGGACGCGGCAAGGCACCTGACGGCCATCTGAAGCCGCCCGGTTTCTTCTCGACCATCTTTGGTGCGACATCCGATATTCCGCGCGAACAGCCGATCCGCGACAGTCTGAACGCAATCGAAGGCCGCTCGCAACGCATCGCCCGCATGCGCGAGATCACCGACCATCTGGAGGTCGAGGTCGAGCATATGATCGAGGTGATGCTCGGCAAGACCTGGTTCCTAACCAAACCGACCCCCGAACGCCTGCGCAAATGGCGGCTGACGATGCTTCAGAAATCAGCCGCTGCCACGGGCTATAGCTATCCCGCCTATGCCCATTTGCGGATGATGGGTGTGCTTGATGATCTGGCCGCGACTGCACGCCGATTGTGCCCCGATGCAAGGCAAGAGCATTGCCGTCTGCTGCGCGATGCGCTGTGGGGCGAAGTCCGCCGCCGCGGTCTCGACAAGCTGACCGGCCCTAAAGGCCGCGTAATGGCCGAGCAATCGATGCTGTTCTTCCGCGCACAGGACGTCCGCTTCCGCATCCGCCGCCTGCGCTTTCTCGCCCGGAAACTGGCGGAAGATATTGAGATCATGGCTGATATCCCCGCTGCAGTGGCAGACCGGCTGCGGCAGGCGATCTATGCTTCGCTCGCCCATTTCCTCGAGGTAGAGACGTCCGAATATCTCGGCGCGGATGTTGCCGAGGCGGTTCGCAATGGCGTCGACAATCCCGCAGCCTTGCTCGATCTGCTCGCCGAGCGGCGCAATCTGGAGGCGGGGGACGCAGCGACCGACGCCGCGCTGATCGCCGCGCTCACCGATGTGCCCGATGCCGCAACGCGCACCATATTGCTCGGCTATCTCGGCTATATCCTTTACGACATCGCCACCCTGCCCTTACTGCAAGGCGAAGGGCAGGACGAGTTCGACCCGATCAAGGTCGACCGCATCTCCCCCGACGACGCGACCACCATCCGCAAGGGCGGGGCCGCAGCGACTCTGAAGGGTATAGAATTCAACAATTTCGGCGCTTTTTTCAGCCGCAGCTATCGCGAGAACGACTATCTCTGGGGCCGACTGCACGGAATCGACCGGCTGGTGGATATCGTGCTGTCCTCAATGCCCGGCATCGTATCCGCCGAGCAAGCCGAAGTGCTGGCGCTCAAGAAGAAGGCGTTTGAGGCCGTGCTTGAAGCCGAAGCGCCCCGGCTGACGCGAATTCAACCGTTGATTGCGGAGTTGCGCGCCGAGATAGCAGCGATCATGCCGGCTTAAGCGTTCCGTACACCATCTCGATAAAACGATCGGCAGTGATGAACCCGCTGGGGTTTACGCCAAAGCCGTCAGCAGGCTTCATCGCCTTGACCTCTTCAAGCGACTTGCCTGCTTTCACCGCAGCCTGGACCTTGCCGACAATTGATACCAGCATGTCGCGATAGGCTTTGAGGTCGGCTTTGCTCGCCACCGCACCATGGCCGGGGATGATCTTGCTGCTGTCGTCGGCCATCGCCAGCACCTTGTCCGCCGCCGCGATCACCCCGCGCACATCGCCGCCACTGCTGCGGTCGACAAAGGGAAAGCTCATCTTGTGAAAGAACAGGTCGCCCATGTGGATGACGTTCGACTTGGTCCAGTGGACGATGCTGTCGCCGTCGGTATGCGCGGGCGGAACGGAGATGACGCGCACTTCCTCTCCATTCAGATGCAGCTTCAGCCCTTCTGCATAGGTGATCACCGGCAGCGCGACCTTCGGGCTGGCCTTGACCTCGCCAAAGGGCGTTTTCTGGTCACTCGCCATGCGCACGCGCACATTGTCATGCGCCATGATCACCGCACCCGCTTTGCCGAAATTCTCATTCCCGCCGCTATGGTCGCCATGCCAATGGGTGTTGACCAGAAACCTGACCGGGCTGGCGCCCAGACCCGCCACCGCCGCCTGAATCTTCGGCGTTAACGGTGCATATTGATCGTCGATCAAAACGGTGCCGTCTTCGCCGTGCGATACGCCAATATTGCCCCCCGCCCCGAACAGCACCGAGACGCCGGGGGCGAGATTTTCGGCCTTCACCTCAACATTGCTGAAATCCTGCTGGGCATAAAGTGGGGTGGCAATAGTGGTAGTTATTAAGGCAACGGCAAACAGGCGCTTGATCATCACGACTCTCCTCAGATCGGATCAGGTCGCTGCTTCTAGCTTGATATCCCCGGCATCGGCGAGAAGTTTCAGCAGCACTGCCGCACCGCATTGTTGCGACTTGGCGGTTTGGCTGAATTTGCCATCGGCGACAAATTTGCCGCGCTCATAATGGTTGGAAAAGCTCCACAAATAGGGAGTCGGCACGCCTAGCCCGCGATAGCCGAGGCCATTATAGGCCTCGAGCCGGTACAGCGTGCGTTCGAGGCTCCAGTCCTTTTGCCCGACATAGCCGAGCAGCCGCAGCGCATCCTTCGCGCTCGATTCCCAATCCGACGGCGGCAGCCATTTGGTCGGGCGACCCGCAGGCACCTGCCGTGTCCGCGCGGATAACGGAAAGTCACCATTGTGAAAATGCGCGCGAAAATTGAAGCTTGCTTCCAGCCCGTGGGTCACGGCAATGAAATGCCACGGAACCCGGGTTTGCGCGCCGACATTTTCATATCGTTCGCGCGACTTGCGGATCAGCGCCATGTGCCAGTCGACCGTTTCCTGATATTGCGGTCGCACGCTGAGCTTGCGGAACAGACGGGCATATTCGCCCTTCAAAGCCGCAAATTCGCGCGACTTGCTCAGCGGTTTGTCG
>JAGNSY010000149.1 GCA_017987825.1 Sphingorhabdus sp. | reverse complement strand
CCATTCGAAAGCCACAGGAATCTCCGAAGGCCTAGAGTGCTATTCCGCGCCGCCTTGAAGGTGCCTCGCCGAATTGCGCTACAAACCAGCGCGTAAACGACGCCGGTGTTGCATAGCCCAGCATTTCGGCGATGTGTAATAGCCTGAACTTCGGGTTATCCAGATAGCGCAGAGCGAGTTCGCGTCGCACTTCGTCGAGCAGATCGGAAAATACCAGGCCTTCGGCATCAAGGCGACGCTGCATCGTTCGGACATTCTGGCCGAGTGTTTGCGCGACAGTGGCGATCGATGCCCGGCCGCTGGGTAACAGCAGGATAATGGCCTGGCGAACGTCGCTGCCCAAAGACCGGCGTTCCGGTCGCGACTGGACCTCGATAAACTGCCGTGCGTGCATCGCATAGGCGGCATTGGCTTGCGGGTTGGGGCGATCGAGGTCGCGGGTTAAACAGACAATCCCGCTTTGAGCACTTCCGAAATCGAGCGGACAGCCAAAGACACGATGGTGATCGGAAAGATCGGTTGGCCTGTGATGAATCAGCGACACCGATACAGGTTTCCATTGCGCACCCAATACCAAACGGAAAAAGCCGAGCAACACCGCCAGCGCTAGTTCGCTTGCCTGCCTTGGCAAGGCATCCCCCCCGATGGTCAACTCCTCGCGTACAATGGCAATGTCGCCTTCCTCCTCGATCAGCATCGAAAGGGTGGGATTCACAAGGTGTCGATAATGGATGATCGTTTGCAGTACATCACGCAATGACGGTTGATGCGCGATCAACAGGCTGACGGGGCCAAGGTCGGAAAGACTGCGCCCTTCCGCCATTTGCAATCCAAAGCTGTAGCATTGCGTGACCCGCGCCGATGCTTCGAGCAGTTCGACGACGGCTACAGCAGGGATCAGCTGGTCGGGATTGTCGATGAGCGCGCGGGAAAGCCCCATCTGGCGCAGCAAAGGTGCAGTATTGAGCCCATGTTTGCGGGCCACCGCCTGATAGTTGATAAGTGTCGCGGCACGAACGAGTGCGGTCATGTCGCCAAATGATAAACCAAATGTGTGAAATGAAAAGCGCCAATCGAGCTGTGCATTATTCCGTCCCAAAGTGAGGGGAGGATCGGGAAAATGGCGACAGTCGTTCGCATGCAACAGGCAGGATCGCCGGATGTACTGCAGATCGAGCAGGCAGCGGTCGGCGCGCCCGGGCCGGGTGAAGTGCGCATCCGGCATGCAGCCATTGGCTGCAACTTTGCCGACACCTATTTCCGTTCGGGCTATTATCCGGTCCAGCCGCCCTGCGGCATCGGCGTTGAAGGCGCGGGCACGATCGAGGCGATTGGTGAAGGTGTAAAAGGCTTCGCGGTCGGCGATCGGGTCAGTTACAATGGCGGTCCGTTGGGCGCCTATGCAACCGAACGGGTAATGCCTGCCGCACCTCTGTTCAAGCTGCCGGACTCGGTCTCGTTTGAGGCGGCGGCCGCATCCACGATGCGCGGGCTGTCTGCTTGTTATTGGCTGATGAAGGCTGATCCACGGCTAAAGGCCGGGGATACGATCCTGCTCCACGCCGCTGCCGGCGGGGTAGGCTTGCTCGCGGTGCAAGTTGCCAAGCTTCTCGGCCTCAGGGTGATCGGAACGGTTTCGAGCGAAGAAAAGGCCGCCAAGGCCCGTTCGCTGGGTTGCGATGAGATCATCTATTATCGCCGCGAGGATGTGCCCTCGCGAGTCAAGGAACTGACTGGGGGTGAAGGCGTCCAAACCGTTTTCGATTCGGTTGGCCAGGATACGTTCGAAGGTTCGCTCAAATCATTGCGACGGCGCGGCGTGCTCGTCGGTTGCGGGACCGCGTCGGGCCCGTTCCCCCCGATCGATGCGTTCCAATTGATGCTTCAGGGATCTGTGTATTTCATTCGTCCGGCCTTTGCCGACTTCTTCGCCGACCCGGTCGAGCGCGCCGAACTTGCCAAGTTCTGGTTTGATCATCTGTCGGCAGGCCGGATCAAAGTCGAGATCGGCCAGCGTTACACCCTCGACCAGTGCGTTCAAGCACACCGCGATCTCGAGGCTGGAAAGACTATCGGTTCATCAATTTTTGTGACGGAAGAATAGTCATGCATGTGGAAAAACTCACCTGTCATATCGGCGCAGAGATCACGGGCGTGCAACTGTCGGAGGCGGTGCTCAACGACGACCTGTTTGGAGCGATCAAGGCTGAGCTTTTGAAACGAAAGGTTGTCTTCTTGCGCAACCAGTCCATGTCCCGCGCCGAACATGTCGCTTTTGCCTCGCGCTTTGGCGCGCTGGAGGATCATCCGGTGGTAGGCAGCAATCCCGACCATCCAGGGTTGGTGCAAATCTACAAGGATGAAAATTCGCCGCCTGACCATTTCGAAAACAGCTGGCATTCGGACACGACATGGCGCGAGGTGCCGCAAATGGGAGCGGTGCTGCGCTGCGTCGCTTGCCCCGATGTCGGGGGCGATACGATGTGGGCGAATATGGCGCGCGCTTATGCCGATTTGCCCGATCATGTGAAGACGACGATTGAGGGGTTGAAGGCGCGTCACAGCATCGAGGCTACGTTCGGTGCCCGGATGCCGGAGGACAAGCGCCACGCGCTGAAAACGCAATATCCCGATGCCGAACATCCGGTAGTCCGCACGCACCCTGAAACGGGCGAGAAGGTGCTCTTCGTCAGCGGTTTTGCGACACATTTCACCAACTTCCACACTTCGGCCAATGTTCGTTATGGTCAGGATTTCGCGCCCGGTGGCGCAAACTTGCTCGCCTATCTGATCGGTCGTGCGGCAATTCCCGAATATCAGGTTCGCTGGCGTTGGCAGCCGAATTCTGTTGCGATTTGGGACAATCGCTGCACCCAGCATTATGCGGTGATGGATTACCCGCCCTGCATCCGTCAGATGGACCGAGCAGGCATCAAGGGCGACGGACATTGGTAAAGATTTGAACAAAGGAGAATAGAGATGCAGTTTTTTGATGATAGCCTGCTTCCCGAAACCCAGGATCCGCTGGTAATTCAAGTCGCGCCTTATGCTCCCAGCTTCTTCCCGCGCGACAGCGACGATATTCCTCTGAGCTATGCTGAGCAGGTTCAGAAAGCGGTTGATTGCTATAACGCGGGTGCAACCGTTCTCCACGTCCATGTGCGCGAACCCGACGGCAGCGGTTCAAAAGATCTCGACCGGTTCAACGAGATGCTGGACCGGCTGCGGACAGCTGTCCCGAAAATGATCCTCCAGGTCGGCGGCTCGATCAGCTTTGCGCCCAAGAATGACGGCGAGGCTGCATTGTGGCTTTCAGACGATACACGGCACATGCTCGCCAATCTCAGCCCGGCGCCCGATCAGGTCACGTTGGCGGTCAACACCAACCAGATGAACGTGATGGAGTTGATCACCGAGGATGATGCGCGCGGCACCTCGATGGGCGAAACCAACTATGCCGAGGCCTATACCGAAATGTATTATGAGGCCGGGCCGAAGTTCATGAAGGAGCATATGAAGCGGCTGACGGCGGCTGGGATCCAGACCCATTTCATGGTCGGCTGTGCTCGCGATCTCGAAACCGTGGAGCGGTTGGTTCGAAGCGGCCATTATTTGGGGCCGCTGGTGCTCAACTGGGTCGCCATTGGCGGCGGCCATGATGGCCCCAATCCGCGCAACCTGATGGAATTCATCAACCGGCTGCCGCAAAATGCGGTGTTCACAGTCGAAGGGTTGATGCGCAATGTCTATCCGCTGTGCGCGATGGGCATCGCGATGGGCTTCCACGTCCGCGTTGGACAGGAAGACAATCTTTGGGGCCGCAAGGGCGAGCGTGCCACCTCGGTCCAGCAGATCGAAAAGATGGTGCGGATTTCCGAGGAGCTCTACCGCCCGATCGCAACGGGCGAGGAGGCCCGCCGCATTTACAAAATCGGGACATTCTATTCGAGCGTAGAAGAGACCTTGCGCGAGAATGGCTGGCTTCCCAATCGCAACAACAATTTCGGCGTCGCAAATGTGCGCAGCGCGCCGCTGATGGCAGCCTGAACCGGACTGAGAGGCGGAGGGTAATGCCCTTCGCCTCTTGCTCGATAATATCTTTTGGGGAGGGGATAATGAGCAAAACACCGATCAGCGACGCCGCACGCGCCAACGGGCAATGGAACAAGGCGTGGGACGAAATCGCCGCGCTCGATCCCGAATGGATAGAGAAATTTCTGGACATGGGCACTTTGCCAGTCCGCAAGGGTGTGCTTGACCCCAAAACCTATGAGTTGATTGCGATCGCGGTCGATGCCTCGTGCACCCATATGTACGCCCCCGGCACCCGTCGGCATATCGCCAAGGCGCTCGATGCGGGCGCCACGCCGGAAGAGGTCATGGCCGTGCTCGAATGCGTTGCTGTGCTCGGCATCCATTCGGTGGCCCTGGGCGCTCCGATGCTGGTTGAGGAGATGAAAGCGCGCGGCCTCTCCACCCCGGCGGCCGGATGACGGGTGTCGCAAACAGGGTCTGCGTCGTTACTGGCGCGGCACGCGGCCTCGGGCAAACAATAGCCAGAACACTCGCTGCGAACGGCGCGCGTGTTGCGATCTGCGACATAAGGGGTGACAGCCTAGCCGAAACCGCCGAGATGCTGCGCGTTAGCGGAGGCGACGTCTATGCTGCGCCGTGCGACGTCAGCGACAGTGCCGCCGTCGACAATTTCTTCGCAGCGGTTGAAAGCGAATTTGGCCCGATCGAAGTGCTGGTCAACAATGCCGCAATCGTCCCCGGCGGGCCGGAAGATGAAGTGCGGCGCGACAAGCATTATACATGGCTCACCACTCCGGTCGAACGCGACAGCCTTGGCTTCACGGCAATGATGAGCGATGCCGAGTGGCACAAATATTGGGCGGTCAACGTCCATGGGCTATTCTATTGCACCCGCGCAGCGCTCCGCCATATGGAGCCGCGCCGCTATGGGCGGATCGTCAATATCGCCTCTATCGCAGGGATGTCTATGTTCAGCGCCCATAGCCCGCATTATTCGGCGACCAAGGGTGCAGTTATCGCC
>JAGNSY010000148.1 GCA_017987825.1 Sphingorhabdus sp. | reverse complement strand
TTGAACTTAACGCGATTGGCGTAGCCGAACTGGCGACCGACAAGCCGGTGGTGTTTGAGGCCTATGCCGACAGCCGGACGCTGGGCGGTTTCATCCTGATCGACAAGATCAGCAACCGCACCGTGGGCGCCGGCATGCTGCACTTCTCGCTGCGGCGTGCACAAAATGTCCATTGGCAACCGACCGACATTGGCCGTGAGGAACATGCCGCGCTCAAAAACCAGAAGCCCCGCGTGCTGTGGTTCACCGGGCTTTCGGGATCGGGCAAATCGACCATCGCCAATGAGGTTGAAAAGCAACTTCACCTGATGAACCGGCACACCTTCCTGCTGGATGGCGACAATGTCCGTCACGGCCTCAACCGTGACCTCGGCTTTACCGAAGCAGATCGTATCGAAAATATCCGCCGCGTCGGTGAAGTCGCGAAGCTGATGGCGGACGCCGGACTCATTGTCCTTACGGCCTTCATCTCGCCCTTCCGCGCGGAACGCGACATGGTGCGCAAGATGCTGCCGGAAGGCGAATTTATCGAAATCTTCGTCGACACCCCGCTCGAAGTCGCCGAAGCGCGCGACGTCAAAGGCCTATATAAGAAGGCACGCTCAGGGCAGTTGAAGAACTTCACCGGCATCGACAGCCCCTATGAAGCACCGGATAATCCCGAAATCCGTGTCAACACGGTCGAAATGACGCCTGCTGAGGCAGCCGAGCATATCATCCGCAAGCTGTTGCCGCTAAAGTGAACCCGATGACTGACGCCGAACTCGCCGCCCATCTGGCCCATATTGCCGGACGCCTCCTCCTCGAAGTCCGCGATTCTGGCCTGATCAGCGGAAAAGTGCTCGGCGATGCGGGGGATAAAACCGCGAACCAGTTCCTGTGCCACGTCTTGCGTCAGCAGCGCCCCGAAGACGGCTTGCTGTCCGAAGAGGAAAAGGACAGCGCCGAACGGCTGGCAAAATCGCGCGTCTGGATCGTCGATCCGGTCGACGGCACGCGTGAATATGGCGAAGGCCGCACCGATTGGGCGGTGCATGTCGCACTCGCCATCGACGGCAAGCCCGAAATCGGCGCGGTTGGGCTGCCTGGTCTCGGCGTGGTGTTGCGCAGCGACCAGCCTGCCCCGCTTCCCGCAGCCGCGACAACCCCGCGCATGGTCGTGAGCCGCACCCGTCCCGCTAAAGAAGCGGTTGCCGTGGCGGAACTAATTGGTGCCGAACTCGTCCCGATGGGCAGCGCAGGGGCGAAGGCCATGGCCGTGGTGCGCGGCGAGGCCGAAATCTATCTCCACACCGGCGGGCAATATGAATGGGACAGTTGCGCACCCGCAGCCGTTGCCGCAGCCTATGGCCTGCATATCAGCCGGGTCGATGGCAGCCCGCTAATCTATAACCAGCAGGACGTGTATATGCCCGACCTGCTGATCTGCCGCCCCGAATGGGCAGATCGCGTTCTGCAAATTGTCTGCCAGCTGGATTGATTGAGGCTGGCGCTCAGCTGACGGCGAACGCCTCGACTGCGCGGCGCTTCACTTCGGCATAATCCATTTTGCCATTTGCTGCGCGTGGCACAGTGTCGACAAACAGCAGATGCCGTGGGGCTTTATAGTGCGCGAGCTCGCCCCGGACATGTTCGATCAACTCCATCTGATCGACGGTCACACCGGGCTTCAAAGACGCGACAGCAGCGACACGCTCCCCAAAACGGGGGTCGGGTAGACCGCAAACCGCCGCATCGACCACCGCCGGATGCCGCTTCAGCGCCTCTTCGACCTCTTCGGGAAATACCTTTTCGCCACCGGTGTTGATGCACTGCGATCCACGGCCAAGCAGAGTAAGCGAGCCGTCTTCATTCACCAGGGCCCAGTCGCCCGGAACTGACCAGCGCTGGCCCTCGATGGTCAGGAATGTAGCCTCCGACTTCACGGGATCCTTATAATAGCCCACGGGAATGAAACCGCCGACCGCAACGCGCCCGCGAACGCCCGAACCCGGCTGCACGCGCTTGCCCTCCTCGTCGAAGACAGCGCAATCCTCGCCAAGGGCGAACTCGGCGGTGTGCACGGTTTCTGCCGCCGTTGTGACCGAAGTCCCCAGACCTAGTGCTTCGGACGAACTGAACGCATCCATCAACGCCGCCTGCGGCATGTGCCGCAGCAGTCCGCGCTTATTCTCCTCATTCCACATCGCGCCTGACGAAGTGAAGAACAGCACCGATTTCAGGTCCCAACGCCCCGGTTCAGCATCGAGCGCGTCGAGTAAGGGCTGCGCAAAAGGCTGGCCCACGATGATAATCCACGTCGCCTGCCACTTTTCGGCAAGATCCCAGCTTTCGATTGCATTGAAATGGTCGGGCCGGGTGAGCAACACCGTGCCACCGGCCGAGAAGGCAGCGAATGCCGATAGCAAGCCGGTGCCATGCATCAGCGGAGGTCCGATGAGCATGCGGACTGGAAGCGGGAAATCCAAGGCGCGCTGGCCCGACTGGCTTGGGTCGTCCATCGGCCCGATGCCGAGCAGCACATTGGAGCCATATCCGCCCTTGCCGATCAAATCGCCCTGCCGCCACATCACTGCCTTGGGCATGCCGGTTGTACCACCGGTATAGATGAACATCTGGTCTTCGCTGCTGCGCGGACCGTTCCCGGTTGGCGGACTGTCGGCGGCTGCTATGTCGGTATAGGAAACCGCCCAATGCGGAATCGGATATCCCGCCCGCTCGACAGCGATCCACAGTTTGACGCCCGGCAAACGGCCGCGAATGGCATCAATCTTGTCGGCATAGACCGTTTCAAACAGCACCGCTTCGGCATCGCCATTTTCGAACAGATAGGCCAGTTCTTCATTGCCATAGCGATAGTTGACGTTGAACGGCACGAGGCTCGCCTTGAACGCTGCATAAGTGCCAATCAGATATTCAGGGCAGTTTCGCGCATAGACCGCCACCTTCGCTTGCCGTCCAAGCCCGCCATCGACCAGATAGGCGGCCAGTCCATTGGCAGCCCTGTCCATCTCGCGCCAGCTAATGACCAAATCTTGCTGTACGATCGCAGGCTTGTCGGGGATTGCCGCCGCAATCGACTCCCACATTGAAGCATAAGTCCATTCGGTCATCGCAATTCTCTCCCACTCTCACCTTCAATCGTATTGGCAAAGCCGGGCACGTCAAGTGAAGCCGAAAACAATCGACGGCGGCAGATTTCTGCTTGCCTTTTTACACCTCATATGAGAACGTTCACAACAATGTTTTGGGAGGGATTTGATGCGGATTAAGAGATCGATATCGGCGCTGGCGTTGCTTTTTGCGGGATGCGCACCTTCGATTTCGTACGCGGAAGTCGCCATCGCTGCATCGCCTGATGCCACAGCCAATCCGGCACTCTGGCCGACCGCGGCGAGCCCGGCCGAAATCTCCTCCCCCGCTGCCGAAAAATCGATCGATGCGATCCTTTCGCAAATGACGGTAGAACAGAAAGTCGGGCAGCTGATCCAGGCCGATATCAGCGCGATTACTCCTGAAGATTTAAACCGCTATCCGCTGGGATCAATTCTCGCTGGCGGAAATTCCGGCCCTTATGGCGATGAACGCGCCAGTGCCGCCAAATGGAAGCAGTTGGTCGATGCTTTCCGTGACGTGTCTCAAAAAAGCGGGGCGGGCATTCCCATTTTGTTTGGCGTCGATGCTGTGCACGGCCATTCGAACCTGCCCGGCGCGACAATTTTTCCGCACAATATCGGCCTCGGCGCTACCCGCGATCCGGATCTCATTCAGCGAATCGGCACTGCAACAGCGATCGAGATCGCTGCCAGCGGGATTGAGTGGACCTTTGCACCGACATTGGCCGCACCGCAGGATGTGCGCTGGGGCCGTGCCTATGAGGGCTATTCCTCAGACCCTGCGCTTATTGCCAGCTATGCACGCGCGATGACCATCGGCCTGCAGGGTAAGCTGGATGCGAGCAAGCCGGTCGCAGCCGATCGTGTCGCTGCCACTGCAAAGCATTTCCTCGCCGATGGCGGCACTGTCGATGGCCGCGATCAAGGTGATGCGCGAATGTCAGAAAAGGAATTGGTCGCGCTGCACGCCCAAGGCTATCCCGCCTCGATCGACGCTGGCGCGCTGACCGTGATGGCCAGTTTTTCAAGCTGGAACGGCATCAAGCATCATGGCAACCATTCGCTGCTGACCAACGTCTTGAAAGAGCGGATGGGTTTCAAGGGTCTGGTTGTCGGTGACTGGAACGGTCATGGGCAAGTCGCGGGCTGTTCGGCAACAGATTGCCCCGCCGCCATCAATGCAGGCCTCGATCTGTTCATGGCGCCGGACAGCTGGAAAGGGCTCTACGACAGCACATTGGCTGCTGCTCGCGACGGGCGGATTCCGGCAGCGCGCATCGACGATGCCGTGCGCCGCATATTGCGCGTGAAGTTCAAGCTGGGGCTCATGGGTGACGCACAGATTGCGCGCGGCGATGTCTCCAAAGTGGGATCAGACGAACACCTTGCTCTGGCACGCGAGGCGGTAGCCAAATCGCTGGTGCTACTGAAAAACAACAAATCCGTGCTGCCTGTCCGCAAAGGCGCCAGCGTCCTCATTACTGGGCCCGGTGCAGACAATATGGCGATGCAGGCTGGTGGCTGGACTATCACCTGGCAGGGGACCGACACCAAGCCAGAAGATTTCCCCAAAGGGCAGACGATTGGACGTGCGATAACCGATGCCGTTGCCGCAACAGGCGGCAAGGCAGAAATCGCGCCCGACGGAACATTCACAACAAAACCGGATGTTGCGATCGTCGTGATGGGAGAAAAACCCTATGCGGAATTTGAAGGCGATGTCCCGCACCTCGCCTTCACGCCGCAACAGGGTGAAATTGAGTTGATTCAAAAACTCAAGGCAAAGGGCGTCCGCGTCGTTGTGCTGTTCCTCTCGGGCCGCCCGATGTTCACGGGCAAGCTGATCAACCTTGCTGATGCTTTTGTTGCGGGCTGGCTCCCGGGTTCGCAGGGCCAAGGCGTTGCCGATGTTCTCGTCGCTGGTGCCAATGGCAAGGCGGCGCGCGGCTTTACCGGAAAACTGCCCTTCGCCTGGCCTTCCGATGCAC
>JAGNSY010000020.1 GCA_017987825.1 Sphingorhabdus sp. | reverse complement strand
TGCCGATGCGGCACCCGGAATGGCGGGAGCGGAAACGCTGCTGGCCTTGACGCTCAATCTGGTGCGCGACGGCCACATCTCGATGGGACGCCTATTCGAACTGCTCGCCACCAATCCGGCGAAGATATTGAAGGTCAATGCTGGCGCGATCGAAACCGCTCGCGAAGCCGATCTGATCTTTATCGATCCTGACGCACCCTGGCAGGTCGATAGCGACAAGATGGCGGCGCTTGCCGGCAATACGCCGTTCGACAAGCTGCCCGTTCAGGGGCGGGTGCGCAAAATCATGAAGGGCGGCAAGATCATCTGATCCGCCGCCCTCCAGCAACCCTATTGATTTTTGTAGCGTTTAGCGCGCGGCGATTTTCACCGGTTTGCGCGCAGGCTTGGCAGCCATACGAACCGGCGCCGAACCATCAACAGTCTTCACGATGCAATCACCGCCGGCTTTCTTGATTGAACTGCAGGCGGCAACTGCCGACTGGTAATTGCCAAACCCGGAAGCGGCGAGACGGGTGAGCGTCTTGCCCTTCACATTGACGGTCGAGCTCGCCGAGCTGAAACCGTTCAAAACCTTGTGCTTGCGGCTATATTGGTTCCAAGCCTTCTGGGCATTGCCCGCCGACGAAAATGCGCCGAGTTGGACAAGATATTTGCCCCCGACCTTGGCGGTCGGCGCAGGAACATCGGCGAGTGCCAGCTTGACCGGCTTGGGAGCCGGTACAGCTTCCGCTGCCTTTGCTGGACCTTCCGGTGCCTTGATCAGCGGCGCTTCATTTTCCGAAACCGAAGCGACGGCGGCGGCGATGCGAACATCGGATTCGTGATAGCCATCGGCGACAGGAGCGGGGCCGGTAGCGGACAATTCGGTCAT
Organism: Sphingorhabdus sp.; assembly: GCA_017987825.1. Taxonomy (GTDB): domain Bacteria; phylum Pseudomonadota; class Alphaproteobacteria; order Sphingomonadales; family Sphingomonadaceae; genus Sphingorhabdus_B. The sequence goes on along the minus strand of JAGNSY010000020.1, from coordinate 18,814 downwards.
CTGGGCGGGTTCTGCTGCTGCCATTGCAACAGGTGCGGGCTCTTCAGCAGCCGCCATGATCGGAGCAGCGGTGGCACCACCCAGTGCAAGCCGGACCGGCTGGCCCGAATCGGCGCGCGGGGTAACGTTCAACAGACCGGCAACGCGAGTCTGATAAGCACCCGGGCGGGCATATTGGGCCCATTCGACGATGCGGTCATCCACGCGATCTTGCGGCATATCCTGCACTGCCATGATGCGGGCCTCACGCCAGCGGCCATCAAGGGCATAAGCGAGCGCCAGATTCTGGCGGGTGCGGGCAGTTGCATTGTCGGCGCGGATCGCGTCAACCAGCACATCGACCGAACGTTTGCTGTCACCAGCCAACGCAAGGGTGAGGCCATAATCGCTCGCCGGCAGGATCGCACGGTTTGCGTCAACCAGCGACACAGCCGAATCGACCTTGCCCTGTGCAATGCGGGTCAGCGCGACACCGATGACGGTGCGGGCATCCACCTGGCCCAATTCCATCACATCCATGAAGGTGCGTTCGGCGGCAACAAAGCGACCCTGCGACATGTAGATGCGAGCCAGCAGCGAGCGATATTCCATATTGGTCAGATCGGCTTCGACCGCTGCTTCGGCCAAGGGCAAAGCCTTATCGGTCTTGCCTTTGGCGAAAAGCTTTTCAGCCTTTTTCGCCCAGCTATGCGCCTTTTTGGCATTTGCATCGGCCGATACATGCGTCGCCGCACTCGATGCGACCACGCCAGCCCCACCCAAGGCAGTGAAACCGACAACCGCGGTGGACAATGCCAGCTTTATGAGTGTCTTGTTCTTCATGACTATACCTCAGACTTGGTTAGGGTTGGCATCAGGCCGATTTTTTGCCGGGCACATGTGCCGCGAGCGTGGAAATTTCGGGCATTGCATCGATAAAGGCATCGAGCGCCGCCGTGACGAGTTGCTGGGCCGATTTGTTGCTAATAGCGCAGGCGAGCCGCAGTTTCAGATGCCGTTCGCCGTCGAGACGCAGCGTGAAAGCTGATTTGTCCTTGCTGCCGGGTGCGGCGCGCGGTTTCGCAACAGCTGCTTTGACGGCAACCGGACGCGGCGCGATAATCGGCACCACCGGTGCGGCGGGCGCATCATGTTCGACCACGCCCATCTCTTCGGCCTGAACCTGCAGCTGTTCGGCAATGCGATCCTGCTGCTGCTTGACCTCGGGCTTTACCTCGGGGACGGCATTGGCCAGCGGGTTGAACCCTTGGTCATGCTCATAATCCATCGGTGCAGTGGGGTCGGGATTGACATCATAGCCCATGTCATAGCCCATATCGTTCCAACCGCAGTCGTCCTGAACGGAGCCTTCAGCGGCCACACCATTGTTGTTGCCGATCAGTTGACGGCGCATCGCCGGACGGGCAGCCCCTTTGCGGGCCAAAAGGCCGGAAGAAAGGGAAGCTATTGGTTTGGGTTCGCTCATGTTCATCGCTCCCAAATCCGATTAACCGATGACCCGGCGACCAAAACCACCCATCGGGCGAGCTTGGGCAACCTGGGGATTGGCAGCGGCGGGCGCACTGAACACCGTGCGGCGGAAATTCTTTTCGAGACGATCGGAAATATAGGACCAGAGCTGGCGGACTTCTTCCGCCGAGCGGCCCTGCGGATCGACTTCCATCACGGTGCGGCCATCAATCATCGAGGCTGCAAAGTCGGTGCGGTGGTGGAGGGTGATCGGGGCAACGGTGCCATGCTGCGACAGTGCGACAGCGGCTTCCGAAGTAATCTTGGCTTTGGGGGTAGCGGCGTTGACCACGAAGATCAGCGGCTTTCCTGCGCGTTCGCATAGATCGACGGTGGCCCCAACGGCGCGCAGATCGTGCGGGCTGGGTCGGGTCGGAACGACGATCAGTTCGGCGACCGAAATCACGCTCTGGATCGCCATGGTGATCGCCGGTGGCGTGTCGATGACAGCCAGCTTGAAGCCTTGCTGGCGAAGCACGGCAAGGTCAGAGGCCAAGCGGGCGACCGTGGTCTGGGCAAAAGCCGGAAGGTCGGCTTCGCGCTCGTTCCACCAATCGGCAAGCGACCCCTGCGGATCGATATCGATCAGAACGACCGGCCCTGCGCCTGCCAATTGTGCCTGTACTGCAAGATGGCCGGACAAAGTGGTTTTGCCCGATCCGCCTTTTTGTGATGCCAATGCGAGAACCCTCACATTATTCCCCTTTTGCAAGCTGTTTGGAAGGGATGTGACAGAACAGGCCTAAAAATCGGTTAACGCTGATATGGGGTTTCTGCAGATCGCAAATCTTTTCGCGGCGGCCAGGCGTCGAAAACAGCATCCGCGTGTCGGCATCGTTAATGGATGTAAAAGGTTAAGGCATTCACCATGCAAGTTAACCAAATGTCAGCAGATTTCGCCTATTCGCGAAACAAATGCACTTGGAGTTGAACATGCGGAAACTGCCTATCTCCTCACTCGCTATCGCGGTCGGCTTAGCTCTTGCGGCACAGCCCGCGATGGCCGATGTCAAAGCCGGGGTCGACGCATGGTCAATTGGTGACTTTGGCGGTGCGGTGAAAGAATGGCGCGATCCTGCCAAAAAGGGTGATCCGGACGCGCAGTTCAATATGGGCCAAGCCTATAAGCTGGGTCGCGGGGTCAAGCAGGACTTCAATCTGGCGGCAGACTGGTACCAGCGCGCAGCCAAACAAGGGCATTTGCAAGCCGCCGACAGCCTTGGGCATTTTTATCATTATCAGGGCAAGATCAAAGAGGCGCTGCCCTTTCTGGAATCGTCATCCGCGCGTGGAGAGCCACGCGCCCAATATCTGCTCGCCACCGAATTGTTCAACGGCGTCAACGCACCAAAGGATTGGGTGCGCGCTTACGCCCTGATGACGCGCGCCTCCGCCTCGGGGCTGCCACCCGCATCGCGCAGCTTGGCGGAGATGGACAAGCATATCCCGCTTGATCAACGCCAGCGGGGCGTGGTGCTCGCCGGTGAAATCGAAAAATCATCGGCCCAGATGCGTTCAGCCCAAATTGCGGGCTTCCCGATCAACACTAAATCCCCGGATGCCGTGGCACAAAAGGTCGATGTACCGCCGTCAAAACCGGTTGCTGCACCGGACAATTCAGCTCCCGGCTTCCCCGGCGCCATTCCGCCCATTGGCGGGGAGGAAGTCGCGCCGCCTGCCAAGCCGACCAAACCCGCAGTCAAAGCCGCCGGTCCGGTTTCCGGAAAGTGGCGCATTCAGCTCGGCGCCTTTGGCAGCGAAGCCAATGCCAAAAAGCTGTGGTCGAGCCTGCAATCCAAAGTCGGCGGGCTTTCGAGCGCCTCGCATTATCTGGTTCCGGCGGGCAATGTATCGCGCCTGCAGGCCGGACCTTTCGCCAGCCGCGCCGATGCCGAAGACATGTGTTCAAAAGTGAAGTCTGCAGCAGCCGACCAAGGCTGCCTGGTAGTCGCGCCTTAAGAACAGAGTTTTTCGATTTCCCGACCGAGCGTTCGTTTCGCGGCCTCGGCACCGGGATCGACAAAATAATAGCGCGTCCCGCTCATGCTCGCATTGCGTGAGCAATAGGATGCGCAGCCTTCAGGCACGCTTCCGGGAAAGCGCAGGACAATGCCGTCATAGCTTGCGGTGAAGCCGCAACTTTCCTTACCGGTCAACGTTATTTTCAGGCTATCGCCATCCTGCTCGGCGCTGCCCTGCCCTTCGCATTTGCTCTCTGGTCCATAGACCGAGAGGAATCCTATCCGATAATTAGCTCCGCCATCGGCAACAGCGCAGAATTTGTCAGTTCCCAGATCGCCCTGGGTTTCGAAACGGCCCTCGACGGCGAGGCTCTCGGGGTCTGGTATGAGACCTTTATCGATAGCGAGCTGATCGAGCGCCGCCCCCGCGCTATCGTCTTTTGCGTCTGGTCCGGCATCCTTCGAACCGCACCCGGTAAGCATTGCCGCCAGAACGAACATTATCGAGAAGGCAGCCCTCACAAGCGCTCCAGACCGTCCGCGGATATCCGACGGTAAAAACAACTGCGCTCACCCGTATGACAAGTCGGTCCATCGGGGCGCGCGATCACGAGCAGCGCATCCTGATCACAATCGATGCGCAACTCGACAAGGTGCAGAAAATGCCCGCTGCTCTCTCCCTTGGTCCACAACCGCTGGCGGCTGCGCGAGAAGAAGGTGACCTTCCCGCTTTGCTGCGTTAGGTCGAGTGCCTCACGGTTCATATGGCCGACCATTAGCACAGCCCCATCGGCAGCATCGACAACCACCGCAGTCAGCAGCCCATAAGCGTCAAATTTCGGATCGAGCACCAGCCCGCTCTCTCTAGGATCGGTCATATCCGACGCCTAGCCGAGCCCCGCAAAGCTGGCAATCACCCGCTACAGGCGTTTTTTGCGGTTTTGCCTGTTACAAGGGGGAGACATAGCGCCCTCGCCCGCCTATAGGCAGCGCAATTCTGGCGGCACGGGATTCGATTTGGACATGCTCACCACCAATCCCTTTGATGATGATAAACTGCGCGAGGAATGCGGGATCTTTGGGGTGTATAACTCCGAAGGCGCAGCCGCGATGGCGGCACTCGGCCTGCACGCGCTGCAGCATCGCGGGCAGGAAGCCGCAGGCATCACCAGCTTTGATGGCAAGGAATTTCACACCCACCGGGCGATGGGCCATGTTGCGGGTAATTTTGACCGTGAAGATATTATTCGCGCCTTGCCGGGCAGCATAGCCGCTGGCCATGTTCGCTATTCGACCACAGGTGAAACCTCGCTGCGTAACGTGCAGCCGCTTTACGCCGACCTGGCGACCGGCGGATTTGCGGTTGCGCACAATGGCAATATTTCCAATGCCGTGCATCTGCGCCGCGAACTGGTGCAGCGCGGATCGATCTTCCAGTCGACATCCGACACCGAAGTCATCATCCATCTTGTCGCGACTTCCGCGCAGAAAAGCCTGCTCGACCGCCTGATTGACGCGCTGAAGCAGGTCGAGGGCGCCTACTCGCTCATCTGCCTGACGCCAGAGGGCATGATCGCCTGCCGCGACCCGCTGGGTATCCGCCCGCTGGTGATGGGGCGTTTGGGCGAGACGATTATCTTCGCGTCTGAAACCGTAGCGCTCGATATTGTCGGCGCAGACTTCATCCGCAGCGTCGAACCCGGCGAAATCGTGGTGGTGCGCGAAGGCGCTATCGGGTCGCACAAGCCCTTCTACCCGACATCGCCACGTCCGTGCATTTTTGAGCATGTCTATTTCTCACGCCCCGACTCGATCGTCGACGGCAACAGCGTCTATTCGGTCCGCAAGGCGATCGGCGCCGAACTGGCGCGCGAAAATGGTATTGATGCCGATTATGTGATCCCCGTGCCCGACAGCGGCACGCCTGCAGCAATCGGCTATGCCGAGGCATCGGGCATTCCGTTCGAGCTAGGCATCATCCGTTCGCACTATGTCGGACGCACCTTCATCCAGCCGGGCGACGGCGTCCGCCATTTGGGTGTCAAGCTGAAGCATAACGCCAACCGCAATCTGGTGGCGGGCAAGCGTATCGTGCTGATCGACGATTCGATCGTGCGCGGTACAACCAGCCTGAAGATCGTACAGATGATGCGCGAGGCAGGTGCCAAAGAAGTGCATATGCGCATCGCCAGCCCGCCGACCACCAACAGTTGCTTCTATGGCGTTGATACGCCCGAGCGTGAAAAGCTGCTCGCCAGCCGGATGAACATCGCCGAAATGTGCGATTATATCCATGCCGATAGCCTCGCTTTCTTGACCATCGAAGGCCTGTACCGGGCCCTTGGCGAAGCACAGCGCGATGCCGCCTGCCCGCGCTATTGCGATGCCTGTTTCACCGGTGACTATCCAACCAAGCTGACCGATTTTGACGAGCACAACTCTACCGGCCAGTTGAAGCTGCGGGTGGTGGGATAAGCCATGAGTGGTTTGCAGGGCAGGATTGCGCTGGTCACCGGCGCCAGCCGGGGTATCGGTGCCGCGACGGCGGAAAAGCTTGCTGCCGAAGGCGCGCATGTCGTTTTGACAGCACGCACAGCCAAAGACCTCGAAGCCGTCGAGCAACGGATATTCGAAGCGGGCGGCAGCGCCACCATCGCGCCGATGGACCTGACCGAGGCGGGTAACAATGAACGCCTTGCCGCCGCAGTACGCGAACGGTGGGGTAAGCTTGATATCCTCGTGCTCAATGCGGCGATGCTCGGCACCTTGGCCCCCGTTCCAGTGATCGATGCAGCTGAGTTCAACCGTGTGCTGACGCTGAACCTGCTCGCGCAACAGGCGCTGATTGCCTCGTTTGACGCCTTGCTGCGCGCAAGCGATGCCGGTCGTGTGGTGGTTCTGACCAGCAGCGTCGGGCAAAAACCGCGCGCTTATTGGGGTGCCTATGGCGCGTCAAAGGCAGCGCTTGAAAATCTGGCACTCAGCTATGCCGAGGAAGTACAGAATCTGTCGTCGGTGCGCGTCGCCATCGTCGACCCCTCGCGCACCCGCACCGCGATGCGTGCCAAGGCCTATCCGGGCGAAGACCCCGCCACGCTCAAAGACCCGTCGGTCGTCGGCGAAGCCATCACCCAGTTGCTACTCGGCGGCTTCGAGACCGGCCATCGCCTCATTGTCGACTGACCCGCTTTCCTTGATCCTCGCATAGGCCGCCAAGGCCCGTTCGCGCGCTGCACGGTGGCCGATAATCTTTGCCGGATAGTTTGCGGGCCGTACGCCATATTCGTCGGGATCGTGAATATAGGGATCGGACAGATGTGCCAGTTCGGGCACCCATTGCCGGATATAGGCACCGGCATCAAATTTCTCTGATTGGCTCAGCGGTGCCATGATGCGCACGAACATATTGCTGTCGACCCCGCTGCCCGCCGTCCACTGCCAGTTGACGGCGTTAGAGGCATAGTCGGCATCGACCAGTGTGTCCCAGAACCACTGCTCGCCCACGCGCCAATCGATCAGCAGATGTTTGATCAGGAACGATGCCGCAATCATTCTGACGCGATTGTGCATCCAGCCGGTTGTCCACAATTCGCGCATCCCGGCGTCGACAATCGGATAGCCGGTCAGCCCCTTGGTCCAGCTGACATAGTCGTGCTGCACTTCTGTGTCGGCTAAATCGCGCCAGGGGAAATGGTCGAACGCCGCCCGCGCATTGCGCACACCATAATCGGGGAATTGCAGGATCACATTGGCGGCATATTCACGCCAGACCAATTCCTTGAGATAAGTTTCAACCGATCCGCCCGCATCCATCGCCGCATGCCAGATCGTCGCGGGAGAGATTTCACCGAAATGTAGATGCGGCGACAGGAAGCTGGTGCCGGGTGTCGACGGCAGATTGCGCTTTTCCTGATAGCGATTGGCCCTGGGGAGGAAATCGCCGAGCCGTTCGGCAGCACCGGTTTCGCCCGGTGACCAGAAATCGCGCATGCCCCCTGCCCAATCGGGCTTTGAAGGCAGCAGGCCCCAGCTATCGAGATTGTCGCTTTCGGGCCACTGCTCCGGGGCTGGAATATGGTCAGGCGCGGCGCGCGGTTTGGCAGGCGGCATATGCTGCGCCAAGGCACGCCAGAATGGTGTATAGATCTTGAACTGGCCTCCGCTGCCGGTCTTCACGCTGCCGGGGGGGAGCAGATAAAGCCCTTCATGCCGGATCAGCGCTGTTCCGACTGGCAAAATTTCCTGCACCGCCCGTTCGGCATTTCGCCACCACGGCTCATAGTGGCGCATGCAGTGGATCGCCGATGCACCCACTTCGCGCGCGAGTTGCGCCAGCACTTGCGGTGCAGACCCGCGTCGAAGGATCAGCCGCGATCCACGTTCCCGCAACGATGCGTCCAATGCCTTCAGGCTGTGGTGCAGCCACCAGCGCGAGGCACCACCCATCCGCCTATGCTTGGGCGTTTCATCGTCGAGGATGTAGACTGGCGTTATTGGTCGCCCACGTGCCACAGCCGCCAGCAAGGCTGCCTGATCTTCAAGCCGCAAATCTCTTCGGAACCAGACTATGGATGTCATGATCCGCCGATACACATATAGCCGCCAGCGCGGCATACGGGCTTTCCAGCGTAGCGGCTAAGGTTGCTTGACGATCAGTTCGAAATTGCTGCGCACAGGTGAGGCGTCAAAACGCTGGTCGCGGATGACCAATGTGCCGTCTGGCTTATTCTCTGCATAAGGCATACGCGACCAAAATAGAAAGGCCTGCGCATCTGCCCCGGTTTTTGCGATTTCAGTTTTCTGATAAGATCCCAGATTGTTGTAGTGGCTCTCAACAGGAAGTTCCAACCCACCAATCAGCGAATAATCGCCCTCGCCGTAACGATTGCCCGATCTCCACTTTATCTCGCGGTTCCAAAAAGCGACCGGTACGGGACTCGCAACAACCATCCGCTCACGAGGTGTTCCGCGCGAAACAAGTATGTTGTCGGCAACTCGTTCCGCTGCCGTCGTTATCGCATAATTGGCGAGGATGTAGGTGCATGTAAGCACCAAAGCGGTCCGTGCCGGACGGCGCCAATCGCTGGCGCCCCGCTTTTCGAGCCGCCGCGACCACCAGACGCCACCGATCAACGCAATCCATATCCAGATATCTATGATGAACAGCGTATCGCCGTAAAACCATTGGCTGGAGAAAGGTTCTAGCAGCCGGATGCCATAATTGTTGAGCCAATCGAGCGCCGGATGGCTGAGCGTGCCGATATAGGCCAAGGCCAGCAGCCATCCCGCATGCACCGGAAGCCGATTCTCCGGTCGCGTGCCGCGATTAGTCTGCCACCGGTCATAACCGATCATCATTGCCCACAGAATGAGGGGCAACAGCAGCATGGCAATCGGCCCATGCGTAATCCCGCGCCGGATCGCCAGATGCTGATGCCCACCGAGCAGCGTCGCCACCGCGTCGATATCCGGCAGGTTCGCCGCGATAATCAGCGTCGGTATGGCGAGCCCTGTCTTGCGCTTCAGCCCCATCTGGCCAAGCACCGCTCCAGCGAGGCTGTGGGTCAGATTATCCATGCAACCGCATTATTGCAGAAAGAAACAAAGTACACTTAGGCCAATGTCCTAGTGCTTCACTCAACCGTCCAGGTCTGGCCCTTGCTGATCAGCGCCTGCAGGTCAGGCTTCTTGCCTTCGGACAGTTTGGCATTCTGCTCGGTTACCGCGCTGTCAAAGGTCGGGCGCGGATCGTCGTAGAGCACGCCGAGTGCCATCGGAAATTCACCGAAGGGCATTTCAACCAGCATGTGCGCAATCGCACGGTTTTTGACATTGTGGACGATCACACCCGCCGCTTGCCAGTCGCCTTCGGCCACACCGACCACCTTCAAGGTCAGCGTTTCCATGTCCATCGCGATACCCTTACTGCCGCCGTCGAACAGCATCGGCTGGCCATCCTGAAGCCACAACTGGCGCGCCTCGGCACCCTTGGGAGCGGCGAAATCCTCGAACACATCCTTGTTGTACACGATGCAGTTCTGGAAAATTTCGATGAACGCCGCGCCCTTATGCGCATGCGCAGCCTTCAGCACGTCGGGCAGATGCTTTGAAACGTCAAATCCGCGCGCGACAAAGCGCGCGCCCGATCCCAGTGCAAAGGCGCAAGGCGTTGCAGGCCGATCGACCGAACCGAACGGGGTCGAGGGCGATTTGGTACCGACGCGGCTGGTGGGTGAATATTGGCCTTTGGTCAGGCCGTAAATCTCATTGTTGAACAGCAGTATCTGGCAATCGAGATTGCGGCGTAGAAGGTGCATCGTGTGGTTGCCACCAATCGACAGCGCGTCGCCATCGCCAGTAATGATCCAGACGTCGAGATCGGGATTGGCGAGCTTTACCCCCGTCGCCACCGCAGGCGCGCGGCCGTGAATTGTGTGGAAGCCATAGGTTTCCATATAATAGGGAAAGCGCGACGAGCAGCCTATCCCTGAGATAAACACCGTATCCTCAGGCTTGCGGCCTAGCTCCGGCATGGTGCGCTGCACCGCCTTCAAGATAGCATAGTCACCGCAACCGGGGCACCAGCGGACTTCCTGGTCAGTTTCCCAATCCTTGGGGGACGATTTCTGGATGGGAGTCATGTCGTTCATGCGAGTGCTTCCTCAATGGCAGCTTCAATTTCAGCGATACGGAAGGGTTGGCCGCTGACCTTGTTCAGCGGCTTTGCGTCGACCAGAAATTGATCGCGCAGCACGGTCTTGAACTGGCCGGTGTTCATTTCGGGCACAATCACCTTGTCATAGCTTTTGAGCAGATCGCCCAGATTGGCGGGCATCGGCCAGATATGGCGGACATGAATATGGCTGACATCATGGCCCTTTGCGCGCATCCGGCGTACCGCCTGATGGATCGGGCCAAAGGTTGATCCCCAGCCGACAACCGCCAGCTTGCCGCCTTCGGTGCCGAGGCAGACATCCTGATCGGGGATGTGCGCGGCAATGCCATCGACCTTGCCCTTGCGGATGTCGGTCATCGCCTGGTGGTTGGCGGGCGAGTAATTGAGGTGGCCGGTATCGACCTCCTTCTCGATGCCGCCGATACGGTGCAGCAGCCCTGGCGTGCCGGGCTTGACCCAAGGGCGCGCCAGCTTGTTATCGCGACCATAGGGCTTGAACCCGCCTTCGGGGACATGATCGAGGAAGCTCACCGGGAACGGCTTGTAGCTGCTCATATCCGGAACCTTCCAAGGCTCAGCCGCATTGGCGATATATCCGTCGGTGAGCAAGATGACCGGCGTCATGAACTGCGTCGCGATGCGCACGGCCTCAATCGCACAATCGAACACATCGCTCGGGCTGCGCGCGGATATCACCGGCAGCGGGGTATCGCCATTGCGGCCATAGACCGCCTGATAAAGATCGGACTGCTCGGTCTTGGTGGGAAGGCCGGTCGAAGGGCCACCACGCTGCGAATTGATGATGACAAGCGGAAGTTCGGTCATCACTGCAAGGCCAATGGCTTCGGTCTTAAGCGCAATGCCGGGGCCGGACGATGAGGTAACCCCTAACTGCCCAGCATAGGATGCGCCGATGGCCGAAGCGATGGCCGCAATTTCGTCCTCCGCCTGGAAAGTCGTAACGCCATATTCCTTGAACCGCGCCAGAGCGTGCAGGATCGACGAGGCAGGCGTAATCGGATAGCCGCCGAAGAACATCTTCACGCCCGCCAGCTGGCAGCCCGCGACAAGGCCCATGGCAGCTGCATCGGCCCCGTTGATCGTGCGGTAAAGGCCGGGATCGGCGGGGGCTGCATCAACATGTTTGCGCGGAATGGCGACGGCGCCGGGATTGCCGATTTCAGCGGTTTCGCCGTAAGCATGGCCTGCGTTGAGCGCGGCGATATTGGCGTCTGCCAAAATCGGGCTTTTGGCGAACTTTTCCTTCAGCCACTGGATGATCGGTTCACGGTCGCGATCAAACATCCACAGTGCCAAGCCCAGTGTCCACATATTCTTGCAACGCAGCGCTTCCTTGTTGCCAAGGCCAAAAGGCTTCACCGCATCCATCGTCAGCTGGCTGATGTTGAAATGCACCAGCTGCCACTTGCCGAGCGAGTCGTCCTCAAGCGGGTTCACATCATATTGCGCCTTGGCGAGGTTACGCGCGTTGAACTCGCCCTCGTCGGCAATAATCAGGCCGCCCGGCTTCAGATCTGTCACATTGGTCTTGAGCGCCGCCGGGTTCATCGCCACGAGCACGTCGGGCGCGTCACCAGCAGTATCAATTTCCGAGGCGCCAAAATTGATCTGGAACGCCGAAACACCAAACAGCGTGCCCTGCGGTGCGCGGATTTCGGCAGGGAAATCGGGGAAGGTCGCAAAGTCGTTGCCCGCCAGCGCCGACGACAGAGTAAACTGTCCACCGGTTAGCTGCATGCCGTCACCCGAGTCCCCCGCAAAGCGGACCACTACGGCTTCGGGATGGGGGATTTCGGCTTGGGATTGTGTATCAATGCTGCGCGCGGCAGTGGCCATTTCGTAAAGTCCCGCTGATTTTAATTGTTCTGTTAAGACGTCCTTATGCGCGCTTTTGCGCCAAATCCAAATAGGAAATCTGTTTTGCGACACAGTCGGGCTTTGTCGTGGACGCGCCTTTACGTTCGGGTTATGCCTTTCGCAAATGAGGACAGGAGAGAGAGTATGAGCGACCATTTTGTGCGGCCCGATGTGCAGGCCCTTCTTGATATGCTGAACGCCCAGCCGGGCCCCAAGATGCACGAACTTTCCGCTACGGAAGCGCGCGGTATGATGACGGTGATGGGTGCTATGGCCGAGGAAGAATTGGGCGATTTGGCCGTTGTTCGCGACCTTTCGATCCCCGGTCCCGCGGGTGCAATTCCGGCGCGACTCTATGATGCGCGCGACAGCCGTGGTGCTGGCCCGGTGATGGTTTTTTATCATGGCGGCGGTTTTGTAATCGGCGATCTGGATATTTACGGACCCTATTGTGCAGAGGCGGCACGCCAGCTCGATATGCCGGTCATCTCGATCGATTACCGCCTTGCGCCCGAGCATCGCTTCCCCGCCGCAGCTGTTGATTGTGAAGCCGCAACCCGCTGGATCGCCAGCAGCCCGGCTGAATTGGGGCTGGAAGTCACGGGCCTCGTCACCTCGGGCGATAGCGCCGGAGGTAACCTCACCATCGTCACAACAATGGCGCTGCGCGATAATCCAGCGGCGGTGCCGGTATTGGTGCAGCACCCAATCTATCCGGTGGTCACCGACAGCAACGATTGGCAGAGCATGCGCGATTTTGCCGAGGGTTTCTTGTTGACCCGGGACTCGATGGATTATTTCCACGCAGCCTATGCCGCCGACGCCGATGACTATCGCGGCGCGCCCATCAAATTTTCGCAAGTAGGTATGCCGCCTTCGCTGGTGACAACCGCCAGCCTCGATCCGCTGCGCGACCAAGGCCTTGCCTATGTCGAGGCGCTTAAGGCTGCAGGCGTTCCCGTCCAGCACCGCAGCGCCGACGGCAATATCCACGGCCATATCACTTTGCGCAAAGGCATCCCGTCTTCGAAGGAAGATGTTGCCGGCAATCTAGCCGCCTTGAAAGCAATGCTGGCCGAAGTGATGGCCGACGCCTAAGGCCATAAGTATGAGCGATACCGAAGACCTGCCCTACCGCCCCTGCGCGGGTATCATGCTCGCCAACCGGGATGGGCTGGTCTTTGTTGGTCAGCGCATCGACAATCCGGGTGACGCCTGGCAGATGCCGCAAGGCGGAATCGATGATGGCGAAGATCCGGAAGTCGCCGCATTCCGCGAACTGGGCGAGGAAACCGGCCTGCTGCCTGACCATGTCGACCTGTTGGCGCGCAGCCGCGAAGAATATTTTTACGACCTGCCGCCCGAACTGCAGGGCAATATCTGGGGCGGGCGCTGGCGCGGGCAAAGGCAATGGTGGTTTCTGATGCGCTTCAAAGGTGATGATGCAGACATCAATATCGAAGCCCATCACCCCGAATTCTCACGCTGGAAATGGGCCGAGGCACAGGAATTGCCCAAGCTTATCGTCTCGTTCAAACGGCGGATTTATGAAGGTGTGGTGGCCGAGTTTGGGCCGCTGATTTAGGCGTCAATTCGCCTTATCGACCGTTGGCTTAATCTCGACAGCACTAGCCTGTAGCGCGTCCTTGTTTGCAGCCTTTTCGATCGAAGCTGCCAAGCGATCGCTTTCACCGCATTTAGACCGGCACAGTATCTGCAAGCGTGCTAGGTTCTTTTTGGCCGCATCGAGCGCGCCCTTGGAGGCCATCAATTCGCCTTGAGCGGCGATGACGGCAACATCATTGGGTTCGATATCGAGCGCGCTCTTGTAAAAAGAGATCGCTTTGCCCTTCAGCCCCTGCTGCGCTGAGACCTCTGCCATGCCGACAAAAGCGGCGCGATTGCGTGGATCGACCGCCAGTGCGGTTTCGAACCACCCCAGCGCATTGTCATATTGCCCTGCCTTTTGCGCAGCCACGCCCTCAGCGACAAGAGTCACCGACTGCGGATCAATATCGTGGTCGGCCTTTTTGCCGATGCTGGCGCTCGACGCCATCAGGAAGACGGCAGACAAAGCAATAACTGGGGGAGAGAAACGCATAATCAGCTTCCAGACATTAGACACCGGTAGCCCCCGCTATCACAGCTTGTGCAAACGCGCCAAGTAGAAGCCATCGCTACCGTCATGAGCCGGGGTTAGCAAGATGCCTGCACCATCTGCCCTGCCTGTGGCGAAATCCGGTTGCGCTGCTGCAAAGTCCGGATGGCGCGACAGAAAGGCCTCAATCTGTTCCCGACCCTCACAGGCAAAAAGCGAACAGACCGCATAGACCAGATGCCCGCCCGGCTTCACCAGCGCAGACGCCAGATCCAGCAGGCGCGCCTGTTCCGAAACCAGCCGTTGGAGATCGCGCTGGTCGAGCCGCCAGCGGGTTTCCGGATTGCGCCGCCATGTGCCGCTGCCCGAACAGGGCGCATCGATGAGGACAACGTCGCATGCACTAGCCAAATCGTCGAGTGCGGCCTTTTCCTTGTTCGGATTGAGCAACAGGGTTTCAATAAACCCGGCCTTGGCGCGCGCAGCACGCGGTGGCAGTTGTGACAAGCGGTCGCGGTTGGTGTCGGCAGCCACAAGCCGCCCCTGCCCTGCCATATGCGATGCAAGTGCCAGCGTCTTGCCCCCTGCCCCGGCGCAGAGATCGAGAACGGTCATCCCGGCGCGCGCGTTGCAGGCTTCGGCAATCAACTGACTGCCAAAATCCTGCACTTCGATAGCGCCGGAGGTGTAGAGATCACTGCTCTCGATCGAAAATCCGGTTGGTAATCGCAGCCCATCACGGCTTTCGGGTAGTGAGGTTGCCTCCGGCAGGTTTTTTGCCACAGAGTCGCGATCCGCAACCAATCGGTTCACACGAATGTCGAGCGGCGCCCTTTCGAGCAAAGCGGGATATTCGTCTTCGGTGACCAATGCCGAGAATAAAGGCTTGACCCATTCAGGCAGAACGCCGCCCGTCGCGCGCGGCTCATCTACTGCAATAGGAGCCGGGCCATAAGCAAGGCCATCAAACAAGGCAGTCAGCTCATCGTCCGTGTCTGCCAGAGCGACCAAAGCAGAACGGCCATTTTCGGGTCTATCGCCAAATGTTCGGATAGCTCGCCAAGCAAGGTCGCGCACCGCACGGCGATCCTTTGATCCAGCATATCGCCGCGCTGCGAAAAATGCGGCCGCCACACGGTCAGCAGATGCACCCTTGTCCCGCGTCGCCACGATGATGGCATCGAGCAGCTCGATTGCGGCCTGAACTCTGGCGGCGGGTGTCATTCCGCCAACTCAACGCGTCGGATAATTGGGGGCTTCCCGTGTGATTGTTACGTCGTGAACATGGCTTTCGCGTAAACCGGCATTGGTTATCTGCACAAAGCGCGCGCGTTCCTGTAGGTCGGCAATCGTCGCGGCGCCGGTATAGCCCATCGCCGCCTTGATCCCGCCGACCAGCTGGTGGATCACATCAGACGCGGGGCCCTTGAACGGCACTTGGCCTTCAATTCCCTCAGGCACCAGCTTCAGCTGGTCCTTGATATCCTGTTGAAAATAGCGATCTGCCGATCCGCGCGCCATTGCGCCGACCGAGCCCATGCCGCGATAGCTTTTGTAAGCACGGCCTTGATAAAGGAAGGTTTCGCCCGGCGCCTCTTCGGTGCCCGCAAGCAAAGAGCCGACCATCACGCTCGACGCACCAGCCGCCAAGGCCTTGGCCAGATCGCCCGAAGTACGCAGACCGCCGTCTGCAATCACCGGAATGCCCGACTTCGCGGCTTCTTCTGCCGCATCCATCACCGCGGTCAATTGCGGTACGCCAACCCCCGCAACAACGCGCGTGGTGCAGATCGAACCCGGGCCGATACCGACCTTAACGCCGTCGGCACCTGCGTCGATCAGCGCGCGCGTGGCTTCTGCAGTCGCAACATTGCCTGCAATCACTTGAACCTTGCTCGACATCTTCTTGATTTCGGCAACCGCGACCGAAACCATCTTGCTATGGCCGTGGGCGGTATCGACGATGATGACATCGCATTCGGCCTCAACCAGCGCGCGGGTGCGTTCGATGCCCTTTTCGCCGACGGTGGTTGCGGCGGCAACGCGCAAGCGCCCAGTCGCATCCTTGGTGGCGTCGGGATAGGTCACAGCCTTTTCAATGTCCTTGACGGTGATTAGGCCCACGCAATGAAAGGCGTTGTCGACGACCAGCAGCTTTTCAATCCGGCGCTGATGCAGCAACCGCCGCGCCTCTTCCTGCGAAACGCCGGTTTGCACTGTTGCCAGATTATCGCGGGTCATCAACTCGGACACCGGCTGCATCGGGTTTTCAGCAAAGCGCACATCACGGTTGGTCAGGATGCCGACCAGCTTGCCGCTCGCTTCCACAACGGGAATGCCCGAGATGCGGTTTTCCGCCATCAGCAACTGCGCTTCGGCCAAGGTTGCATCGGGCGCAATCGTGATCGGATTTACGACCATACCCGATTCAAAGCGTTTCACCTGACGCACTGCTGCAGCCTGTTCTTCGATCGACAGGTTGCGGTGGAGAACGCCAATGCCGCCCAACTGCGCCATCACAATCGCCATGCGCGCTTCGGTGACGGTATCCATCGCCGACGACATGATCGGGATGTTCAATGTAATATCGGGGGTTATCCGGGTTCGGGTATCGGCCTGGCTGGGCAGGATATCCGAGGCACAAGGCTGCAACAGCACATCGTCGAAGGTCAGGCCGAGGCGGATTTTATCGGATTTCATGGTGCCACTTTGCTTTGTCTGGGTGTCGAGTCGTGGCGGCCCATGTAAACAGTGAACCGGTTATTCGCCAGTCCCCTTCTCAGCCTTTTTCGGCTTGAATTTGCGCGCATCGGCAAAATAGCGGCCAAGCTCGACATGCAGGTCGGCATCTTCGGCAGCGCCGCCAAGCTGGAGCGTCTCGACAACCTCGTCTCTGGGGCCATGATAGTCGGTCTTCAAAAAGGCCTCCATCTTGCCGAGATCGGCGAAAGCCCCACCGACCATCAAGGCTGGCACATTTTTCTCAGTCAGCGCCCAACCATCCTGCCGCTGGAGGAACGCGTTCGCATCAGTCGATGGTTCGATCTTGCGTTTCAACTTGCGCGCGACTGCTTCGACTTCGGCGTCAAGGCCGGTTTTGCCTCGCCCGATGATGGCGACCTTGGCACCTCTGGGTGCGATCGCAACCGTATCGACGTTGAGCACAATCTTTATCTGGTCAAGGGGAACCGCAGGGTCGGCGGCGAAGGCGCGAGCGCCCAGCAATCCCGATTCCTCGGCTGTCGTGCCAACAAAATAAATGTCGCGATCCAACTTCGCCTTCCCCAGACGTTTGGCCACTTCGGTGAGCACGGCCAAGCCGCTGGCGTTATCGACCGCTCCATTGCAGATCCGGTCCTCCTCGCCTTCCGGCCGGCAGATGCCGAAATGGTCCCAATGCCCCATGAAAATCACGGCACCGCTTCCGGGTTTGCGCCCTGCAATTTTACCGATGATGTTGTTGCTGTTGATCCGTTCGACTTCGCTCTGGACATCAAGGTCGACCGTCAATCCCAATGACTGACCCGCATAGTCGACAGACCGTGCAGCTGCGCGCAATTTGTCCCAATCGCCACCTGCTGCGGTTACCAGTGCGACCATATATTGCGGGCTGACCGCCCCTTCGATGTCGGCGCGCTTGTCCCGCGCTGCCCAACTGGTCGGACGGGATAAAAACGCCCGACGATAGATCGGAAAATCAAACTGTTCGCCGGAAATCGAGATGACCGCGGCAGCGCCGGCATCGATCAACGCTGTGCGGCGGTTACGCGCCGCTTTCATGTCAGACGGCAGAAACTCGGCGTCATCGGCTAGAAGAAACGCTAGTTTGCCGTTCACATCCGCAGCGACCTTGCCTTGGGCGTTAACCCCGTGGCCGACAAAGATTGATGGCAGTTTGGCTGTTTTATAAGCCGCATCCCTGCCGACCAGCAAAATGTCGTCGCTGACAATGCGCAGCTTGTCACCCTTGGCATAAAATTGGACGCTGGCCTGCTTTGGCCCGCGCCTGACGAGTTCGACCGGCTGATACCAGCCACCGTCGCGTGCACCGGGCTTCAACCCTGCTTTTGCCCATTGGCTTTCCAGATAGGCCAGCGTCTTGCGTTCACCTTCGGTACCGGGCGCCCGGCCTTCAAAATCATCCGACGCCAAAATCTCGACATGCTTGCGTAAGTCTGTTTCTGTGACGGGTTTGGCAATCGCAACCGCGCCACACAGGCTGAACGACAACAGCAGAATGAATAGGCGAAGCGCGGGCATGAGCGCAGTTAGTCTAACTGCCCATCTTATGTCGAGAACGTTCTATCGTCCTTCGCGCTTCTTCGACATGCATGCTTTCAATCATCTTGCCCTTGTGCCGCTGTGCCCCGCCGGTTGACGCCGCGATCAACGCTTTGGCCTCCGCCACTTCATCGTCAGTCGGGCCGAACGCGGCGTTTGCGATGGCGACCTGATTGGGGTGGATCAACGTCTTGCCAGCAAAGCCATAGCAGCGACCCTGTGCGCATTCCGCCTCCAGCCCGCCCATATCGTCCAGCCTGTTATTCACCCCATCAAAGGCAGGTTTGCCCGCAGCCGCCGACGCCAGCACGATGCTCTGCAAGGCAAGTTCCAGCCCCTCGCGATTGGGGCCGGGTTTGATCCCCATATCGGCGCAGATGTCGTTCACCCCGGCGATCAGCCCGGCAACGG
>JAGNSY010000147.1 GCA_017987825.1 Sphingorhabdus sp. | reverse complement strand
CCACAGTCGAAACCGACAAGGCGGCGGTTGGTGAAAAACTCGCCGCACTTCAAGCCGCTGAGCAAGCGAGCGAAGCGGCACTCAAGGCGCTCGAAACCCAGTTGGCCGCTTCTGCAGAGGCAGTTTCCTCCGCGCGCGAGCAACGCGCCGGGGCCGAGGCGCGCGCCGAGAACCAGGACGCCCGTCGCCGCGAAATGGCCGGGATTTCGGGCGAACGCTTCGAATGCCCGCCGCCTTTATTGCCCGAAAAGCATGGCTTTGAGGAAGGCGAACTGGGCGACGCTTCGGCGGAATCGAGCCGCCTCGAAAAGCTGCAATTCGACCGCGAGCGGATCGGCCCGGTCAATCTGATCGCTGCAGACGAACTCACCGAACTCGAAACCGAAATTGAAAAGGGGCAGAGCGAGAGCGAGGAATTATCGCTCGCGATCAACCGCTTGCGCGGCTCGATCGGCAGCCTCAACCGCGAAGGTCGCAGCCGCCTGCTCGCCGCCTTTGAAACCGTTGACCAGCATTTCCAACGGCTGTTCAGCACGCTGTTCAACGGTGGTCAGGCGCATCTGGCCCTGATCGACAGCGACGACCCCCTTGAAGCCGGACTTGAAATCTTTGCCCAGCCGCCGGGCAAAAAGCTGCAATCGCTGACCCTGCTTTCGGGCGGCGAACAGGCACTGACTGCCGTTGCTTTGATCTTCGCCTTGTTCCTCACCAACCCAGCGCCGATCTGCGTCCTCGATGAAGTTGACGCGCCTTTGGACGACGCCAATATCGAGCGTTTCTGCGACCTGCTCGACACGATGACCCACGAAACCGACACCCGTTACCTGATCGTCACCCACAATGCCGTGACGATGAGCCGCATGCACCGCCTGTTCGGCGTGACGATGGTCGAACAAGGCGTCTCGCGATTGGTGAGCGTTGACTTGGGCGGGGCGGAGCAATTGCTCGCGGCCGAATAGGGTTGACTTTCCAGTTTTTGTAGTTACATAAATCCTTAGGTGGTATTCAATCGGCAGCAACATGCCCGCTTGATGCAGGGGTTTGTTGCCGAGCGGTACGAAAGCCCCTCGATGAAGATCGAGTATGATGAAGCCAAACGTCTCAAAATCTTGGAAGAACGCGGCCTCGACATTGCTGAATCAGCTCTCGTTTTCGAGGGCGATTATGTCGAGATCGAAGACGACAGGAAAGATTATGGCGAACGCCGTTATCGCGTCTGGGGCTATTTGAATGGCCAGCGCGTCAGTCTGGTTTGGACACCCCGCGACGGAAATCGACGGATCATTACATTAAGGCAAGCCCATGAACCCGAACACAAAGCCCGCCTCAGAACCCTGGATTGATCCGGACGATGACGATATTGAGTGGACTGATGATATGTTCCGTCGTGCGGCCGTCTATAAGGGTAACAAACTTATCCGTCCTGCCGACGGCACGCTTACCAAACCGGGGCGGCCAAAATCTGCCGACCCCAAACAGCAGGTAACGCTGCGCCTCGACAGCGCGGTGCTGGAAAAATTCCGCGCGACCGGCCCCGGCTGGCAGAGCCGCATCAACGCGGAATTGCGGAAAGTGCTTGGCCTCTAACCCCTACCCCATCGGATAGAGGATTTCCTTGGTCACCTTGTGGATCGCCTTCATCACATCGTCGGACAAAACCAGCTCGGTCGCCGCGAAAATCTCGGCGCATTGTTCAACCGTGCTAACCCCGACAATGGTCGAGGCGACGAAATCATGCTGTTTGGACCAAGCGGTCGCTAGCGTGACGGGGGACATCCCTGCTTCCTTGGCGATTTCCAAAATCTTTGCGGTCGATTCAAGCGCGCGCGGCCCGGCGAAGCGCCGTGCCATGACGGCCTGACGCGAATCGAGCATGTCCATATAGCGGGTGAAGCGTGCGCCCTCGGGTCGCCCGCCATCCTGATATTTGCCCGAGAGCACCCCGCCCGCCAGCGGCGAATAGGGAATCAAGCTGACGCCTTCCTCGCGGCAGACTTGCGCCAGCTCATCTTCGAACCGGCGGTTGTTGATCGAGAAATTATTCTGGATCGTCTGGTAGCGCGCCACGCCCAACCTCTCGGACGCTTGGATTGATTTCATCAGACCCCAGCTGGTTTCGTTCGAACAGCCGACAATCCGTACCTTGCCCGCACGGATCAGCTCGTCGAGCACCTCCATCGTTTCCTCATAAGCCGTGCCATGGTCGGGCCAGTGCGTCTGGTAGAGATCGATATAGTCGGTTTGCAAGCGGCGCAGGCTGTCTTCGACCGCGACGGTGATGTTGCGCCGGTCGAGTGCGGTCATCCCGCCGCGTTTGGGCGATTTGAACCAGACATGGCTGGGACCCGAAACCTTGGTCGCGAGGATGATCGCATCGCGGTTTTTGCCCTTCAGCCAGCGGCCGACAATCTCTTCGGTGCGGCCGACCCATTTGATATCGGGGGGCACGGGATAGCCTTCGGCGGTGTCGAAAAAGTTGATGCCGGCATCGAGGCTCATATCGAGCACGCGGTGCGCGACTGCCTCGTCCGCCTGCGACCCGAAGGTCATCGTTCCCATGCAGATGTCGGAAACGACAATCGCACTCTTCCCCAGCCGCCGGTTGCCCATAAACTCTCCCTCTGTTTTAGCCTGAAGCGCCAACAACAAGGCAGGCGAGGGCTACCAAAAGCCCCGCAAGCTTGTTCGACCGGAAATGGCCGAGCGCATTGCTTCCATCCTTTTTGAGCGAAGCAATTTGATATGCCAAGTGGAAAGCGGCGGGCGCGAGCGCAACCAGCGCCTGCCCTTGCGGTCGCGCGCTCCAGATCGCCATGCTCCAGCCCGCCAATGCGAGCAGATAGCATAAGGCTACCCCGCTGCGGATATGCTCCCCCATGCGCAACGCGGTCGAGCGGATTCCGACCAGCGCGTCGTCTTCGCGATCCTGCATTGCGTAGATGGTGTCATAACCCACGACCCAGAAGATCGTCCCGCCATAGAGCCAAAGCATTGCGGCATCGGCGCGTCCCGTCACCGTCACCCAGCTGACCGGCACACCCCAGCTGAACACCAGCCCCAGCCAGAGCTGCGGCCACCAAGTGATGCGTTTCATGAAGGGATAAGCCGCAACCAAGGCAAGGCTGCACAACGCCACAAAGATCGCCTCGATGCGCAGCTGCACCAGCACCAGCAGGCCGATGGCGCACAGCAGGAACAGCCATGCCCATGCCGCTTTCAGACTAACGGCACCGCTGGCCAGCGGTCGGCTGGCGGTGCGCGCGACCTTGGCATCGAGATCGCGGTCGACAATGTCGTTATACACACAGCCCGCACCACGCATCGCAATCGCCCCCAGCAGCATCCAGAGCACCAACTGCCAATGGCTGAACGCGCCACCCGCTAGCGCCAACCCATAGACGCACGGCCAGAAGAGCAGCCACCAGCCGATTGGCCGGTCAAAGCGCGCGAGCAGGGCAAATGGCCGCAGGCTGGCCGGCAACAGCCGGATAAGGCCTTGAATTTCTGTGTCGGGAGGGGTGGTTGCGGACATCGGGACCTACATAACGCCTTGCCCGCCGCTTGTCGAAGGCTATGCTGGGGCGATGGTTCAAACCCCTGCCTGGCCGCCGCATTCAACCCCGCGCCTCTTCGTTGATGAGCCGCTTTCTGAAGGCAGCGAAATCCGCATCGCGGGCGGGCAAGCGCATTATCTGTTGCACGTCATGCGGCTGAAAGAGGGCGCGCCGGTCAAGCTGTTCGACGACCGGACAGGCGAGTATCTGGCGACCGTTGCCGCCACCGGCAAACGCGATCTTGTTCTGACCATAGAGGGCAAATTGCGTGAACGCGAGGCTGCTCCCGATTTGTGGCTCTGTCAGGCACTGATCAAGAAGGATCGGCTCGACTGGGTCGCCGAAAAAAGCTGCGAACTGGGTATTGCCCGCTTTGTGCCTGTCTTGACCCAACGCTGCGTTGCCGACAAGCTGAAGGAAGACCGGCTGCGCAGCCAGATGATCGAGGCGGCGGAGCAGTGCGAACGCACGGCGCTTCCAGAAATCGTCGAGCTGTCCAAACTGGATGCGCTTTTGCGCGACTGGCCGGCGGACAGGACCTTGCTGTTTTGTGATGAACGCGGCGGCACACCGATGGCCGGCGTGTTGAAATCAGGCGAGCAGATGAGGTCCGCCATCCTGATCGGCCCCGAAGGCGGATTCAATGACGAAGAAAATGCCACAATCCGCGCGCATCCGCAGGCGATGCCGGTGTCGCTTGGGCCGAATATCCTGCGCGCCGATACCGCCGCAATTGCCGCGATTGCGGTGTGGATGGCCTTGATCCCCACCAATAAAGGTTAACGCACAGCGGCAATCTGGTCCGAATGGGCGAGATTTTACATCTCGAAAGCCGCAGAATCGCGGCATTGTTTATCATTAATAAAGCAATTCAGGGCATCAAAGACGCTGTGAATCGTACGAAACGCCTTTCTTGCGCCAAAGTCAGCTTCGACGGCATGACAGCCACCCGTTTTTGGGCGTGGCTGTCCGTCGTGTTGGTTATGTGCATCTTGGCCACAATTGCGAGCGCCAATCAGACGCCCTCGAGCAGCAGCGGGACCAATCCTGTCACCAAAACCTATCCAGGCACGACAACGATGGTTGTTACTATTGCGGGTTCCAATGCATCGGTGTTTGATCCATCCAACCCGTTAAATGCAACGGGCGGCATTACCACAGCCATGCTGTCACCCGCTATTGCAGCGACTACCGATGCGGTCGACATCGATGTTCTCCCGACGGGTTGTTCGACCGCGACCCCACGCTGCGCCAATCGCGGCACAATGACATTGACGTTCAGCGCCCCCGTTCGCGATCCCGTCATCCATATTTCGGGCCTCGGCGCCAATCGCGGAGGCACGACACTTTTCAACACTTCGCTTGTCATGACGGCCTGGACTGCTCCGGCCAAGCCGACGCTTTCGGTCACAAACGGTAACAGCAATTTCATTGTCAGCGGTGATGAAATCCGAGTGTCCACCGTTAACGGCCAGCCTTCGTGTACGACCACAAACAGAGCAGGGGGCGGCAGTGTCCGGATGACCGGAACCGTAACCTCGGTAACATTCCAGCTTGACCTGCTACTGGCGGGCAGCCGCACTGCCACCAATGCCGGTGGCTGGGCGAGCACCATCGTGCCGCGCACGCCGCGCGCCGGCGCCGGCGCGTCAGGCCCGGACTCGGCGCGGGCACCGTCGACGAAGCGAATCCACAGGCTGCCGCAGCGCACGGCATCG
>JAGNSY010000146.1 GCA_017987825.1 Sphingorhabdus sp. | reverse complement strand
CACTTGATTTGATGCGAAGCACTGACGGACTAGGAAGCTATGATCTGTCGCATTTCTATGGGCTGTTGTTCACGCCGCAGGGTGGCGTTTCCGCAAAGGGTAGCAGCAACATCAAGGCCAAATCCGGAACGCTAAAAATTGGAATGATCGACACCGGGGTCGCGGGTCATAAGGCGTTGTCAAAGCTCAGCTTGCAGACGCGCGACTTCAGCGGCAGCATCAAGACGGTTCCTACTGAACATGGCACCGCGATCGCCTCGCTTCTGGCCAGCGAGGGGGCTGCAACCATCTATTCGGCGAACATTTTCCAAAGCGGCGTGGGCAGGCCCTATACCTCGGCAGACGCGATTGTGCGTGCGCTCGACTGGATGGTGCAGCAGCAGGTGCCGGTGATCAACATCAGCCTGGCTGGGCCGAGGAACAAGATACTCGATACACTTGTCGGTAAGGCCAGCCGAATGGGGCATGTGATCGTTGCCGCCGCCGGAAATGGTGGCCCAACTGCGGCGCCCGCCTATCCGGCAGCATTGCCCGATGTTGTTGCAGTAACGGCAGTCGACAAAGATCTACGCGTTTACCGCTATGCCAACCAAGGTCGCTATGTTCGCGTTGCAGCTCTTGGGGTCGACGTCACAGCAGCGGCCCCGGGGGGCAAGACCGCACGACAGAGCGGGACGTCTTTTGCCACGCCGCATGTAGCCGCTTGGATGGCGCGGTGCACCGGCAGCAAAAGCCCGGCAACGCGGCTCAAATGCATAAAGCGCCTCGAAGCCGAAGCCCGCGACTTGGGCGAGCCCGGACGTGATGCGGTCTATGGATACGGCTTCATTTCCTGATCAACAGGCTGATCACGCACAAAATAGGTAAATTGGTGAGCTAGAGCTTACCGCCCAATCAACCGCTGGGCGATGCGATCTGCTACCTCAGCAGGGGTATCTCCGCTGGCTTCGCTTTCATCCCAAACCTGGTGCAGACGTCCGGGAATGGTATCGATGCGCGCGTTGATCGCGGCATCATCGGCCTGGTCGATATGGCGCAGCACGTTGATGATGCCGCCTGCATTGATCACATAATCGGGGGCATAGACAACGCCCCTGTCCGCAAGCTGGCGTCCCTGAGCAGCGGTTGCCAGCTGGTTGTTTGCGCCGCCAGCGACCGCCTTCACCTTCAACGCAGCAACGCTTGCTTCTGTTAAGACCGCCCCCAATGCACAAGGGCTGAAGATATCGGCTTCGACTGCCATGATTGCATCTGTCGGGGCGGTTTCGGCGCCGAGTTCATCCGCAAGCGCGGCGGCACGAGCTTCGTTGACATCTGCCAGCG
Organism: Sphingorhabdus sp.; assembly: GCA_017987825.1. GTDB lineage: Bacteria > Pseudomonadota > Alphaproteobacteria > Sphingomonadales > Sphingomonadaceae > Sphingorhabdus_B. The sequence goes on along the minus strand of JAGNSY010000146.1, from coordinate 3,981 downwards.
TCAGCTTGGCACCCTCCGAAGCAAGATAGCGGGCAAGGCCGCCACCAACGCTGCCGACGCCTTGAATCGCAATATGCATGCCTTTGACGTCTTCACTGCCCAGCGCGCGCTTGGCCGCTGCCTTGACGCCCAGATACACGCCACGTGCGGTATAGGGTCCCGGATCACCCCCCTGCCCCGGCAAGCCCGCGACATGCTGGGTGGTTTGCGAAAGGGTGACCATGTCCTCTTCCGACATGCCAACATCCTGCGCGGTGATGTAGCGGCCGCCGAGTGAATCAACCGCACGGGCGAAGGCATCGAGCAGTTCACGTGGTTTATTGCGGTTGGTATCGGCAAGGATCACCGCTTTGCCACCGCCAGCGGGCAAGCCAGCCATCGCATTTTTGTAGCTCATCCCGCGTGACAGACGCAGCGCGTCGGTCAAAGCAGCTTGCTGATCGGCATAGTGCCAGAAACGCGTCCCGCCCGCTGCCGGGCCCAGATGTGTCGAATGGATCGCGATCACCGCGCGCAGACCGGTATTCGGGTCATCAAACATATGCACCGATTCATGGGCGTCGAAATCGGGCAGGTCCCAAAGCGCGGGCATGGCAGCATCCTTACGAGTCGCGAGAAATTACGAGTCTGCGCAATAATATTACGCAACCTGTTTGTCAGCTACTAATGTAAGGAAAAATGGGGCGACCGACGGGATCCGAACCCGCGACCTCTGGTACCACAAACCAGCGCTCTAACCAACTGAGCTACGGTCGCCACAGCACCTGTAGAAAGGCAGGCGCGTCCTTATGTGCAAAGGATGCCGGGCGTCAACCCGGCACCTTTCAAATCCACTGGCCCAAAGGCTTATTTCTTGAGCGTAAGCCCGCCAAAACGCTTGTTGAACTGCGCAACACGGCCGCCTGCATCAAGCATGGTGCCACGCCCGCCGGTCCATGCCGGATGCGAGGTCGGATCGATGTCGAGTTGCAGCGTATCGCCTTCCTTGCCCCAGGTAGAGCGGGTTTCGAAGACGGTGCCGTCTGTCATCTGCACCTTGATCATGTGATACTCGGGATGGATATCGTTTTTCATATCATTTCTCCTTTTCGGCCCGGTTTCCGACCGGATCCAGGATTTGCGAAGCGCCGCCCTTAGCGACGCATCCGCTCAATTGCAAGCTTTCTGGAGAGCTTTGCGTTACGCTGGTGGGTCGGCGATCATCGCCATGAATTCCGCCTCTGCGGCAACCTGATCGCCAATCAACGCCTGCCCCGCAAATTTGCAGACGCGGGGTCGCTTTTGCGTGAACTGGACGTTTAGAGTGAGCAGGCAGCCCGGCTCGACCGGAGCGCGGAATTTGGCATTGTCGATCGCCATAAAGTAAACCAGCTTGCCCGAACCGGCGAGCCCGAAGCTTTCCATGGCAAGCACGCCCGCAGCCTGTGCCAGCGCCTCGACAATCAAAACGCCCGGCATGATCGGACGACCAGGAAAATGCCCTTGAAAAAAGCCTTCGTTGATCGTGACCGCCTTGATGGCCGAAATCCGTTCATCGACGACCAGTTCCTGGACGCGGTCGACAAGCAGCATCGGATAGCGGTGCGGAAGCACCGCCATCACCCGCCGGACATCGTAATTGGCGAAATCACTCATCGAAATTAGCGGCTTTCAGGCTGCGGCTGTTGCGGAGCAGGTGCAGCGGGAGCAGTGCCCTGCGGTTGCGCAGCCTGCTGTGCCTGTGCATTGCGGATCGCCTGCATGCGGGCAGCGGTCAGCAAACGCTGCTGGATCTGTTCGTAAAGCGGGCCGGTCGACTGTTTGGGCTGCCAGTTTGCAGGTGGCGTAATACCAACCGAAGGCGCGGCTGCATCAAGAGCTGTAGTCACTGCTTTGGTCACATCAACGGCTTCGGGTGCCCAGATGAACGCATCGGGTGCCAAAATCATGCTAATCTTCTTTTGCGTCACAACCTGTTGCTGCGCAGCAGCGTAACGATCGGCAATGCTTTCAACCGCAAAAGCTTGCGCTGTAACGATCGGCTGCTGAAGCTGAGCAATTTCCTTTTCCTTGGTTTCCAACTGGGTCAGCAACGGATTTTTCGCCTTGATTGCCGCATCCAGTTCTTCCTGGGTCAGGTTCTTGTCTTTGTTAGTATCCAGCTGCGCATTGATATCATTGATTTCCTTGCGCTTTGTCTGGATCATCTGCGAGTTGCTGGTGAAGGTGGTGCCAATCTGCTGATAGGCCTGAGCGAATGCCTTGGTCTGCATAATCGCATCGGTCGTATCGAGCGTCGCTATACCAGCAACCTGCGCGTTTGCAGGGCTAACAGCAAGAGCAGCACTCGCCAGCAGCGTAGCCGAAAGGGTCTTGATTGCAAATTTCATCAGAATTGGGTTCCTACGTTGAATGTAAATAATTTTGTATCATCGCCAGGCTCTTTTAGCAGGGCGCGGGCTATATCGATCCTGAACGGGCCGAAAGGCGAATTCCAGTTTACGCCTACGCCCACCGAAACGCGCGGTTTCCAGCTATCGCCAAAAAAGCGCTCTTCGAATTGCAAGACCGGTACACGAGCCGAACCATCGGGGTTGGTCGCAACGGTGGTTGTTTCCAGCACCGGAGTCGTTCCTGAGGTGTTAACTGTGTAGAACAATGGCAAGCTCGGTGTGGTGGCAGATGCGGCCGATTTTTGCTGGATTGTCTGCAAGATCGGCGTGGTCACCTTGAAGACAGCACCCGCGTCGATGAACACCGATGGACGCAGTCCAAGTTCTTTCGCACCGCTTCCGAGCGGTATCTGAAGTTCAGCACGGGCAAGATAATATGCCCGACCACCGATCGCATCATCCTGTATCTGCTTGCGATCAAGACGCGGAACGTTGACCGGCACGCCGTTCTCAATTCCCCCATCAAAGAAAATACGCTGCACACGAGGACCGACGCCGCGAATGTCAAAACCACGAATTTGCGGCTCGCCGAGGTAGAAGCGGTCGGTCAGGCGAACATCGTCGATGCCAAGCGCGGGCGAACCGCGATTTTCAAGCGGGTGAACATAGCCGCCTTCGGCAGACAGCGAGAAGATGAAGCCGCTATCGGTTACTCTAAAATGCTTGTCGGCATTCAGTCGCGTGCGGACGTAGCGAACATCACCGCCAAGTCCTGCGAAATCCTGACTGATGCTCAAGCTGTGGCCGCGCGTTGGCCGAATTCGGTTGTCGCGGGTATCGTAGAGCAGCGTATAGCCCAGCGTAGAAGTCAATCGCTTGCCAATTGCGTCGCATAGGAAGCGACCTGCCAAAACTGGGTCGCATGTCGAAGGCAGCGGACCTGTGCCGTCCGGATCGGTAAAGAATAAGCCGCGATCAAGCGAAATATCGTCATAGCTCAAACCATAACGGGCCTGAAAATACAGAAATTCGTTGATAGGAACGCCGGTACGCAGCTGAAATCCGGTCGTTGCCTGTTCGTAGGTGGTGTTGCGATCATTGTTGAAGAAGTTGAAGCTCGACAGATCGCGACGGAAAATGTCGCCCGAAAGGGCGATCGAACGGTCAAACAAATAGGGTTCGGTGAAACCGATTTCAGCCGATTTGGAATAGCTGGAATAGGAAATGTTCGTACGCAGTTCCTGGCCTTTACCGCGGAAATTGCGTTGTGTGATCGAGCCTTGGAAAATGAAATTCTCGATCGAGGAGAAGCCAGCGGACAGCGAAAGTTCACCCGTCGCTTTTTCTTCCACATTGGTCGTCAGAACGATCCGGTCCGGCGTGCTTCCTTCGGACTGTTCAACTTCCAGATCCTCCTGGAAATAGCCAAGCGATTTGATGCGATCCGTGGTCCGCTTTACGCCGATGCTGTTGAACGCATCACCTTCGTTCAGGCGGAATTCGCGACGCACGACCTTGTCCTGCGTGATTGTGTTGCCGTTGATGTCGATGCGTTCGACAAACACGCGCTGCGCTTCGGCAATGTCAAATGTGATGCTCATGGTGAGAG